>NZ_JBHYJB010000022.1:27468-156523 GCF_042740175.1 Streptomyces sp. NPDC059009 | reverse complement strand
ACAAGATCACGGACGACGGGCGGGAGCAGCTGCGGGCGCTCGGCTTCAACGTCTGAGGGATTGCTGCTGGTTCGGCCCCCTGTGCCTGGCGGCGCAGGGGGCCGAACCGCGTTCTGTTCACCTTGCGTCTGTAGGGCGTACCCCCCTGGTTGGCGCAGGTGATTGAGGGTTCTCGACGACACAGCACCGTCGAAAGGACCCCAGTGCGGACTTACGTTTCCCCGTCCCGGCGTACGGCCATTGCCCTGGCGAGCGGCGTTCTTACGCTGACCGCCATGAGCCTCAACATGCCCGCGCACGCGGCGAGTCAGGGCACGCCGACGATCTCCCTCTCGGCGGCTCATCTGTCGGGGGCGGTCGGCGCCGACGGGGACCCCACGGTGACCGTGACCGTGGGCCAGAGCGGTGCGGACGCCTCGAAGCTGACGGTGGCCGCGACGGCGTCCAGCAAGGCGTCGGTGGCCGCCCCGGGCGACGTCGCCGTGACCGGGACCGGGGCCACCCGGCAGGTCTCGGTCGACGCACAGGGCCAGGGGTACACGGACCTGACCCTGCAGGTCACCGGGCCGGACGGGGGCACGGCCACCGCGACGCTGCACTACGCGGCGTCCGGGGCGGTCCAACAGGGCGCCGACAGCCGGTACTTCACCGGGTCGAGCGACGCGTCCGCGGCCGTGGACGTCGGCGGCGGTTATGTGGTCGTGGCCGACGACGAGTCCAACGTGCTGCGCCTGTACGACCGTTCGGTGTCCGGGGCGCCCGTGAAGACCTGGGACTTCAGCTCCGGGCTCGGGGTGTCGAAGGAGGTCGACATCGAGGGGGCCGCGCGGGTCGGGGACACCATCTACTGGACCGGGTCGCTCGGCAACAACAAGAGCGGTGAGTACAAGGCGCCCCGCAACACCGTCTTCACCACGAAGGTGACGGGCAGCGGGGCCGCGACGGCGCTCGCGCTCGGCGGCTCGTACAAGAAGCTGCGGGACGACCTCGTCGCCTGGGACAAGGACCATGACGACCGGCTGGGCTTCGCGGCCGGTACGGCCAGTGGTCAAGTGCCCAAGCAGATCGACGGGTTCAACGTGGAGGGGCTCGAGTTCGCGCCGGGGTCGAGCACCACCGCGTACATCGGGTTCCGGGCGCCGCTCGTGCCGCCGAAGGACGGCGGGAAGGCGCTGATCGTGCCCGTCACCAACATCGACAAGGTGGTGGGCAGCGGCGCGAAGGCCGCCTTCGGGGAGCCGATCGAGCTGGATCTGGGCGGGCTCTCGATCCGTGACATCCGCAAGAACGCGGCCGACCAGTATCTGATCGTCGCCGGGAGCTGGGCCGCCGACGACAACTCCGACCCCTACGCCCTCTACCAGTGGGACGGCGTCGCAGGTCACGCCCCCGTCAAGCGGGCCGACCTGCCCACGAGCGACCCCGGCGGCTGGGAGGCCGTCGTGGACGTGCCCGACCTGAGCGTGCCCGGTGCCCGCGCCCAGCTCATCACCGACTGCGGCTCCGCGGACCTCTACGGGGACGGCACGGAGGCCAAGGACCTCGCCCACGCGGAGTGGAAGAAGTCGCGGGCCACGTGGTTCACGGTGACCAAGTAGCCGTGTCCGGGCGGTGGTTGGCGCGATAGTGGGCACATGGCACTCGCACTGCACCACATCGTCATCGACGCCCATGACCTGCCTGGCCTCGCCCGCTTCTGGTGCCGGGTCCTCGACTGGAAGGTGCTCTCCGAGCGGGAGCGCGAGGTCGTCATCGGGACCGACGCGTCGGCGCCCGTCGGGATCTGCTTCATGCCGAGTCCCGACGGGAAGTCCGTGAAGAACCGGCTCCACCTCGACCTCGCCCCCGACGACCAGGAGGCCGAGGTCGAGCGGCTGCTGGGGCTCGGGGCGCGGCGGGTGGATGTCGGGCAGGGGGCGGAGGTCGGGTGGGTGGTGCTCGCCGACCCGGAGGGCAACGAATTCTGTGTGCTGAGGCCGAAGCGGTCGCTGATCGCGTTCCGCTGAGGAGGCGGGGCAGCCCTCAGGAGGGGCAGTCTTCGGGAGGCCGGGATCCGCCTTTTGCGTACGCCCGTACGCATCGATATGTACACTCGTACGCATGGGATACGGACTGCTGGCCGCGGCCATCGCGGCGGAGGTGGCCGGGACGACGGCCATGAAGTACAGCGACGGGTTCAGCAAGCTGTGGCCCTCGCTCGTGACCGTCGTGGGCTATCTGCTGGCCTTCGCGCTGCTCGCGCAGACGCTCAAGACGCTCTCGGTGGGGACCGCGTACGCGATCTGGGCGGGGATCGGGACCGCCGCGGTCGCCGGGATCGGGATGCTGTTCCTGGGGGAGTCGACCAACCTCGTGAAGGTCCTGGGGATCGCGCTCGTGATCGCCGGGGTGGTCGTGCTCAATCTGGGCGGGGCCCACTGATGGTGGGCGAGCGGGCCGGGCGGCGCTATGACCCGGAGCGGCGGCAGCGGATCATCGACGCCGCGATCCGGGTGGTGGGCGAGAAGGGCATCGGCGGGCTCAGCCACCGCTCCGCCGCCGCCGAGGCCGATGTGCCGCTCGGGTCGACCACCTATCACTTCAAGACCCTCGACGAGCTGATGGTGGCCGCGCTGCGGCAGACCAATCAGGGGTTCGCCAAGGTCGCGGCCGGGCGCGGGGGCCTTCGGGATCCCCGTGGTGATCTGGCGGGCGAGCTCGCCGGGCTGCTCGGGGAGTGGCTCGGCGGCGAGCGCACGGGCGTCGAGCTGGAGTACGAGCTGTATCTCGCGGCGCTGCGGCGGCCCGCGCTGCGCTGCGTGGCCGACGAGTGGTGTCAGGAGCTCACCGAGATCATCGCCGAGCGGACCGACGCCGCCACCGCGTGCGCGCTGTCCGCGCTGATGGACGGCATCTGTCTGCAGGTGCTCCTCACGGACACGCCCTACGACGAGGCGTACGCGCGCGAGATGCTCCACCGGATCATCGTCAACGCGCCTGGGAAGCAAGCCGGTTGACCGTCGCGAGCGCGGCGTCCACGCTCGCCGTCACATCCGTGACCGGGTACTGCACCTCGCGCACGACCCGCTCCCGGTCCACGACCAGGGTCAGCCGCTTGAGGCGGCTCACGCCCGCCGCGCGGAACGTGGGCAGCCGCAGCGCCGCCGTCAGGGCCAGGTCCGCGTCCGAGAGGAGCGGGAAGCGCAGCCGCTCCTTGTCGGCGAACGCCCGCTGTTCGTCCGGGCGTTGGGTGGAGACGCCGTGCACGGTCGCGCCCGCCGCCGTGAACTCCGCCAGCTGATCGCGGTACGTGCACGACTCCAGGGTGCAGCCGGGCGCGCCCGGGATCCCGGCCCAGCCGGGCGGGTAGGCGTCCCTGCGGGCGTAGGCGCCGGGGAAGCAGTACAGGACCGTGTACGGGGTGTCCGATGCCACCGGGTCCCTCAACTCGCCCTTGTCGTCGGCGAGTCGGAGCTGCGGCAGGTGCGTGCCGAGCAGGTCGTGGACGCGCCGCGCCTCCTGTGAGGCCGCTGTCGGGGTCGTCGCCGTCATCTCTCCCTCTCCGAGGACCCAGGTGTCCCCCCAGTCCTGGAGCGCCACCAGGACCGGGAGCAGCGCGCGGCCGCGCGGTGTGAGGCGGTACTCGTGCCGGGGCGGGTGCTCCTGGTAGGGCACGCGGGACAGCACCTCCGCGTCCACCAGGAGTCGCAGCCGCTCCGTCAACACCTTGCGGGACACGCCCAGTTCACGCTGCAGCTCGTCGAAGCGGTGCAGCCCGCGGGCCGTGTCGCGCACGATCAGCAGGGTCCACCAGTCGCCCACGACGTCCAGCGCCTGCGCGATGGCGCAGTGCGTGTCGTCGAGCCGGGTCCGTTGCGCCATGGCACTCATGCTGACATAGTCCGTTCCCAAAAGGAACTCACTGCATGAGCCGGCTGGGGGAGGCGGAGTGAAGGCGCTTCGGGACGTGCCGCGCACGGTGTGGCTGCTGGCGGCGGGCCAGTTCTTCAACATGGTCGTGGCCTTCACGTTCGTGTACTTCTTCGTCTACCTGACGCACGAGCGCGGACTGTCCGTCGCGCAGGCGGGGCTGATCAGCGGCATCGGCGGCGCCGGGATGGTCGCGGGGAACTTCACCGGCGGCTGGTTCGGGGACCGGTTCGGGCACCGGCGCGTGCTGCTCGTCGGATCCCTGGTGAGCGGGGCCGGGGTGCTCGCGCTGCCCGTCCTGCCGGTCGCGCTGCTCTACGTCGTGCCGGTGCTCAGCCAGTACGCGGGCGGGTGCGTGCGCACCGCCAACAGCGCGCTCGTCGCCGCGACCGTCCCCGAGGGCGGGCGGCGGCAGGGCTTCGCCGTGATGCGGTGCGCGGCGAACGCGGGCTTCACGGCCGGGCCGCCGCTCGGTGCGCTCCTGATCGCCCACGCCTCGTACGGGGTGATGTTCGTCGTCGACGGGGTCGGCACGCTCGTCTTCGCCGCGTACGCCGCGCGGGTGCTGCCTGCGCGGGTACTGCCCGCGCGTGGGGTGGCGGCGCGGAGGGCGGTGCGCGTCCCGGGCGGTGGTGGGCCGGGCGGCGGGACGGACGGTGGCGTCGCGGGCGGCGGCGGACCGGACGGTGGTGTCCCGGGCGGTGGCGGGCCGGGGGTGTTCGCCGCGCTGCGGGCGCGGCCCACCGTCGTCCTGCTGCTCGCCGCGATCCTCGTCACCGACCTCGTCTACCGCCAGCAGTACTCCACCCTCCCGCTCGACCTCGGCCACCACGGACTGGACACCGCCGTCTACGGCTGGCTCCTCGCGATCAACGGCGCCGTCAACGTGCTCCTCGAACTCCCCGTCGCGGTCGCCCTGCGCGGCCGGGCGCCGCTGCGGATCGTCGGCTGCGGGCTGCTGCTCGTGGGTGCCGGGTACGGGGTGCTGGCCGCCGGGACGGCGCTCGGGACGACGGCGCTCGGGGCTGCCGTCACCATGATGCTGCTGCTCACCGCGGGCGAGATCCTCTACAAGACCACCGCCACCGCGTACGTCGCCGATCACGCGCCCGCGCATGTGCAGGGCCGCTTCCAGGGCCTGTACTCGGGTGTCTCGGTGAGCGGGGTGGTGCTCTCCGCGCCCCTCGGCGGCGCGCTCTACTCGGTGGCGCCGGGGGCGCTGTGGCCGGTGTGCGCGGGGCTCGCGGGGGTGGCGGGGGTGTTCGTGCTGCTTGCCGGGCGGCTCGGGGCCGGGGCGGCGGGGGTGTCCGGTCCCGAGGTGTCCGGCGCTGAGAGGCCCGGCGCTGAGAGGCCCGGCGCTGAGAAGTCCGGCGCTGAGAAGTCTGGGTCCGGGGCGTCCGGCCACGGGGTGTCCGGGGCCGGCTCCGAGGGAGCGTCCGCGGCGGCGGCAGCGTTCCGGGGCCCGCTCCCTGAGACCGGTTCGCCCGCGCGCCGCCCCTCCGGTTAGGTTTCACCCATGACCGACACGACTGCTACTCGTACCACCGGCGCCGTTGCGACGGGTCTCGCCACCGTGACCGCCGACGGCACCGTTCTCGACACCTGGTTCCCCGCCCCCGAGCTGGTCGCCGAGCCCGGCCCGGCCGGGTCCGAGCGGCTGTCCGCCGAGCGGGCCGTGGAGCTGCTCGGCGAGGGCGCCGCGAAGGCGGTCGGGCCCGACGCCCGGCGCGGTGTCGAGGTCGTGGCCGTGCGCACGGTCATCGCCTCCCTCGAGGACAAGCCGCTGGACGCCCATGACGCGTACCTGCGCCTCCACCTGCTGTCCCACCGCCTGGTCAAGCCGCACGGCCAGAGCCTGGACGGCCTCTTCGGTCTCCTCGCCAACGTCGCCTGGACCTCGCTCGGTCCGGTCGCCGTCGACGACGTGGAGAAGGTGCGCCTGAACGCCCGTGCCGAGGGCCTGCACCTCCAGGTGACGTCCATCGACAAGTTCCCGCGCATGACGGACTACGTCGCGCCGAAGGGCGTGCGCATCGCCGACGCCGACCGGGTCCGCCTCGGCGCGCACCTGGCCGAGGGCACGACGGTCATGCACGAGGGCTTCGTGAACTTCAACGCGGGCACGCTCGGCACGTCGATGGTCGAGGGCCGCATCTCCGCCGGTGTCGTCGTCGGCGACGGCTCGGACATCGGCGGCGGCGCCTCCACGATGGGCACGCTCTCCGGCGGCGGCAACGTCCGCATCGTCATCGGCGAGCGCTGCCTGGTCGGCGCCGAGGCCGGTGTGGGGATCGCGCTCGGCGACGAGTGCGTCGTCGAGGCCGGTCTGTACGTCACGGCCGGCACGCGCGTCACGATGCCCGACGGCCAGATCGTGAAGGCCCGCGAGCTCTCCGGCGCCTCGAACATCCTCTTCCGCCGCAACTCGGTCACGGGCACGGTCGAGGCCCGCCCGAACAACGCGGTGTGGGGCGGTCTGAACGAGGTTCTGCACAGCCACAACTGATCAGCTGCAGCTGATCAGTTGTGGCTGATCGGCAGCGACGTACGAGCGCCCTCCCCGGCCCTGAGGCGGCCGGGGAGGGCGCTCGTGTGTGTGGCTCCGGTTCCGTGCCTCCGCGGCTACTTGACGGGGTGCCCCGGGATCGCGTCCGTCCCGACGGGCATCTTGACGGTCTGGCTGTACGGGTTGGACGGGCTGGCCGGGGCGATGTCGTCCTTGCTGCTCTTGTCGCCCTTGCTGTCCCCGGCGTCCTTGTTCGCGGAAACCTTGCCCGCGGGGATGTGCTCGACGTCGGCGGAGCGCTTGACCGTCTGGCTGTGCGACTGGTCTCCCTTGTGGTGCGGGGTGCCGGAGGCGGCGTTGGCGACGCCGCCGATCGCGAGCGTGCCGCACAGGACAGCAGCCGAACCGATCGCAATGCGCTTGCTCATGTTCATGCTCATCACAGGACTCCTTGGGCCCTCGGGTTTCGCTGACACCAAGAAACGTACAGATCGGCCCATTTCACCCGTGTTTGTCAAGGTGGGATCAGTGCGCCGACCGTGCCCCCGCCAGCGCCTCGTACGCCGCCCGCAGCTCCTCGCCCGCCTCCCGCCCGGCGGCCCGCAGCGGTGCCCGCACCGGGCCGCCGGGGAGGCCGAGGGAGGTGAGGAGCGCCTTGGCCGTGACCGTGCCGGGCAGGCCCGATGCCATCATCAACTCGATGAGCGGGGTGGCCCGTTGCTGCGCGAGGCGGGCCTCGGCCGGGTCGCCGCGGTCGTACGCGTCGAGGATCGCGCGCATCGGGCCCGGCGCCGCGTTCGCCACCGTGCTGATGTACCCGGCGCCGCCGAGCGCGTACAGCGGCAGCGCGTACTCCTCGCAGCCCGTGTAGTACGCGAGGTCCGAGCGGGCGATGACCTTCGTCGAGCCGAGGATGTCGTACGCGCAGTCCTTCACGCCGACGATGCGGGGGTGTTCGGCGAGGCGCAGCAGCGTCTCCGGCTCGATGCGGGTGCCGGTGCGGCCCGGGATGTCGTACAGGAGCACCGGCACCCCGGCCGCGTCCGCGATCTCGCGGAAGTGCGCCTCCACGGCGTCCTGCGGGGGCCTGCTGTAGTACGGCGAGACCACCAACAGGCCGTCGGCGCCCGCCTTTTCGGCCGCCAGGGCCAGTTCGACGGTGTGCCGGGTGTCGGAGGTGCCGATGCCCGCCACGATGTGTGCCCGGTCGCCGACCGCCTCGGCCACGGCCCGTACGAGCGCCGACTTCTCGGCGTCCGAGGTGGTCGGGGACTCGCCCGTGGTGCCGGACAGGACGAGGCCGTCGCAGCCGCCGTCCACCAGGCGCGTGGCGAGACGCCGGGCGCCGTCGAGGTCGAGGGCACCGCCGTCCGTGAACGGCGTGACCATGGCGCAGAGGGCGCGGCCGAAGGGGGCCGGGGGCGCGGGGTGGGGGAGCGTCATACGGGCAGTCTCGGCACCGTCGTCGTGAAGCTCCACTTAATTCTTCTACGAGGTAATGGGGAGCATCGCTACGGCGTGGGTGGCTCTGCCGCTCCGTGCGGCGGGTCCGGCGGCGTCTGGCATGATCGGCGCGGGCGTCGGCAGGCCGACTTGAGGGGAACAACAGCATGAGCAGCAGCAGTCAGCAGGAGCAGCGCGTCGCCCTGGTCACCGGGTCGTCGTCCGGCATCGGCGCCGCGGTGGCCCGCCGCCTGGCCGGGGCCGGGTTCCGCGTCGTCGTGAACTCCGCGCGCTCCGTCGAGGCGGGCGAGCAGCTCGCGGCCGAACTCCCCGACGCCGTCTACGTGCAGGCGAGTGTCGCCGACGAGGCCGACGCCAAGCGTCTGGTCCAGGCCGCCGTGGACGCGTACGGGCGGCTCGACCTCCTCGTCAACTGCGCGGGCTCGACCCGCTTCATCGACCACGCCGACCTGGCCGCCGCGAGCCCCGACGTGTGGCGCGAGCTGTACGACGTCAACGTCATCGGGGTCTGGCAGACCATCACGGCCGCCGCGCCCCATCTGAAGGCGAGCGGCGCGGGCGCGGTCGTCAACGTCTCCTCGCAGGCGGGCGTCCGGCCGAACGGCAGCTCCATCCCCTACGCCGTCACCAAGGCCGCCGTGAACCACATGACCAAGCTGCTCGCCAAGACGCTCGGCCCCGAGGTGCGGGTCAACGCGGTGGCACCCGGCATGATCGACACCCCGTGGTTCGACGGGGTCGAGGGCATCGAGGACGCGATGAAGGACGTCGCGGCGCGGCTGCCCCTCGGGCGGGTCGGGCAGCCCGAGGACATCGCGGGCGCCGTCTTCGACCTCGCCAACTCCGCGTACATCACGGGCGAGGTCCTCCTCGTGGACGGCGGCGGCCACCTGCTGTGAGCCCTGAGCGGCCCCAACGGCCTTACGGGAGGCTCAGCTTGAAGCCCTCGTGGCTGCGCGTGAAGCCCAGCGAGACGTAGAAGCGGTGGGCGTCCTCGCGGCGCTTGTTGCTGGTGAGCTGGACGAGGGCGCAGCCGCGGGCGCGGGCCCGCTCGACGGCGCGCTCCATCAGGGTCCGGCCGAGCCCCGCCCCGCGCCGGTCCGCCCGGACCCGCACCGCCTCGACGAGCGCCCGCTCCGCGCCGCCCTTGCCGAGGCCCGGGATGTAGGTGACCTGGAGGCAGCCGAGGACGGTGCCCTGACCGTCGTCGAGGACCAGCAGCTCGTTGCGCGCGTCCGCCTCGATCTCCGCGAAGGCCCGCGAGTACGCGGCGTCCACGACCACCGTCGCCGGGTCGACGGCGCGGTCCTCGTCGGCGAGCAGGGCGAGGACCGCGGGCAGGTCGGCGCGGGTGGCGGGGCGGAGGCCGGGCTCGGGCGCGGCGGGGAGGGTCATGGCCGGGAGTGTCGCACGCGGATCGTACTCGGGCCGTACTCGGGTCGTACGGGCCGGGCGGACTCCGGCCGGGGAGTTCCTGGTGCGGTGCCAGTTCGCGTACGCCCCGCTACCGCGCTGAGCGTAGATTTCCGGCCAGTGGGCGCGGACGGGGGCTCTCGGGTGGAGGGGGAGGGGTGGGGGTGCGACCGTGGCGGGGGACGGCGGTGGCGGGTGCGGTCAGGAGGCGTCATGAGCGGCGACGGCAAGGAATTCGAGATCGTCAGGGAATTTGAGGTCGACGCCGCCCCGGGAGAGGTGTGGGACGCCCTCACCATCGGCACCGGTGGCTGGTTGTGGCCGCTGGAGTACGAGCCCCGGGTGGGCGGCGCCGCGCCGTTCGGCGGGACCGTGACGCGGTGGGAGCCGCCGCACCGGCTCACCGGGCGCACCGACGGCCCCGGCCGGCTGCCGCCGGGGCAGAGCCGCAACGAGCTGGACCAGACGATCGAGCCGCGCGACGGCGGCCGGCGGTCCTGGGTGCGGTACGCGCACCGCGGGGCGTTCACGGCCGACTGGGACACCCTCTACGACGCCGCCAGCCGCCACACCGACTTCTATCTGCACACCCTGCGCCAGTACTTGACGTACTTCCCGGGCCGCCTCGCCGCCTTCGCCTCCGTCCATGGCCCGGCCGCCTCCACCACCCCGGACGCCTTCGAGGCCCTCGGCCGGGAGCTGTGTCTGCCGGCCGACGCCGCCGAGGGCGCCCGCCTGCGGGTGGACGCCCCCGGCGGGCCCCTCGACGCGATCCTCGACTTCCGCACCCGCTGCTTCATCGGGCTGCGCACGGAGGACGCCCTGTACCGCTTCTTCGGGCGCAACCACTTCGGCGGGCCGGTCGGCGTGAGCGTCCACGACTTCGGACCGCACGCCGACGCGAAGCACAACGAACTCGCCTGGCGGGACTGGTTGTTCGCCCTCTACGGGTGAGGAGGCGGGCGCGGCTCCGGTGGCCGCTACGGCTTGAAGCGGAGGACCTGCGGGTCGTGGTCGCTGTTCTGGTCCGCGAACTCCGCGTTGATGTGCACGCTGTCGTAACTGAGGTCGTCGAGCGAGCCCACCCCGGGGCTGGTCAGGATCTGGTCGAGGACCTGTGAGTTGCCCTGGTAGACGTAGGAGTAACGCTCCGCGCGCGGCAGGGACTTGACCGCAGAGCTCAGGGCGCCGCCGTCCTCCAGTGCCTTGGCCGTCGCCGAGAACTCGAAGTCGTTGATGTCGCCGAGCGCGACGACGTCCGCGTTCTTCTGGACCTTGCGGAGGTCCTTCACGAAGGAGTTGACCGCCTGGGCCTGGCGCAGCCGCTTCGCCTCGGAGGAGCGGGCCGGGGGCTGGTGCTGCGAGGTCAGGCCCTCGTCGCCGCCCTTGGACGCGAAGTGGTTGGCGATCACGAAGACGGTGCGGCCGCGGAAGGTGAACTCGCCCGCGAGCGGTTTGCGGCTGTCCGCCCAGGCCGAGTCGGCGGGGGCGATCCGGCCGGGGGAGTGCGTGAGGGCCGCCTTGCCGTGTGCCTTCGTGACGCCGGTCGCGGTCGTCGCGTCGCCGGGTGCGCGGTCCGTGAACGAGACCCGCTTCGGGTTGAAGAGGAACACCTGGCGGATGTTGCCGCCGGGCTCGCCGCCGTCCTTGTTGTTCTCGGGGTCGACGGAGCGCCACTCGTAGCGCGGGCCGCCCGCCGCGGCGATCGCGTCCGTGAACTTCTTCACGGTCCGGTCGGCGGCGACCGTCCCGTCGTTCTTCGCGCCGTTGTCGTCCTGGATCTCCTCCAGGGCGAGGACGTCGGGCGAGGCGAGGTTGGTGACCACGGCGCCCGCGAGCGCGTCGAACTTCTTCTGCGGGTCGGTGGGGTCGAGGTTCTCCACGTTGTACGTGGCCACGGCCAGCTCGCCGGAGCGCTGCTTGCGGGTCTTCTCGCGGGCGAGCCCGCCGTCCTTGACCGTGCCGAGCTCGCGCGCGGCGAGGGTGTAGCCGCCGAACTGGTTGAAGTCCAGGGGGCCTTCGGAGGTGCCGGACAGGGTGTCGCCGACGTTCGCCTCGGGGAAGGGGTGCTCGGTGACCGGGGCCAGCTGCTGGATCTGCAGGCGGCCGGTGTTCTGCGCGGTGTAGGAGCCGTAGAGCGTGCCGCCCCGGCGCACCGGGTGCTCCTTCGGCTTCACCGTCACCCAGAGCTCGTTGTACGCGTCGGTCGCGCCGACCACGCGCGAGCTGCCCACCCGGACGTTCATGCCCTCCAGAGACTCGTACAGGTCGAGGGCGTACGAACGCGGGCGCAGCGTCAGGCCGTTGACGCTGCCGTCCTTGGCCGGGTCGCCCTTGGGGGTGTACGCGGCGGGCACGGACGACGCGTCGAGGGTGACCGGGGCGGGCAGTGCGTTGCCGGACGACTCGACCGTGACCTGCGGCTTGGTCAGCTGGGTGAGGGACTGGTTGCCGGAGGCGGCGCCCCCGGGCACGTACTCGGCGACCGTGCCGGAGACGCGGACGGCGTCGCCCGTCTTCACGGCGAGGGCCGCGGAGCCGGTGTAGACGAAGATCCCCTCGCTGGTCGCCGGGTCGTCGTCGGACTTCGGGTCCTGGATCCAGAAGCCCTTGGAGCCGTGGTCGCGGACGCCGGTGACGACCCCGCGCACGTCCGTGACCTCCTTGCCCGCGAGCGGGGAGAGGCGGGTCGTGCCCTGGATGTCGTGGACGCGGACCTCGTCGGCGGAGGCCGTGGAGGAGGTCGCGACGAGCAGTCCGGCCGACAGCGCGGTGGCGACGACGGCGGCGATGGCGGTGGATTTCGGTATGGAGGGCATGAGGGGGCTCCGGGGAGGGGCGGATTCCGGCAGGGAAGGATGCGGCGGTGCAGGGCCGTGCGGGCGCTCTACGCGCGTCAATCTCTTGTGTGAGCAGGGGAGTTGTCAAGGTTCCGACAGGGGGCTTGGGGTGTACGTCTCGCTATGTCTTGGTGAACCCGATGGCTGGCAGGGACATGAACCGGGCGGCATGGTGCGAAATCCGTCTAGGCTTCGGTCAGCCGCACCGTCCGTACCTAGGAGAACCAGCCGATGTCCGTAAGCCCCGCCTCCCTGCCGCCGGTGCTGTTGCACTCCGAAGCGGAACTCGCGCGGGCCGCGCTCGCCTCCCCCCTGCTCTCCCGTGCCGTCCGCCTCGCCCGCTGGGCGGGGCCCGGGACCCGGGTCGGCGCGGGCGGTGAGCTCGTCGACGAGCAGCTGCCCGCGGCCGCCGCCGAGCTGGGTCTCACCGGCGAGGACGCCGCCGCGTACACCAGCGAGGCGTGGCGGGTCGCCGTCGACACGGGCCTCGTGGAGGTCACCGACCCGGAGGACGGGGCGGACGAGGACGCCGAGGGCACCGTCACCGCGGGCGAGGAGCTCGCCCTGGTCACCTCGGGCAGCCCGCAGGACGTCCTCGGCGTCTGGCTCGCCGCCCTGGAGACGATCCTCGCGGACGCCTCGGTGCCCGACCTCGACGACCTCGTCGACGCCCTGGAGGAGGGCGGCGAGATCGACCTGGACGCGCTGGGCTGGGACCCGGAGGCGGAGGCCGAGTTCCTCGACGGCGTCCTCGGCAACCTCTACCTGCTGACCGTCAGCGAGGACGCGGGCGCCGCGGCCGAGGGCCCGGTGCCGCTGCCCGCGCTCGCCGCGTCGATGATCGTGCCCGACGACATGGGCGAGCCCACCGACGACATCCTGGAGCAGGTGTCGGACGCGATGATGAAGCTCGACGACCAGTTCCGCGTCCTGGAGCCGGTCGGGCTCGTCGAGTACCAGCCGGTCGACGAGGCCCTGATGGCCGAGATCGACGAGAACCAGCCGCCCGAGCCGATCGAGGACGAGGACGTCAGCCGCTACGGCCTGGTCCGCCTCACCCCCCTCGGCCTGTACGGGCTCCGCGCCCGGATGCTGGAGGCCGGGGTGGACGCGCCCGCCGTCGGCGACCTCGCGGACAAGGGCGCCGACGCGCTGCTCGACGGGACCGCCGGCTTCCCGCAGGCCGCCGCCCAGGCCGAGATCGAGCAGTGGCTGGCCCGCCGTGAACCGCTGGCCGCCGCACGGGAGTTGCTCGCCGCCGCGCGCGGCTCGGACGAGGGCGCCCCGCTGCGCCGGCTCCGCTGCCAGCAGGCCCTCTCGCTGGCCGGGGCGCAGGCCGAGCCCGCGCTGCGCGAGGTCCTCGACGACGCGGAGCTCGGCGGTCTCGCCCGGGTCTGGCTGGCCGAGCACGGGGCCACCGACGTGCCGCCGCCCTCCGAGGACATGATCTTCTGGCTGACCGTCGACACGCTGGCGGCGCAGCTCGCGGCCGAGGGCAACTCGGACGAGCTGCAGGGCCTGGTGGAGGGGCTCGCCGAGCAGCACAGCGGGTTCTTCGCGGCGGCCTGGCGGGTCGACCACCCGGCCACGGCGGACGTCCTGGAGGCGATGGGACGCCTGCACCCGGACAAGAAGGTGGCCAAGGAGGCCCGTAAGGCGGCGTTCAAGGCGCGCTCCCAGCAGGGGAACTGAGGCTCCCGTAAGGGAACTGAGGCTCCCGGCAAGGGGGTTGAGCCGCTTCCGTACGCGTGTGTGGGGCCCGTCCCGGGAGGAGGCGGGCCCCACTGCTCTGCCGGGCTACGGCGCTAGCACTGGTACCGCGTCGTGTGGTTGAACGACGACGACTGGCCGTCGAAGCCGTAGGTGCCGCGGTACGACGGCGGGTTCTGGAACTGGCCCACGATCGTGATCGTGTTGGCGCAGGAGCCCTGGCCGGCGCGCTTGGCGTCGATGCGCAGCGAGTTGCCCAGGGAGCCGCCCGTGATGTCCCACGGGGCGCCGCAGATGCCGGAGGTGATCTGGCCGCCGGTGATCACGAACGGATAGGTGTTGGGGTTGTACTTCACCGTCATCTCGAACGTGACCGCCCCGTTGTGCAGCGTCAGCTTGGCGTCCGTCTGCACCGCCTCGGCCGACACCTCCACGGCCTGCGTGGCGAACGCCTCGTCACGCGTCTTGACCTCCGCCCCCTGCGGGTTGTGGAAGCGGTGCTCGGCGCGGGTCTGGCCCTTCTGCTTACGTGCCTGAGTGGTCATGGAAGCCTCCCTTCATGAAGCCACGGCCGTCAGGCCAGCTGCTCGGAGATCTCCACGCGCAGCAGCGCGCGGACGTTCTCGATGTGGTTGGCCACGGTGACCGTGGAGGAACCGGCGAAGAGCAGACCCAGGGCGACGTTGTCGAGCGAGGTCACCAGGGACCCGGAGTCGCCGCCCGCGGAGATGGCCGTCGTCAGGATCTGGTCCTTGAAGCGGGCCGTGCCCGCCGTGCCGTAGTTCACGTCGATCGTCGCGTCGACCGCGAGGATGCGGCCGAAGGAGATGTTCGTCGTCCGGCCGGTCTTCTTGACCCGGTCGCCGACGGCGACGTTGCACTTGCGGCGCCAGGCGCGCGGGGCGCCGCTGAAGTACTGCTCGCGGGTCGCGTCCTGGAACTCGACGGCGCCGAGCGCGCAGTCCACCACGTTGTTGTGCCGCTCCAGCGGGATCTGCGGCGCGAACTGGATGGTGACGAACCGGTCCAGGACCGCGATGCGGTCCGCCGGGTCCTGCCCGCCGTCGAAGACGCCGGGCTGCACGATGGCGCTGCCCAGCTGGGCGCGGTTGGAGTCGGCGAGCACGTGGTTGTTGGAGAGGATGTAGAACTTCGACGGGATGCCGAGCCCGGCGGCCGGTGGGTCCACGGTGGCGCCGGGCAGGAAGTCGTAGACCACGCTGCCGAGCGTGCCGGCCGTCACCTTGACGTTGCCGACGGAGATGCCGGACGGCGCGGGCCGCATCCGCCGCTTGAGGATCTGCGGCTCGAACACGCCGAGCGCGCCGGACTCCTGGAGCAGCGGCTGGGACAGCCGGGCGAGCTGTTCCTCGACGCCGCCGTCCGCGCGCAGCGAGCCGACGTCCTCGATGCGGCCGCTGCCCGCCTTGCGCTGCTGCTGGCGCTGTGCGGCGACATGGCCGACCGCGACGATGTCGGTGGGAGTGCCGTCGTCCATGGTGCGCGGGACGACGTCCCGCTCCGGCAGCATGGACTCGGGCACCTTCTGGGTGACGAACACCAGCACGGCGGGCTCACCGGTCGGCTGTCCGTCGATCCACTTCACGCCGTGGCCGTAGCCGACGACGTTGGCGAGCGGCTGATCACGCCGCATGAAGTCGGAGAGCGCCTGCTGGCGCGAACTGTCGCTGAGCTGCCCCCCAGTGGGACCTCGCATCAATTCGGGCTGGCTGACCACGCCCGATCACCTCTTCCCCTGAATGAAGAGGTTCCGTCAATCCCTAGGCCGAAGCCCTCACGACGGATCGTCCAACTGACCGTCCTGAGCGCTCACTTCACCGATCGCGAGCACGCGCACCGGCACGCCGTCGAGCTCATCGGGAACCACGTCTTCTCTGCGGAGCCGGTCACGGGGCACCTTCTGGGAGACGAAGACGATGATCACGTCCCCACCTGTGTGCTCGTCCCTCCCAGTACCGACTCCGGTCACATTGGCCAGCCGCATGAGCCGGCTCTCATGGAGGCTGCGTGCGCGATGAGCGTCCACCGGCTCGCCTCCCCACGACGGGTGATGCAGGTAACAGGTAGGTGCTGTCTATTGCGGTGTGCATCCGGGGTCAAGATGTTCTGCGCGAAATCTTGGCTTTAGCGCCTTTCTGCTGCTGTTGACCTTCTTTACGAAGATTCTTCCAACCACTCACTGAACAGCAGCCCTGGCCAACGGTTGGCCGCTCAAGTCCTCAGGTGCGACGCCCCGTTGAGATCGAGGACCGTGCCCGAGGCCCACTCCGCGAGCGGCGACGCCAGCCACAGCACGGCATCGGCGATCTCCTCGGCGGTGCCCGCGCGCCCGAACGGGCTCTGGGCGCGGATCGCCTCGCCCTCCGCCCCGCTCAGCCGGTGCGCCACCCGCTCGGTCGCGAAGAAGCCGGGCGCCACCGAGGCCACCCCGATGCCGTGCGGCGCGAGCGAGACGGCGAGCGACTGGCCGAGCGCGTGCACGGCCGCCTTCGTCGCCCCGTACGCCGGGTGGTCGGGCTCGCCCCGGAAGGCGCCGCGCGAGCCGATGTTGACGATCCGGCCACCGGTGCCCTGCCCGATCATCCGGTGCGCCGCCAGATGGCTGAGATTCGCCGTGGCGAGGAGGTTGACGGACACGTGCCGCTGCCAGAGCTCCGCCCAGTCCGCGTACGAGGTGTCGGCGAGCGGGTGCGGCAGGTTCACGGCGGCGTTGTTGACGAGCACGTCGAGGCCGCCGAGGGCGTCGGCCGCCCGGTCCGCGACGGCGGCGGCGCCCGCCGGGTCCGCCAGGTCGCCGCCCACCAGGACGTGCCCGTCCCCGCTCAGCGAGTCCAGCGTCGCGCGGGCCTCCTCCTCGCGGGAGCCGAAGTGCACGGCCACCCGGTCGCCGTTGGCCGCGAACGCCTGGGCCAGCGCGCGGCCGAGCCCGCGTGAGGCTCCGCTGATGAGGACACGGCGCCCCGTGGCGGGCAGAGTCATGGGTGAAAACCTCCGGAAGTGGTCCCCTGAAGTCGGACAGTGTTCAACCGCCGTTTATACGCGAGCGGGAATGTGACGCCGACAGCAGCCCGGTCGTACGCGCGCTGAAGGAGAGACGATGACGCTCACCCGCAGGGACTTCGCCAGACGATCCGCGCTCACCGGTGCCGGGGTCGCCCTGGCCGGGAGCATCGGTGCGCTCGCCACCGCGCCCGGTGCGCTCGCCGCCACCGAGACGGACGAGGTGGCGGGCACGGACGGGGCGGACGGCCACAGTCACGGGCACGGGAACGGCGGTCCGGGCTACGGCCCGCTCGTCCCCGACCCGGAGGGCCTGCTTGCGCTGCCCGCCCACTTCTCGTACAAGGTCATCACCTACAGCGGGCGGACCAAGCTGGAGAGCGGCGAGTTCACGCCGTCCAACCACGACGGCACCGCCACCTTCCCCGGCCCGCGCGGCACCACCCTCCTCGTCAACAACCACGAGCTGAAGGGCCCGCGCGCGGACTGGAAGTACCCGGTCCCGCTCACTGAGGGGCTCGTCTACGACCCGGCGGCCTCCGGCGGCTGCACCGTCGTCGAGGTCCGCCCCGACGGGCAGGTCGCCGAGTGGGTCGGCATCGCGGGCACGGCCACCAACTGCGCGGGCGGACGCACCCCTTGGGGTACCTGGCTGACCTGTGAGGAGACCGAGGACAAGGCCGGCAAGAACGGCATGACCAAGGACCACGGCTACGTCTTCGAGGTCGACCCCCTCGACCGCAGGGCCAACCGCGCCCCGAAGCCTGTCAAGGCGTTCGGCCGGTACGCCCACGAGGCCGTCGTCATCGACCCCAAGCGCGGCCACGCCTACCTCACCGAGGACGCCTCGGGCCCCAACGGCCTGCTCTACCGCTGGACTCCGCCGCAGGGCTTCCACCACGGCCGCGGCCGGCTCCGCACGCTCGCCGACGACGCGGGCGCCCTCAAGGCCCCCAAGTGCTATGACTCCGGCGGCCGTTTCGTCGACGACCTGTCGCGCGCCACGAAGATCGGCACCGTGTACGGCGTGGACTGGGTGGAGGTCCCCGACCGCGACGCGCAGACCGTGCCCGTGCGGGGGCAGTTCAAGGACGGTGAGATCACCCGCGCCCGCAAGCTGGAGGGCATGTGGTGGGGCGACGGCGGCGCGTACATCGTCTCCTCGTACGCCCGCGAGGAGAGCCCCGTCCGGCACGACGGCCAGGTCTGGTTCTACGACCCGTCGCGCCGCACCCTGACGCTGAAGGTGCTCCTCGGGGTCAACCCCGACCCGTCGAAAGACGGCGCCTTCGACGGACCGGACAACATCACGGTCTCCCCGTACGGAGGGCTCGTCATCGCCGAGGACGGGGAAGGGATCCAGCACCTCTTCGGCGCCACGGAGAGCGGCCGCACGTATCCCATCGCGCGCAACGAGCTCAACATCGGCACCGAAGAGAAGCCGGAGTACAGCGAGTTCACGGGGGTCACCTTCTCGCCCGACGGCAAGACCCTGTACGCCAACATCCAGACGCCGGGCATCATGCTGGCGATCACGGGACCGTGGCGGCGCCGGCGCCGCTGAACCCGCCGGTGAGGTTCAGACGGTCAGGGTGCGGATGAGCTTGTTGCGGCGGAAGTCGCGGGACTCCACCGTCAGCTTGCCGTCCGTGCCAAGGAGCACGCGCAGACCCTGGGACTCCGCACCGGAGCCCGGGGTCTCGCCGCCGCTGCCGTCCGGCCCGAACATGGTCTGGTTGACTTCTTCCCTACTCGCGAACGAGAGGGAATCCCTATGGCTCGCGCCGTGGGGTTTCCTGCTTCGTCGCCGACTGCCCGTCCGGAGTTCTCCGTTGAGGTCTTACACCAGCTCCACAGGCCGATGCCGCCAGCCCGGCGGCCTTGAGGTTGCGTGCCGCGTTCACGTCCCGGTCATGGGTCGTGCCGCAGCCCTCGCATGTCCAGGTGCGGACGTTGAGCGGCATCGCCTTGGCGAGGGTGCCGCAGTGGGAGCACAGTTTGGAGGAGGGGAAGAAGCGGTCGACCGCGACCACGTCCCGCCCGTACCACTGGGCTTTGTACTCCAGCATGCTGCGGAACTCGGCCCATGACGCGTCGGAGATGGCGCGGGCCAGTTTCCGGTTGGTGACCATGTTGCGCACGGTCAGGTCCTCGATCACGAGCGTTTGGTTCTCACGCACGAGACGAGTGGTCAGCTTGTGCAGCGCGTCGCGTCGCCGGTCGGCGATGCGGGCATAGATCTTGGCGACCTTGCGCCGGGCCTTGGCCCGGTTCGCGCCATCGCCGCTGGCTTTGCGGGCCAGCTCCCGCTGGGCCTTCGCCAACCGTTCCCGGTCACGACGTTCGTGCCGAGGGTTGGCGACCTTCTCCCCGGTGGAGAGAGCCAGCAGGTGTTCCAGGCCCACGTCAATGCCCACGGCCTTGCCGTTGGCGGGCAGCGGCTTGACGGTGGGGTCCTCGCACAGCAGGGAGACGAACCAGCGTCCCGCCGCGTCCTGCGAGACCGTCACCGTGGAAGGCTTCGCGCCTTCCGGGAGGGGGCGGGACCACACGATCGCCAGGGGTTCCGCCATCTTCGCGAGCATCAACTCGCCGTCCCGGAAACGGAACCCGCTGGTGGTGTACTCGGCGGACTTCCGCGACTTCTTCTTCGACTTGAAGCGCGGGTACTTCGCCCGCTTGCCGAAGAAGCTCGCGAACGCCGCCTGCAAGTGCCGCAGGGCCTGTTGGAGCGGGACCGAGGAGACCACGTTCAGGTAGGCCAGTTCCTCGGTCTTCTTCCACGCGGTCAGCATCGCCGAGGTGGCGTTGTAGTTGACCCGCTCCTGGCGCGCCCATGCCTCGGTCCGGGCGGCGAGCGCCATGTTGTAGACCTTGCGCACACACCCCAACGTGCGCGACAGCTCGGCCGCCTGCGCATCGGTCGGATAGAAGCGGTACTTGAACGCCCGCTTCACGTGCGTGGCCCTCATGCTTCACAAGCTAGCACGTCAACTTGTTAGCTTTCGGGGGAAGTTGGCAGTGGGAGACAGATCGGCTTGGCGGCGATGCGTCTCCCACATGCCTCTTGCTGTAGAGGCCCTACAGCGCCTGCGCGGCGGGCTTCACCATCCCGCGCACCGTACGGGACTTCACGAAGTCGCCCATGGCCGTCATGTCCCACTCGCCGGAGAACTGCCGGACCAGCTTCGCCATCATCACGCCGGTCTGCGACTCGGCGTTGGTGAGGTCGAAGCGGACCAGCTCTTCGTTGGTCGCCGCGTCGATCAGGCGGCAGTACGCCTTGGCGACCTCGGTGAACTTCTGGCCCGAGAACGAGTTCACCGTGAAGACCAGGCCCGTGACCTCCTGGGGGAGGCGGCCGAGGTCGACGACGATCACCTCGTCGTCACCGCCGCCCTCGCCCGTGAGGTTGTCGCCGGAGTGCTTCACCGCTCCGTTCAGGATCGAGAGCTTGCCGAAGTAGCAGCTGTCGATGTGGTTGCGCTGCGGGCCGTACGCGATGACGGAGGCGTCCAGGTCGATGTCCTTGCCCCGGAACGCGGGCTCCCAGCCGAGGCCCATCTTGACCTGCGCGAGCAGCGGGCGGCCGGCCTTGACCAGGGACACGGTCTGGTTCTTCTGGAGGCTGACGCGGCCCTTGTCGAGGTTGATCTTCCCGGCGCCGGGGGCGGGCGGTGCGGGGGCGGCGGGGGCCGCCGGGGGTGCGGCGATACGGGGGTCGGCCGCGGCCGGCGGGGGCGGGCCCTGGACCGGGGGGCCGGACGGGGGTGCCATGGCGGCGGGCGGAGCGGTGGGGGCGGCCGGGGCCGGGGTGGCCGCCGGGGCGGGCTCCTCGACGCTCACGCCGAAGTCGGTGGCGATGCCCGCGAGGCCGTTCGCATAGCCCTGGCCGACCGCGCGTGCCTTCCACGCGCCGCCCCGGAGGTAGACCTCGACGATGACCAGGGCGGTCTCGGTGCCGAGCTGCGGCGGGGTGAAGGTGGCGAGGACCGAGCCGTCGTCCGCGTTGCGGATCGTGGCGGTGGGCTCGATGCCCTGGAAGGTCTGGCCGGCCGCGTCCGGGCTCGCGGTGACGACGATCTTCTCGATGCCGGGCGGGACGGAGGCGGTGTCGACCGTGATCACGTCGGGCGTCGTGCCGCCCCCCGACTGGTAGGTGACGCCGGGGCCCGAGGGCTGGTTGAAGAAGATGAAGTCGTCGTCCGAGCGCACCTTGCCGTCGGCGGTGAGCAGGAGGCCCGAGACGTCGAGGCGCACGGGGGCGGAGACGTCCACTGCCACGCGGGTGGCGGTGAGCGGGATGTTCGAGCCGGGGGTCATAGCGGTCATGCCCCGGGTAACGACCGGGCCCGCTTTACCGTTCCCTTACCCGCAGCTTTTCCTTCCCCGATCCCGCCCCTTCCCGAACCGGACGGGCTAGGGATAGCCCGTCCGGCGCTTGAGGACGAGCCGCGGCAGCGGCGACAGGGGTGCCCCCGGGCGACGGAGTCGCGGATTCGGGAAGGGGCGGGACCGGGGAAAGAACCGCCGGAGGCAGAGGCTCAGCCCCCGTTGCGCGGATGCCGCCGCGCCGCCCTCTCGTTGCCCCGCTTGTAGTTGCCCGTCCAGCGCGCCATCACCAGCTGTGCGTCGCCGGAGTCCACCTCGGCGACGAACTCCGCGGCCCGCGCACCGCGCAGCGTGGCCGCGGTGCGCGGGCCGTGCGTGATCACGACGGTCCCGTCGCCCCGCACGGCGTACGTGAATCCCTGAGGTCTCGGCATGCCGAGGAGAGTACGGCGGGGGCTAGGGCACCACCACCGTTTTACGGCCCGCCCCCGAGGCGAAGTGGTCGAGGGCCGCCGGGTAGTCCGCCAGCGGCATCCGGTCGCTGATGAAGACGTCCGGGTCGAGGACCCCCGCCGCGAACAGCTCCGCCGCCCGCTCGTAGCTGTGCAGGACCGCCATCGACCCGGTGATGGTGATCTCCTGGTTGTAGATCCGGTACGGGTCGATCGTGACCCGGGTCGCGTAGTCGGCCACGCCGAACTGGAGGAAGGTGCCCGCCTTGGCCACGCGGCCGAGGCCGTCCTGGATCGCCGCCGCGTTCCCCGTCGCGTCGATCACCACGTCCCAGCCGCCGGGCCGGTCCAGTTCGTCCGCGTTCGCGGCGGCCCCGGACACGCCCAACTTCCGCGCCGTCGCCAGGCGTTCCGCGTTCAGGTCGATCACCTCGACGCTCGCCGCGCCCGTCCGCTTCGCGAGCTCCAGCATCATCAGGCCCATCGTTCCGGAGCCGTAGATCAGGACCCGGGAGGCGAGGCGGGTGCGCAGCACGTCGTAGCCGCGGACCGCGCAGGAGAGCGGTTCGATCAGGGCGGCGTCCTGGGTGCGGACGTGGTCGGGCAGGCGGACGCAGTTAGCGGCGGGGGCGAGCGCGTACTGGGCCGCGCCGCCCGCCGTGGTCACCCCGATCGCCGCCCAGCGCTCGCACAGGTTGCCCCGCCCGTCCCGGCAGTGGCGGCACTCGTGGCAGTGGAGGGAGGGGTCGACCGCCACCCGGTCGCCCGGCGCGAGATCGCGCACCTCGCTGCCCCGCTCCACCACGACGCCCGCGAACTCATGGCCGGGCACCACCGGCAGCGTGGGCGCGAACTCGCCCTGGAGGATGTGGAGATCCGTTCCGCACAGGCCGCATGCCGCCACCTCCACGACGACGTCCCGTGGGCCGGGGGTGGGGTCGGGCACCTCGCCCACGACGGCCTTGCCCACGGACTCGATGATGGCGGCTTTCACTTGACAGCTCCCAACGACAGGCCCTGGACCAGCTTGTCCTGGGCGGCGAACCCCGCGGCGAGCACCGGCAGGGAGATCACGAGCGACGCGGCGCACACCTTCGCCAGGAACAGGCCCTGGCTGGTGATGAATCCGGTCAGGAAGACGGGGGCGGTCGACGCGACGACCCCGGTCAGGACACGGGCGAAGAGCAGCTCGTTCCAGCTGAAGATGAAGCAGATCAGGGCCGTGGCGGCGATGCCGGGCAGGGCGATGGGGGCCACGACGCGGGCGAGGATGACGGGCAGGCGCGCGCCGTCGATCTGTGCGGCCTCGATGACGGCCTTCGGCACCTCGGCGAGGAACGACTGCATCATCCACACGGCGATCGGCAGGTTCATCGACGTGTAGAGGATGACCAGGAGCCAGATGTTGTCGAGCATCCCGGTGTTCTTGGCGAAGAGGTAGATCGGGAGGAGGCCGGCGACGACCGGCAGCATCTTCGTCGAGAGGAAGAAGAAGAGGACGTCCGTCCATTTGCGGACCCGGCGGATCGAGAGAGCGTAGGCCGCGGGGAGGGCCAGGAGGAGGACGCAGATGGTGGAAACCACTGATGCCACCGTCGAGTTGATCAGCGCGGGCCAGGGGCTCGCGCCGCCGCCCGCCCCGAAGAAGTCGCGGTAGCCGTCGAGGGTGAGCGAGGCGGCGAGCGAGGGCGGGTTGGTGGCCGCGTCCTCCTCGGAGTGGAAGGACGTCAGCGTCATCCAGGCGATGGGCAGGAAGAAGAGGATTCCGGCGAGCCACGCCACCAGGCCGAGGCCCTTGCCCTTCACGATCCCCTTGCCCTTCACGATCCCCTTGCCCTGCAGGCCGGTTGAGAGGTTCATCGGGACGTCTCCTCGCGGAACAGGGACGACACGACCCGCAGCGCGAACGTCGCGATGAGGATCGAGCCGATCACGACGAGGACGCCCGCCGCCGACGCCAGGCCGTTCTCATGGGCCTGGTAGAAGCTCTGGTACACGGTGTACGGGAGGTTGGCTGTGCCGAGGCCGCCGGAGGTGATCGTGAACACCGCGTCGAAGTTCTGCACGATGTAGATCGAGCCGAGCAGGGCGCCCAGTTCGAGGTAGCGGCGCAGGTGGGGGAGGGTCAGGTGGCGGAAGACCTGCCAGTTGCCGGCGCCGTCCATGCGGGCCGCCTCGATGAGTTCGGGGTCGCGGCTCTGCAGGCCCGCGAGCAGGATCAGCATCATGAAGGGCGTCCACTGCCAGACGAGGGACGCCTCCACGGCGAGCAGCGGGGTGTTGGAGATCCAGTCGGGCTGGGCCGCCGAGTCGCCGCCGGCCCAGTGCAGCAGGCCGTTGAAGAGGCCGTACTCGGGGTTGTAGAGCACGTGCTTCCACAGCAGCGCGGCCGCCACCGGGACCAGCAGGAACGGTGCGATCAGCAGCGTGCGGACCAGTCCGCGGCCGCGGAACTTCCGGTCCAGGAGCAGCGCCAGGCCGAGCCCGATGACCAGACTCGCGAGCACCACGGCCGCGGTGAGCAGGATCGTGGTGAAGACGGACTTGCGCAGGTCCGGGTCGGTGAGGACGTCGTGGTAGTTGGCGAAGCCGGTGAAGTGGCGGGCGTCCGGGTAGAGCGCGTTCCAGTCGAAGAAGGAGATCACCAGGGTGGCCACGAACGGGAGTTGGGTCACGGCGATCATGAAGATCAGGGCGGGCAGGAGCGGGGCCCGGGTGGCCCAGGCGCGCAGCCGTCCCGGTGGCGCCTTCCTTGCGGCGGGCGCGCGCGTGGGCGTGACAGTGGTGCTCGCTGTGACGGTCATCGGCCTCGCCCCTCGTACTCCTCGGAGATCTCTTCGGCGATCCGCTGCGACTTCTCCAGGGCCGATCCGACGGACTGGCGTCCGGCGATGGCCGCACTGATCTCCTGGGAGACCCGGGTGCCGAGGTCGGTGAACTCGGGGATGCCGACGAACTGGATGCCGGGCGCGGGCCGAGGCTGCACGCCCGGGTCGCGGGGGCGGGCCCCTTCGATGGCGGCGCGGGTGACGTCCTGGAAGGCGGCGGCTTCTTTGCGGTACGCCGGGTTGGTGTAGGTCGAGGCGCGCTTGCCCGCCGGGACGTTGGACCAGCCGATCTTCTCGCCGACCAGGTTCTCGTACTCCTTGCCGGACGCCCAGGAGATGAACTTCCACGCCTTGTCGGGGTTGTGGGACGCCTTCTGCAGGCCCCACGCCCAGGTGTAGAGCCAGCCGGAGCTCTTCGTGCGCTCGACCGGTGCCGGGACGTAGCCGATCTTGCCCTTGACCGGGGACTTGGCCGACTCCAGGGAACCCGCGGCGGCCGTGGCGTCGTACCACATCGCCGTCTTGCCCTGGGTGAGGTTGTTGAGGCACTCGGCGTAGCCGGACTGGGCTGCGCCGGACTCGCCGTGGTCGCGGACGAGGTCCACGTAGAAGCGCGTCGCCTTTTCGAACTCGGGGGAGTCCAGGCGGGCCTTCCAGTCCTTGTCGAACCATGTGCCCCCGAAGGTGTTGACCACTGTCGTCAGGGGCGCCATCAGCTCGCCCCAGCCGGGCAGCCCGCGCAGGCAGATGCCCTTCATCCCGGGCCGGGCGCCGTCCACTTGGGCGGCCAGCCTCGCGACCTGCCGCCAGGTGGGGTGCTCCGGCATGGTCAGGCCCTTCTGGGCGAAGACGTCCTTGCGGTACATCAGGAAGGACGACTCTCCGTAGAAGGGCTGGCCGTAGAGCCTGCCGTCGTTCCCGGTGAGGGACTGCCGCATGGACGGCAGGACGTCGCGCTCGTCGTAGGCCCGGTCCTTCCGCGCGTACGAGCCGACCTCGTGCAGCCAGCCGTTCCTCGCGTAGATGGGGATCTCGTAGTTGCTGAGCGTGGCGACGTCGTACTGGCCCGCCTGGTTGGCGAAGTCCTGGCTGATCTTGTCGCGGACGTCGTTCTCGGGCAGCACGGTGAAGTTCACCTTGATGCCGGTCTTCTTGGTGAAGTGCGCGGCGGTGAGCTTCTGGAGCTCGGTCATCTGCGGGTTGTTGACCATGAGGACGTTGATGGAGTCGCCGCCTGACCCGGTCCCGCCCGCACCGGCCCAGCAGCCGGTGAGCAGCGGGGCGAGCAGCGTCCCCGCGGCGGCCGGCGCGAGCAGTGCGCGGGACCTCCGTCGGCTCTGGGTTCGCATGGATCGCTCCTGGACGTATGACGATTGACGTATGGGGAGATAAGGGGCGCGCGGAAGGTGTGCGGGCACCCCGGGGGGACGGATGCGGGCGTGCGGTCAGACGCGGATGACCTGGGGTCCGCGCAGGGCGTAGCGGTGGGCCTCGGACGCGGGCAGGGCGGTGCTCGTGACGATCGCCTCCAGCTCGGCGACCTCCGCGAACCGGCAGAAGCTGACCGCCCCGAACTTGGTGTGCACGCCCGTGAAAACGGTGCGCCGGGAGGCCCGCATCGCCTGTGCCTTGACCTCGCTCACGGCGGGGTCGGGCGTGGTCAGGCCGTGCTCGCGGGAGATGCCGTTGGCGCCGATGTACGCCAGGTCGATGACGAAGCCGGCCAGCATCTTGGTGGTCCAGTGGTCGACCGTCGCGAGCGTGCCCGCCCGCACCCGGCCGCCGAGCAGCAGCACCGTGACGTTCTCGGCCTCGGCGAGGGCGCCCGCCGTCGCCAACGAGGCGGTGACGACGGTCAGTTGACGGTCCCGGGGCAGCGCCTCGGCGACCAGCTGGGGGGTGAACCCCTCGTCGACGAAGACCGTCTCGGCGTCCCCGAGCAGTTCGACGGCCGCGGCCGCGATCCGCCGCTTCTGCGGGACGTGCATGGTCGTACGGAAGGCGAGCGTCGTCTCGAACCCGGCGCTCTCCACGGGATAGGCCCCGCCGTGGGTGCGGCGGACCAGTCCGTGGTCCTCCAGGGCGCGCAGGTCGCGGCGCACGGTCTCCTTCGCCACGCCCAGCTGGGCGGCGAGCACGGTGACGTCGACGCTGCCGGTGCGGCGTGCCGCCCGGACGATCTCCCGCTGGCGTTCCTCGGCGCTCATGGCCCGCACCTCCCTGTGTGCCCTGCTGCTGACCGCTGCTTCCTGCTGCTGCCCGTTCGGGCCTCGCGTCGGCCCTGAAGAGTTTCTACAGCGGGCCCACCGGCCTGACCAGGTCTGTTGCGCGCCTGATGGTGCCCGGGTGCGCCCGCTTGCCGGGGCGGCCGCCCGCCGCGGACCTGCGGGGCGGCGCGGAAGCGGGCAGGGCCCTGCCCGCTTGGGGGGCCGGGGCTGCCCGTTCGCTGCCCGGGTGCCGGTAAGGGGTGGGCGGGGGAGCCGCGTCAAGAAGTCACCACGGAGCGTCAACAGTGCGTTACCGGCGGGCCGGATCAGGGGGCGGGCGGGCATAACGTCGGTGCCGGGACGCGGAGTTCGCCGCCGCGTCCGCTCAGTGACCGAGCAGTACGTCAGGAGCCGTCACCATGACCCACCGCATCGAAGCCGGGGATGCCGGAGATTCCGAGCCTCTCGAACGCACCCCGGCCGGACCCTTGTTCGTCCCCGTCCGGCCGGGAGCCGGGGCCTGCGCGGCCCGCATCTTCCGCACCCCGATGGGCGGCCGCACCGCCGTCGCCTTCACCAGCGAGCGCCGCCTGGCCGCGGCCCTCGGCCCGGGCCACGCCTGGATCCGGCTCGCCGAGCCCGCGCTGCGCGAGCTGACCCGCCCGGCCGGCGTCACCGAGCTGACCGTCGACCCGCGCCTGACCGCACCGGCGTCGGCGCCCGCCCGCGCCCGCTCGGCCGCGCCCGGGCCGCGCGCCACCGTGACCATCGGCTGAGGGGACGGACCACCATGGCAGTCACCACCATCGCCACCGCGCAGCTCCCGGAGGACTCCTCCGGCGACGACCTCGCGGTCTGGCCCGCCTCCACGACCCCCGGCGAGCAGGGCCTGCCCACCGTCGGCGGCGTCGAACTCCACGAGGTGGCCGAGCGGTTCGGCACCCCCGTCTACGTCCTCGACGAGGCCGAGGTGCGCGAGCGCTGCCGCACCTACAAGGCCGCGTTCCCCGACGCCGACGTGCTGTACGCGGCCAAGGCGTTCCTCTGCCGGGCCATGGTCCGCTGGGTGCAGGAGGAGGGGCTCGGGCTCGATGTGTGCTCGGCCGGGGAGCTGGAGCTCGCCGTCGTCGCGGGCCTGCCGCCCGAGCGCATCGTCTTCCACGGCAACGCCAAGAGCCCCGAGGACCTGCGCGCGGCGCTGCGCCTCGGCGTCGGCCGCATCGTCGTGGACAGCACCTGTGAGATCAGCAGGCTCGCGGCCAATGTGCCCGCCGAGTCCGCGCAGCGCGTCATGGTGCGCGTGGTGCCCGGTGTCGCCGCGGGCGGCCACGCCGCGATCCGCACCGGCACCGACGACCAGAAGTTCGGCCTGTCCATCGCGGACGGCTCGGCCATGCACGCCGTGACCCGCCTCCTGGAGCAGCCCCGGCTCGAACTGACCGGACTGCACTGCCACATCGGCTCCCAGATCGACAGCCCGAAGCCGTACGTGATGGCGGTGCGCCACCTCGTCGGCCTGATGGCCCGGATCCGTGACCGGCACGGCGTCACCCTGCCCGAGCTGGACCTCGGCGGCGGCCACGCGGTGGCCTACCGCCCCGGCGAGCACCCCCTGGACGTGCCCGAGCTGGCCCGCAAGGTGCGCCGCGAGCTCGCCGACGGGTGCGCCCAGGTGGGCCTTCCGGTGCCCCGCCTCGCCGTGGAGCCGGGGCGGGCGGTGGTGGCCTCGGCGGGCATCGCCCTGTACCGGGTGCTCGCCGTGAAGCGCACCGGGACGCGGGTGTTCGTCGCCGTCGACGGCGGCATGAGCGACAACCCGCGGCCCGCCCTGTACGGGGTCCGCTACACGCCGCGCCTGGTCGGCCGCCACTCGGCGGCGCCCGCGCACTCCGTCACGGTGGTGGGCCGGCACTGCGAGGCGGGCGACGTGCTCGCCGCCGATGTGCCGCTGCCCGAGGACGTCCACCCCGGCGATCTGCTCGCCGTGCCGGTCGCGGGCGCCTACCACCTGTCGATGGCGTCCGGCTACAACCTGGTGGGCCGCCCGCCGGTGGTGGCGGTGGCGGACGGCGCCGCCCGGCTGCTCGTGCGCCGGGAGTCCCTGGAGGATCTGCGGGCGCGGGACGTGGGGCTGTAGGGAGCCCTTGCGGGGCGTCAGGGCCGCTGGAAGACGACCTCCGGGTTCGGTGCCATCGGGCCGTCGAGCAGCGGCTGGTGCTCGCCCTTCAGGTGCTGGTCGAAGAAGGCCGCGACATAGGCCCGGGTGATCTCCTCCGAGCGCTGCCAGGACAGTGGTGCCTCGGGGTCGTCGACGCCGAGCTGGCCGAGCAGGACCGGGGCGTCCGTGAAGCTGGAGTGGCCCGTGCCGGACACCGAGAGCCATCGCTTCCAGCCGTCCAGGCCCGCCCAGGTCCTGTCCCAGCTCTCGTCCTTCCCGCCGGGGTGGTGCATGCTCCGGGTGCCCAGCATCATGAACGGCCGCTTGCCGAGTCCCTTCGGTGTGGTGTGGAAGGACCCGTCCATGTTCACCCCGGCGCGGACCCGGCGGTCGGTGGTCATCGTCGCGAGGGCGGCGGCCCCGCCGATGGAGTGCCCGGCGGCACCGATGCGCTGCCGGTCGATCATGCGGGCGTGCGCCCACGCGGAGTGGCGGCCGGTCAGCCGGTCGAGCACGAACGAGATGTCCTCGGCCCGACCCTCGGTGATCTTCTTGCCGGTGCCGGGCTTCTCCAGGGACTCACAGGCGACGCAGGTGAGGATCCGCCCGCCGGGGAAGGCCGTGCCCGTCGACTCATAGGCGTGGTCGACGGTCGCGACGACGTAGCCGCGGCTCGCCAGGTCCTCGGCGAGGTTCGTGAGGAGGGCGCGCGGCATGGTGAAGCCGGGCGAGAGCACGACGAGCGGGAACCTGCCGTGCACCGGGCGGCTTCCGCCGCGCGCGTGCGTACCGGTGGCGCTGATCGCCTCCGGGGGCACCTTGCCCTCCAAGCCCTTGTCCCTGAGGAGGAGCCGGGCCTCCTCGGTGCTCAGGTACGAAGTGGGGCGCCCGCCCGGGGACTTGGCCGGGTAGAACATCGACACCATCAGTTCACGGGCACCCGCCGACGGCACCCACGGGTCGCGGCGGCTCTTGTCGACGAGGTGCAGGGTGTCGCGTCCCACCGCGTGCTCGCCGGTGGGCCGGGGCAGCTCGATCCGGGCCGTGGCGGGGGCCGTTGACGCCGGACGGGCCGCCGAGCGGGCGGGATCCGCAGGCGCGGCCAACGCGCTGCCCGCCCCGGCGAGGGGCAGCGCGAGGGTCAGGGCGAGGACGGTCATGGCGGCGCGGTCACGCGCTCGGTTACGCATCGCGGTCATGCGTACGAACCTAGATCGTCCACGTCGTGAGCCACATCGGACCCCGGTGTGAAGCGGAGTGCCACCGTGGGGGTACCCGCGAGCGCCCGGCATCAACTCCTGGTATGAGAGCCCCTGTTGGTGATCAGTACGGCCAGACCGGCGGGTTCGTGCAGAAGTGCCCGCCCAGGTGGGTGTGGTCGGGGTTGGCCGGGTCGAGCTCGCCCTGCTCGGCGATGAGCTTGTCCGCGTACGGCTCCGAGTCGTCCTGCGGCGCGTAGCCGAGCGCCCGGGCCGGGCCGAGGTCCCACCACAGGCGGGTGTTGGCGGAGGAGCCGTACACCACCGTGTGCCCGACGTTCTCGGCGGTGAGGGCCGCGTGGAAGAGGCGGGCGCCGTCGCCGGGCGACATCCAGACCGACAGCATCCGCACGCTCGTCGGCTCCATGAAGCACGAGCCGATCCGCACCGACACCGTCTCCAGGCCGTGCCGGTCCCAGTACAGCTGGGCGAGGTCCTCGCCGAAGCACTTGGACAGGCCGTAGAAGGTGTCGGGGCGGCGCGGGGTGTCGATGGGGGTCAACGCCTCCTGGGGAAGGGGGTATGGACCGGACGGGCGGGGCGTGAAGCCCACCGCGTGGTTGGAGGAGGCGAGGACGACGCGGCCCACGCCCGCCTCGCGCGCGGCTTCGTAGAGGTTGTGGGTGCCCTGGATGTTCGCCGCGAGGATCTTGTCGAAGGTGGACTCCAGGGAGATGCCCGCGAGATGGAGCACCGCGTCCACCCCGTGCAGCGCCTCGCGCAGCGCCTCCCGGTCCGCGAGGTCCGCCATGACCGCCTCCGGCTCGCCCTCGATGGGGCGCGCGTCGAGCAGCCGCAGCGCGTAGCCGTAGGCGGGCAGCAGCCCCCGCATCAGGGTGCCGACGCCGCCTGCGGCGCCGGTGAGCAGGACGGTGCGGGGAGCGGGCATGAGGGGATCTCCTCGTACGAAATGGTGTACCGCATTCACATCCGTGGACAACGTAGGGATCTTAGGGGTGCCGAGTCAAGGGTGCTGCGGAGGGGGTGGCGCGGGGATATTGAGGGGGTGCGGAGGAGTCAACTCCGGTCCTGGGCCGCGAGTTCGCGCGCTTGACCGCGCTCGTGGCGGCGTCTTAGCGTAGGCGCGTTCAGGAATATAGACGCGGATCAGAAACGTGCACGCTTAGGGAGAGCCCGTGACGTCAGTGCCGCCCCCAGTGTCCCTCGCCGCTCGGCTCAGCATCCCCAGCGGGCCGCTGTTCTTCCCGGTCACCGCCTTCGGGCCCGACGGCGCCGTCGACCTCGAAGCTTTCCGCGCGCACGTGCGCGCGGGCGTCGACGCGGGCGCGGCGGCCGTCTTCGCCTGCTGCGGCACGGGCGAGTTCCACGCGCTCACGCCCGAGGAGTTCCAGGACTGCGTGCGTGCCGCCGTCGAGGAGACAGCGGGCCGCGTCCCCGTCGTCGCCGGCGCCGGGTACGGCACCGCGCTCGCCGTGCGGTACGCGCGCCTCGCCGAACAGGCGGGCGCCGACGGGCTGCTCGCCATGCCGCCGTACCTCGTCGTGGCCGGGCAGGAGGGGCTGCTGCGGCACTACGCCGAGCTGGCCGCCGCCACCTCCCTCGAACTCGTCGTCTACCAGCGCGACAACGCCGTCTTCACCCCCGAGACCGTGGTCCGTCTCGCCCGCACCGAGGGCATCATCGGCTTCAAGGACGGCGTCGGCGACCTCGACCTGATGCAGCGCACCGTCAGCGCCGTGCGCGCCGAAGTCCCGGGCGCATTCCTCTACTTCAACGGCCTGCCGACCGCCGAGCTCACCGGCCTCGCCTACCGGGGCATCGGCGTGACCCTCTACTCCTCGGCCGTCTTCTGCTTCGCGCCCGACATCGCCCTCGCCTTCCACCGGGCCCTGAACTCCGGCGACGACACCACCGCGAACCGCCTCGTCGACGGCTTCTACCGCCCGTTCGTGGACCTGCGCAACGAGGGCCGCGGCTATGCCGTCTCGCTCGTCAAGGCGGGCGTGCGCCTCGGCGGCCTCGATGTCGGGCCGGTGCGGCCGCCGCTGCACGAGCCCGCCGAGGAGCACGTCAAGCGGCTGGCCGAACTGATCGAGCGCGGCCGCGCGCTGCTCGGGGAGGGCGTGTGAGGGCGGCCGCCTTCCTGTACCCGTGGGACGTCGTCGGCGACCCCGGAGCCGCCGCCCGCACCGCGGACCTCGGCGTCCGGCAGGTCACCCTCGCCGCCGCCTACCACTCCACCCGCGCCCTCACCCCCCGCCACCCCCGCCACCGCATCGTCACGGCGGAGCACGCGGCGGTCCTGTACGAGCCGGACGCCCGCTGGGAGGGTCGTGCGCTGCGCCCGTACGCGGCCGGAGCGTGGGCCCCGGGAGACGCCTACGGAGAGGCGGCCCGAGCCCTCACGGAGGCCGGGCTCGACGTGCACACCTGGGTCGTGCTCGCCCACAACTCCCGCCTGGGCGCCGAGCATCCGCACACCTCCGTGGTGAACGCGTACGGCGACCGCTACCCGTGGGCGCCCTGCATCGCGCAGCCCGCCACGCGCGCGTACCTGGTGGCCCTCGCGGCCGAGGCGGCGGTGCGGCCCGGGGCGCGCGGCACCGAGCTGGAGTCCTGCGGCTGGTACGGGCTCACGCATCTGCACGCCCACGACAAGATCGCCGGGGTCGGCGTGGGGGAGGCCGGGCAGTACCTGATGTCGCTCTGCTTCTGCGCCGACTGCCGTGCGGGGTACGCGCGGCACGGCCTGGACCCGGACGAGCTGGCGGTGCGCGTCCGCCGCGCCCTGGAACCCGTATGGCAGGGGGAGCAGGGGGAAGGGCGGGGCGAGGAGCCCGCCGGGGGCTGGGCCGGGGTCGAGGAGCTCCTCGGTGCCGAGACGGCGGCCGCCACGCGCGCGTGGCGCGAGGAGGCGGCGCGCACTCTCCAGGAGGCGTGTGTCGCTGCGGTACGGGCCGCCGCTCCCGAAGGCTTCCAAGTGCTGCTCCACGCCGACCCGTTGTCGTACCGCTGCGGGGCCAACGCGGGCGTCGACCCCGCCCACATCCTCTCCGTGGCGGACGGGGTCGTGGTGCCGTGCACGGGCGGCGCCCGGGCCCTGGAGCCGTTCGCCGCCCAGGGGCGCGGGATGGTGGCCGCCAACTTCACCGTCGTCTCCGGGATGGGCGGGAGTCCGGCCTCGCTCGCCCGGGACGCGGCCCGCGCGGCGGAGCTCGGCGCCACCGAACTGCGGCTCTACCACGCCGGGTTGGCCTCGGACGATGACCTCGGCCTCGTCCGGGCGGCGCTGCGGGAGACCCTGTCGCGACCGGAGTGATCACGGTTACGATCCGCGCACCACGGCTGATCAGCACACTGATCACCACAACCGATCACCATCGGAGGAACGGTGCGTACCAAGAGAATATCCGCGCTGGTCTGCGCCGGGTTCATGGCGGGCACCGCCGTGCTCGCCGGATCGGTGTCCGCCACGGCACAGACCGGAGCCCCCGCCCGCGCGGCCGCCGCCGACCGGGCCGAGGACATCCGTGAACGCCTGGAGTCCCTCCCGGGCATGAAGGTCACCTCGGTGAAGGACGTGGACGGCTACCCCCTCTACTCGCTCACCTACCGGCAGCCCGTCGACCACGACGCCCCCGGCGCGGGCACCTTCACCCAGCGCCTCACCCTGTGGCACAAGGCCACGGACAAGCCGACCGTCCTCTACACCGGCGGCTACACCCTCGCCTCGAACACCACCGCCCTCACCAAGCTGATCGACGCCAACCAAGTCAGCGTCGAACACCGCTACTTCGAGGAGTCCCGCCCCTCCGGAGCGGCCGGGGACGACTGGTCCAAGATGACCGTCGAGCAGGAGGCCGCCGACGAGCACCGGATCACCCGGGCCCTGCGCACCATCGAGAAGGGCAAGTGGCTCGGCACGGGCGCCAGTAAGGGCGGCATGACGGCGACGTACCACGAGCGCTTCTACCCCAAGGACCTGGACGCGGTCGTCGCGTTCGTCGCGCCGAACGACGCGAACAACAAGGACGACAGCGGTTACGAGCGCTTCTTCAAGACGGTCGGCACGCGCGCGTGCAGGGACGCCCTGAACGCCGTGCAGCGCGAGATGCTCGTACGCCGGGACGCCCTGCTCCCTCAGTTCGAGGCGGACGCGAAGGCCGAGGGCCAGACCTTCGAGGAGACCCTCGGCACCGCCGACCGCGCCTACGAGTTCGCCGTCCTCGACCAGGTGTGGAACTTCTGGCAGAGCGGCACCGCCGCCGACTGCGCGACCGTGCCCGACGCCAAGAAGGCCACCGACGAAGAGCTCTACGGATGGTCGAAGAAGCACGGCTTCAGCGTCTACCAGGACGAGGACCTCGGCACCCACGGCACCGGCCCCTACTACCGCCAGGCCGCCACCCAACTCGGCTGGGCCGACCTCACGTTCAAGCACCTCAAGGGTGTGCGCCACTACCCGGACATCTACCAGCCCAACTCGGTGCTCCCGGCCGCGATGCGCGGCACCTACTCCAACAAGGCCATCGCGGGCGTCGACCACTGGGTGAAGACCAAGGGCGAGCGCATGATGTTCGTCTACGGCCAGAACGACCCGTGGAGCGCCGAGAAGTTCACCCCCAGCCACCGTGACTCCCACCGCTACGTCGTGCCCGGCGCCAACCACGGCGCGTCCATCGCCAAGCTGCCCGCGAAGCAGCAGGCGGAGGCGGTGGCGACCATCAAGCGCTGGGCGGACGTGAAGTAGCCGACCTGTAAAGGCACTTGAGGAGAGGGGTGCCCGCAGGGCTGAAGTGACTGCCATTTACACTTTCTTTACCAGGCGTCACTTCAGCCCAAGGAGGCATTCAGGTGCGCAACAAGGGGATATCCGTGCTGCTCTGCGCCGGACTCATGACCGGAACAGTGATGGTGAGCGGCCCGTCCGCGGCGGCCGCCGACGACTTCCGCGAACGTCTCGAATCCATCCCGGGCATGACCGTCACCTCGGTGGAGGACGACAAGGGACACCCCCTCTACAAGCTCACCTACGCGCAGCCCGTCGACCACGGCCACCCCGAAGCGGGCACCTTCACCCAGCGCCTCACCCTCTGGCACAAGGCCACCGACAAGCCGACCGTCCTCTTCACGTCCGGCTACGGCCTCAACTACGACACCAACACGCTCACCGACATCCTCGACGCCAACCAAGTCAGCGTGGAACACCGGTACTTCAAGGAGTCCCGCCCCACGGGCGCGGCCAAGGACGACTGGTCCAAGCTCACCGTCCAGCAGGAGGCGGCCGACGAGCACCGCATCACCCGCGCCCTGCGCGCCGTCGAGAAGGGCAAGTGGATCGGCCTCGGCGCCAGCAAGGGCGGGCAGACGGCGACGTTCCACGAGCGCTACTACCCGGACGACCTGGACGGCGTCGTCGCGGTCGTCGCGCCGAACGACGCGAACAACAAGGACGACAGCGCCTATGAGCGCTTCTTCAAGACGGTCGGCACGCGCGCGTGCAGGGACGCACTCGGCGCCGTGCAGCGCGAGATGCTCGTACGCCGGGACGCGCTGCTCCCCACGTTCGAGGCGGACGCCAAGGCTGAGGGCTACAGCTTCGAGAAGGGCCTCGGCACCGCCGACCGCGCCTACGAGTACGCCGTGCTCGAGCTGGTGTGGGGCTTCTGGCAGAGTCACACGGAGGCCGACTGCGCAACCGTGCCCGACGCCAAGAAGGCCACCGACGACGAGCTCTACGCCTGGTCGATGAAGTACGGCATGTACGTCGAGCACGACGACGACGCCGAGGGCAACCCGTACAACCGGCAGGCCGCCACCCAACTCGGCTGGGCCGACCTGAAGTTCAAGCACCTCGATGACCTGCTCCGCTACCCGGGCCTGCGGCAGCCCAACTCCCTGCTGCCCGCCGCCCTGCGCGCCGACCACGACGGCAGGACCGTGGCCGACGTCGACCGCTGGGTGAGGACCGAGGGCGAGCGGATGATGTTCATCTACGCCGGGAACGACCCGTGGAGCTCCGAGCGGTTCACGCCGAGCGCGCACGACTCGTACCGCTACGTCGCACCCGGCGCCAACCACACGGCCGCCATCGAGAAGCTGCCGCCGGCCCAGCTCGCCGAGGCGGTCACCACCGTCAAGCGCTGGGCGGACGTGAAGTAGCCGGAACAGGAAGGGACTTGAAGAGGGGCGCGGCCACCAGGAGCCGCGCCCCCGCGAGCATCAGCAGCAGTACGCGGTGGTCGACCGTCTCGACGAGGGCCGCGCCGAGCGCGATGCCCAGCGCGGTGGGCGCGAACATCAGCGTGTTGGCGGTGGCCGCGACACGGCCGACGAGGGCGTCGGGGGTCCGGCGCTGCACCGCCGTGAGCCCCGCGATCAGCACGCACGGCAGGCCGAGCCCGTTCGCGACGCTCCCCGCGAGCACCGCCGCGTCGCTCGGCAGTGCCTGGAGCGCCGCCGACAGGCCGGTGAGCGCGATGCCCGCGCCAGCGAAGCCGCGCTCCCCGAACCGGCGCATCACCGGCCCCGACACCACCCCGAGCAGCACCGTCGCCGCGCCCTGCGCCACATACAGCACCCCCGAGTACGCGGGGGAGTGCCCGAGCCCGTCGATGATCGCGTAGAGCGTGCCCGAGCCCAGGCCCGAGGCCAGCATCGTCAGGCCGCCCGCGAGCACCAGCGGTCGCAGCTCCCGGTGTCCCCACAAGTACCGCGCCCCCTCGGCGGTCTCGGTCCGCCACCCTGCCGTGTCCCGCGCCGGGGTGCTCTCCGACACCCGCAGCAGCAGGTACATCCCGGCGGCGAGCACGAAGGTGACGGCGTCCAGGAGCGCCACCCGGGAGCCCCCGTACGCGGCGAAGAGCCCCGCCCCGGCGAGCGGCGCGACCAGCTTCATGCCCTCGTTCGCGGACATCCGCAGCCCGTTGAAGTCCCCGAGCAGCTCCTTGTCGACGGCCGTCGCCACCAGCGCGGCCTCCGCCGCGTCGGCGACGACGCCGCACGCCCCGTACGCGACGAGGACCACGAAGAGGATCCACAGCCGGTCCGCCGCGTCGACCGCGAACAGGGGCAGGAGCAGCACGGCGAGGCCCAGGTTGACCGCGACCAGGAGCGGTCTGCGCCGGGTCCGGTCGGCGAGCGTGCCGAGCAGGGGGCCGAGGAGCGTGGGCAGCCAGAGGGCGAGCTGGCAGAGCGCGGCGAGACCGTTGGAGCCGGTCAGCTCCTTCACCCAGATCCCGGAGGCCAGCCACATCGCCGTGGACCCGAAGCCCGACACCAGGACGGCGCCCAGATAGAGCCCCGCGTTGCGGTCCCGCAGGATCCGCCCGAACGTCCTCGCCGGGGTCGCGTCCGTCTCCGTATGCGTCATGCCAGCCGATGCTCGGCCTAAGGCCCCTGTCGCCGGATCGGGCAGCCTCCCTAGGAACGTCCGGCGCGCGCCGATGAGTTCGGGCCACGCCTGAGGTCTACCTTCCAGGACCCGGGGACCCGGGGACCCGGGACCCAGGCCCCCGGGCCCCAGGACCCAGGACCCAGGCCCCAGACCCCAAGACTCAGACCCCAGGACTCACGACGCACGGAGGAACCATGACGGAAGCGACCCCCACGGCCGGAATGTTCGACCTCGCCCCGCAGGCCCGTCTCATGGCGCGGATCGCCGAGGGCATCGCGGACGACCGCCTCGACGCGCCCACCCCCTGCTCGGAGTTCCGCGTCGAGCAGCTGCTCGCGCACGTGGTGCACCTGAGCCGGGCCTTCCAGGACGTGGCCCGCAAGAACCTCGGGCCGGTCACGGAGGGCGCCCCCGGAAGCGACATCCCCAAGCTGCCGGACGACTGGCGCACCCAGCTGCCGGGGCACCTCGACGGCCTCGTGGAGGCGTGGCGGGACCCGGCGGCCTGGGCGGGCGAGACCCAGGCGGGCGGCTTCACCATGCCGGGCGAGGTCGCCGCGACGGTCGTCCTCGACGAGCTCCTGCTGCACGGCTGGGACCTGGCCCGCGCCACCGGCCAGGAGTACGCCCCCGCCCCGGCCGACGTCGAGACCTGCCACGGCCTGGTCGCCACCTTCGCCGGACTGCCGCCCGGCGAGGGGCCGTTCGGCCCGCCCGTCGCGGTGCCGGACGACACGCCGCTCCTTGACCGGGTGCTCGGCCTGAGCGGCCGGGACCCGCGCTGGACCCGCACGGGACCCGGTGGGGCCTAACGATCGAGTAAAGGGTCCGGACAGCGTCTGGTGGGCGGGCGTGTGATGCGCGTAGACAGTCGTTGACCTGCTGAGAGAGATCAGCAGCACCAGACCCCAGATCGGGAGAATCGCTCTATGCGGAAGTCCTTGCGCATCGCGGGCATCGCCACCACCTGTGCCGTCGCCGGCGCCGCCCTCTACGGCACCGGCGCCGCCACCGCCGACAACGCCGGGTCCCGGCACACCTCGGAGCCCCAGAACATCGCCCTGCTCGTCCGCCAGATCGACGAGTACTACGGCGCCTCCCAGGACGCCGACGGCGTGTGGCACTCCTCGCCCGACAGCCCGTACGCCAAGGACCTGGCGCGCATCCAGGCCAAGGCCAAGAAGGACATCAAGCGGGCCGCCGCGCACGCCGGGAAGGGCAAGCACGGCAAGAAGCCCGCGATCGTCCTGGACGTGGACGACACCGCGCTGCTCAGCTTCGACTACGAGAAGCGCACCAACTTCACGTACAACAACGACACGTGGGACGCCTACGTCAAGGCGGCCAAGCGGCCCGCCGTCTTCGGCATGCCGGAGCTGGTGAAGTACGCCAAGAGCAAGGGCGTCGAGGTCTTCTTCCTCACCGGTCTCGCCGAGTCGCAGCGCGAGGGCGCCGTCACCAACCTCGCCAAGGCGGGCTACGACACGAAGCTCGACCCGACGCACGTCTTCACCAAGAACAAGCCCAACCCGCCCGCGTACCTGAGCCACTGCGCGACGCCCGCCGCCTGGAAGTGCGACACGGTGCAGTTCAAGGAGGGCACCCGCAAGCACATCGAGTCGACGGGCTACGACATCGTCGGCAGCTTCGGCGACCAGGCGTCGGACCTCGCGGGCGGCTACGCGAACAAGACGTACAAGCTCCCGAACCCGACGTACTTCGTGGAGTAGACCGGGCTCAGGCCGGATCCAGACCGGGCTCAGGCCGGATTCAGGGGGCGCCCCATCCCGGGGCGCCCCCGCCGCCCGTCATCCCTTCAGGGCCGCCTGCATCATCGCCTTGGCGATCGGCGCCGCCAGGCCGTTGCCGCTGACCTCGGCGCGGGCCGCGCCCGAGTCCTCGATCATCACCGCGACGGCGACCTCCTTGCCGTCGCTGCCCTTGGCGTAGGACGTGAACCAGGCGTACGGCGTCTTGCTGTTGTTCTCGCCGTGCTGCGCCGTACCCGTCTTGCCGCCGACCGTCGCGCCGCTGATCTTGGCGTTGGTGCCGGTGCCCTTCTCGACGACCGTCTGCATCGCGGACTGCAGCCCCTCGGCGGTGGACTCGCTCATCACCCGCTGGCTGTCGCCGTCGTCGAACTTCTGCAGCTCGTTGCCGGAGGAGTCGGTGACCTGCGAGACCATGTGCGGCTTCGCGAGCTCACCGCCGTTGGCGATCGCGGCCGAGACCATCGACATCTGCAGCGGCGTCGCCGTCACGTCGAACTGGCCGATGCCGGACAGGGCCGTCTGCGACTTGTTCATCTTCGACGGGTAGACGCTCTCGCCCGCCCGCACCGGGATGTCCAGCTTGTCGGCGTTGAAGCCCATCTTCTCCGCCATCGACCTGACCTTGTCCTGGCCCAGGTCGACGGCCATCTTGCCGAAGACGTTGTTGCAGGAGTACTGCAGGGCCGTGCGGATGTTCGCGTTCTCGCAGGGGGCCGACGGGTTCTCGTTCTTCAGGTCCGTGACGGTGCCCGGCATCCGGTACGGGTTCGGGCTGTCCGTCTTGGCGTCCACCGAGCCGTAGAGGCCGTCCTCCAGGGCCGCGGCCGCGACGACCAGCTTGAAGGTCGAGCCGGGCGGCAGCGGCTGGCGCAGCGCGCGGTTCACCATCGGCTTGTCCTTGTCCTCCTGGAGCTTCTTCCAGGCGTCGCCGTCCGTGGACCCGCTGATCTTCGACGGGTCGTACGAAGGCGTCGAGACCATGCCGAGGATCCGGCCGGTCTTCGGGTCGATGGCGACGGCCGCGCCCTTGGTGTTCCCGAGCGCCTTGACGCCGGCCTTCTGCACCGCCGGGTCGATGGTCGTGACCACGTCACCGGGGTCGGCGCGCTTGTTGGTCAGGACGTCCAGGGGGTTCTTCAGGCGGGTGTCCGTGCCGTCGAGGACGTCCTTGTAGATCCCCTCCAGCTGCGTGGCGCCGAACACCTGCGAGCTGTAGCCGGTCACGGCCGAGTACAGGGAACCGCTCTTGTAGGTGCGTTTGTACGCGAGGTCGCCGCCCTTCGTCCGCGCGGAGCCGGTGATGGAGTCACCGCCCACGATGATGTTGCCCAGCGGGTACGCGTACTGCTCTATCGCGTTGCGCCGGTTGTGCTTGTCGTCCGCGAGCGCCTTCGATTCGTAGAACTGCACCCAGCTCACCCGGACCAGCAGGGCCAGGACGAGGAGCAGTGTGAAGACCGAGACGCGCCTGATCGTCTTGTTCATCTCACGGGAGGACGAGCGGGGTGGAGCGATTCGTTCCACTCTGGCGCGGTTGTGGCGGTTTTCTCAGCGAGTTCTTAGGTTCTCACCGGGTGCTCAGGAACCGTTCCGGTCGTTCATGAGCCCCGCCTCGTACGCCGCGATCACCACCTGGGTGCGGTCCCGGGCCCCCGTCTTCGACAGGATCCCGGCCACATGGGTCTTCACCGTGGCGGGGCCGACCCCGAGGCGCGCGGCGATCTCCGCGTTCGTCAGGCCCTCGGCCATCAGACGCAGGGTGTCGTGCTCACGCCCGGTGAGCCGCGCCACCCAGGGCGGGGCGGCGGGCCGGGCGCGGGCGTGCTCGGCGGCCAGGGCGCGCACGGCGGCGGGGAAGAGCAGCGAGTCGGTGCGCGCGACGAGCTGCACGGCCTGCACCAGCTCGTCCGCGTCGGCCCGCTTCAGCAGGAACCCGGAGGCGCCGGCGCGCAGCGCCTCGTACACGTAGGCGTCGTTCTCGAAGGTCGTCACGACGACGATCCGGGGCGGACGCGCCATGCCCTTGAGGATCTGCTCGGTGGCGCGGATCCCGTCGATCTCCGGCATCCGGACGTCCATGAGCACCACGTCGGGCTCCAGGTCGCGCACGACGGAGACGGCCTCCGCGCCGTTCGCCGCCTCGCCCACGACCTCCAGGCCCGGCTCGGCGGAGAGGATCGCGCGCAGCGCGGTGCGCACCATGCGCTCGTCGTCGGCGAGGACGACGCGGAGGCGGTCGCGGGCGGGCTCGGTCATGGATGTCCCTTCACGGTCATGGATGTCCCTTCAGCGGAAGCCGTACGGTCAGCCGCCACAGCCCGGCGGCGGGGTCGGGTCCTTTCCCCACGCTCTCAACTGCGTTCGAGCAGGGGAGACCCCATTCGGCGGCGCCGCCGAGCACCCGGGCCCGGTCGGCGATGCCGCGCAGGCCGTGACCGCCGCCGGGGCGGGGTGCGGCGGAACCGGATGAGGCGGGCAGCGGGTTCTCGGCGATGACGGTGAGCTCGGAGCCCGCCCGCGCCGGGTCCGCCCCGAGGGTCAGGCGCAGGGTGACGTCGGTGCCCTCGCCGCCGTGCCGCAGCGCGTTGCTCAGCGCCTCCTGCACGATGCGGTACGCCTCCCGGGAGACCAGCGGCGGCAGCTCCGCCGGGTCCAGGCCGACGGTGGCCGTCACCTTGAGGCCGCCCGCGCGGGTGCGCCGGAGCAGCCCGTCCAGGTCGGCGGCGAGGGTGGGCGCGGGCGCAGTGGACCGGGCGTCGCCCGCCTCGCGCAGCACCCCGAGGACCGCGTCCAGCTCGCCCACGGTGCGCCGGGTGGTGTCCTCGATGGCGGCGAGCGCCTCGCGCACGAACTCGGGGTCGTGGTCCAGGACCCGGCGCGCCGCGCTCGCCTGGAGCGTCACGGCGCTCAGCGCGTGGCCCACCGAGTCGTGCAGTTCGCGCGCGATGCGGCCGCGCACGGCGAGGTCGGCGGCGCGCCGCTCGGCCTCGGCGAGCCGGTCGGCGGGGGTCGGCCCGAGCAGGGCGGGCGCCCAGCGGGCGAGCAGCCCCCCGGCCGCCGCCGCGCACGCCGCGAGCGCCACCAGGAAGAGCACACCGGCGACCGGGGCGACGGCCAGCACCCAGGTGTGGTCGAGGTACGGGGGAAGTCCGAGCCTGCTGCCGGTGAGGACGGCGGCGAACGGCAGGGCGATCAGGAACAGCGCGAACGGGGGCAGCGCGATCGACATCCCGCTGATCACGCCGCCGAACCCCAGGTGCAGCGTGAACCAGGCGACGGTCCGCTGCTTCGCGGCCCGGGACCGCGCGGGCCCGTCCGCGAGCGCCTCGTCCGGCACCGCGCACAGCGCCCGCACCGCCGCCACGGACATGGGCCGGGTCAGCGGGAACAGCGCGGTGACGGCGGCGAGCGGCAACCCGATGGCGAAGGAGAGGAGTTGGGAGCCGATCGAGCTCAGGATGGCGCCGTCGCCGAGGAGCGGACCGATGACGACGGAGCCCACGAGGACATACGGCATGGCGAGCGCGCCGCCGAGGATCAGATGGATCCAGCGGCGGCGCGCCCGGTGCCCGAACAGGGCCGAACTCGCGGACCTTGCGCGGGAGTTCACGCGGCGTTCGCCCGTTCCCTGAGGTACCGCACACCGATGGCGGCGACGAGGATCCCGACGATCATGTGCCCAGCGTAAGTGAGGTTCATGACCGTCGTGGGCTGCTCGGAGACCTGGGTGACCGCGGCGAGACCGAGCCAGCCGCCCCAGCAGGCCGCGGCGCCCGAGCCCACCCAGGCCAGGGCGAGCGGTACCTTCACGGGCAGCGTCCGCCCGGCGCGGAAGGCGAGCAGGAGGCCACCGGCGACGGCGGCCAGCAGGAAGACCGCGTACATGGCCTCCAGGACGTGGGCGTCGCTGGTCAGCCCGCCGGAGCGGCTCTCGCTCCGCCCCCACTCCGCGTCGCCGGCCCACATCAGGTGCGTCACCACCGGGAACAGGGCGACGACGGCGGCGGCCACGGCGAGGGTGCGCTGCGTCCGGCCCGTGGTGCTGCCCGGCAGGTCGCGCACCCTGCCCCGCCACAGGTGGCCCCAGCGGTCGCGGGCGTACAGCACGAAGAGGGTGCCGAGGGCGAGGCCCTGGAGGATGAACCCGGTGTAGACGACGCCGAAGACCCAGTCGTCGAGGAACGCCCTGCGCCCGGTGTCCGCGGGCTTGTTCACGGTGCCGCCGGCCGCCTTCACCAGCAGCTGCAGCGGGTACCCGGTCATGATCGGCGCGAGCAGCCCGCTCGCGGCCCACATGGGCGGCGCGAGCAGCCAGGCGGGCACGCGCAGGCCCCAGGGGCGGGTCAGCAGGAGGGCGAGGGCGACGACGGCGGCGTCCATCAGGATCGTCACGCTGTTGGCGACGACCATGGTCGCGCGGTGGTCGAGGAGCGAGCTGCCGTCGGGGATGCCGATGTGGCTGCCCGCGACCCAGGCGAGCTTGAGGGTGATGTAGGGGAGGCAGGCGGTGATGGCGAGGGTGCGCAGGGCGCGGCGGGCGCGCTGGGGGGTGTGGCGGGTGCCCGCCGCTGTTGCTGTCGCTGTCGCTGTCGCTGTGGCGGTGGCTGCGGGGAGGGTTGTCGGCGTCATACGTCCACGCTCGCGTGGGCGGGGGCGGCGGACATCCTGCCTGCCGGTGATCCGCCTCCGCCGCGTGGGGGAGGGGGGTGCCTCCGGCGGTCCTTTCCCCAGCCCCGCCCCTTCCCGAAACGGCGACTCCGTCGCCCTGGGTGGGGCTCATGGGGCTGCGCCCCTTGCCCCCATCGGCGCTTCGCGCCTCGTCCTCAAACGCCGGACGGGCTGAGTGGTCCAGCGCGTCCGGGGGTCTGGGGGCGGAGCCCCCTGCGCGCGCGGAGCGCGCCAATGGATGCAGCCGGGAAGGGGCGGGGTTGGGGAGAAGGCGCCGCAGGCACGACGGGGCTAGCCACGCAGTGCCAGCAGCACCTCGTCCACCTCACCCGCCCGCGCGTTCGCGTAGGCCCGCTCCCGCCCCACGGGGCGAAACCCGCACTTCTCAAGGACCCGCAGCGACCCCACGTTGTCCGCAGCGGCCCGCGCCCGCAGCGGACGCTCCACGATCTCCGCGAGCAGCAGCCGCAGCGCCCCCGTGGCGATGCCCCGGCCCCACTGGGAGCGGTCCACCCAGTACGTGACCTCGCGGCGGCCCGGCTCGCCCCACACCCCCGCGTGCCCCGCCACGTCGCCGTCCGCGAGGATCGTCCGCACGTCGGTGTCGGCCGACGTGCGCAGCTCGGTCCAGTGCGCGGTGAAACGGTCCCAGTCCGCGGACCGGGGGGACGTGAATGCCGCGACCTGGTTCGACTCGGGGTCGTTCGCCCAGCGGAAGAAGACGGGCACGTCGCTGTCGTGGACGGGACGCAGGGACACCTCGGCCGCCTCGCGTGCGGGGAATCCGGTGAAACCGGTGAACTCAACCATGGCTCAGAGCCTACGAGTTGCCAGTGTCAGCCGGTCGCGCGCGTCGAACAGGGCGTCCTTCACCATCTGTTCGTGCGCGGGGGTGAGGCGCGCCACCGGCACCGAGCAGCTGATCGCGTCACGGGCCGGCGTGCGGTAGGGGATGGCCACGCCGAAGCAGCGCAGGCCCAGCGTGTTCTCCTCGCGGTCGACGGCGAAGCCCTGCTCCCGCACCACGCGGAGCTCCTCGATGAGCTTCTCCCGGTCGGTGATGGTGTGTTCGGTGAGCGCGGGCAGCGTCTCGGGGAGCATCTTGCGGACCTGCTCGTCGGTGTGCGTGGCGAGCAGCGCCTTGCCGAGCGAGGTCGAGTGCGCGGGCAGCCGGCGGCCCACGCGCGTGAACGGCCGCAGGTAGTGCTGGGATTGACGGGTCGCCAGGTAGACGACGTTCGTGCCGTCGAGGCGGGCGAGGTGGATGGTCTCCGTGGTGTCGTCGGAGAGGCGGTCGAGCGTCGGGCGGGCCGCCGCCACCACCTCGTCGCCGTCGATGTAGGAGGTCCCGACGAGCAGTGCCCGCACCCCGATCCCGTACCGTGTGCCCGTAGCGTCCGTCTCCACCCAGCCGAGGTCGACGAGGGTCCGAAGCAGCATGTACAGACTGGACTTGGGGTAGCCGACGGCCTCCTGGACGGCGGCCAGCGTGTGCATGCCGGGGCGGCCCGCGAAGTACTCGAGCAGCTCCACGGTCCGTACAGCGGACTTGACCTGCGCTCCACCCGTCTCGCCAGCCGCCATCGCCCTTGACCCCTCAGTTCGCCGAGAAATAGTCTCCAGTCTTCGTTCATGAACGAAGACAGCGTTCAATATATCGAACGGCCCTGGTGAGTGGCATACATCTGGAGGAACCCGCGGTGGCAGCAGCACCAGTCTGGAGTGTCGACCCCCGAACCGGGAAGCAGCGCGAGCAGGTTGCGGTGGAGGCCACAGCCGAAGAGGTGGACGAGGCGGTCCACGCCGCGCACGCCGCCCGCGGCGCGCTCGCGGACCGCGCCGTGCGCGCCGCCTTCCTGCGCTCCGCCGCCGACCTCCTCGACGGCGCCAGGGACCAGCTCGTGGAGGCCGCCGACGCGGAGACCGCGCTCGGCCCGGTCCGGCTCACCGGCGAACTGGCCCGCACCTGCTACCAGTTGAGGGCCTTCGCGGACCTCGTCGACGAGGGTTCCTTCCTCGGCGTCGTCATCGACCACCCCGATCCGTCGGCCACTCCGCCCGTCCCCGACCTGCGCCGCTACAAGCTGCCCCTCGGCGTCGTCGCCGTCTACGCGGCGTCCAACTTCCCCTTCGCCTTCTCCGTGCCCGGCGGCGACACCGCGAGCGCCCTCGCCGCGGGCTGCCCCGTCGTCGTCAAGGCCCACCCCGACCACCCGGCCACCTCCGAGCTGGTGGCCGTCGTGCTGCGCCGGGCCGCCGCCGCCCACGGCATACCGGAGGGCGTGCTCGGGCTCGTGCACGGCTTCGACGCGGGCGTGGACCTGGTGCGCCACCCGCTGGTCACCGCGGCCGGGTTCACCGGGTCCGTACGCGGCGGCCGTGCCCTCTTCGACGCGGCCGCCGCCCGGCCCGTCCCCATCCCCTTCCACGGCGAGCTCGGCTCCCTCAACCCGGTCGTGGTCACCGAGGCGGCCGCCGCCGAGCGGGCCGAGGAGATCGGCGCGGGGCTCGCGGGCTCGATGACCCTGGGCGTCGGCCAGTTCTGTGTGAAGCCCGGTCTGGTGCTCGCCCCCGAGGGCGCGGCCGGCGACCGGCTCCTGAAGTCCCTGACCGCCGCCGTCAGCGACACCGAGGCGGGCGTCCTGCTCGACCACCGCATGCGGGACAACTTCGTCGCGGGCGTGCGCGAGCGCGGTGAACTCCCGGACGTGGACGCCCCGGTGACGCCCGGCGCGGGCAGCGAGCACACCGTGGCCCCGGGGTACCTCACCGTCCCGGCCGCCCGGCTCGCCGCCGAGGGCGTGCACGACCTGCTCCTGGAGGAGTGCTTCGGCCCGGTCACCGTCGTGGCCCGCTACACCGACGCCGCCGAGATCACCGCCGTCCTGTCCCGGCTCCCCGGCAACCTCACGGCGACCGTGCAGCTGTCGTCGGACGAGGCGGCGGGCGAGGGCGCGGCCGCCGGTCTGCTCGCCGAACTCACCCCGCTCGCCGGGCGCGTGCTCGTCAACGGCTGGCCCACCGGCGTCGCCGTCGCCCCCGCCCAGCACCACGGCGGCCCCTACCCGGCGACCACGTCCACCTCGACGTCCGTCGGCGGCACGGCCGTCGAGCGCTGGCTGCGCCCGGTCGCCTACCAGTCGACGCCCGAGGCGCTGCTCCCGCCCGAGCTGCGCGACGCCAATCCGCTGGGGCTGCCGCGCCGCTTCAACGGCCGCCTGGAACACTGACGCCCATGGACCTCCGACTCCCCGAACTGCCCTTTCCGCTGCGCTCGTACGGGCCTGACGGCCACTGGTCGTACGAGGCCGACGAGACCGGCGGGGATGCGGCCGGGGTGCTCACCGGCTGGGCGGGGCCCCGCCAGGACCGGTTCGTGGCCCCGACCGGGGACGCCCTGGACCCGGCGTCGGACGCGCCCCGGCTCCTCGGGGCGCCGGAGGGTGACTTCCAGCTGATCGTCCGCGTCACGGTCGGCTTCGCGGCCGCCTTCGACGCGGGCGTGCTGTATCTGCACGTGGGTGAGCGGGAGTGGGCCAAGCTCTGCCTGGAGCGGTCGCCGGACGAGCCGACGATCTGCACGGTCGTCACGCGCGGCCGTTCCGACGACGCCAACGCCTTCGTGGTGGACGGCTCCAGCGCCTGGCTGCGGATCAGCCGCACCGGGTCCGCGTTCGCCTTCCACGCCTCGACGGACGGCGAGCACTGGACGTTCGTCCGGATCTTCTCGCTCGGCGACGAGGAGACGGCGGGCGCCGCCCTCGTCGGCTTCATGGCGCAGTCGCCCGTGGGGGAGGGGTGCGTGGTGACGTACGAGAACATCGAGTTCCGCCCGAACTGGCCGAAGGGGCTGCGCGACGGCTCGTGAGCGACTGAGCGACTGAGCGGCTGGGTGACTGAGCGACTGAGCGAGGGGTGCGGAACCTCCGCCGGGGGCGGCACGTCTTTCCCAACATGATCCAAAACGTCATGATCAGGACCGCCGTGCCCGCCGAGGCCCCCGCCCTGACCGAGCTGCACGCCCGCGCCCGGGCCACGTACTACGAGGGCGGGTTCCCGGACGACGGCGTCGACTGGGCGGAGCGGTGGCGCGCCGCCATAGAGCGCCCCGACGGCCATGTCCTGTGCGCGGTCCGCGACGGCCGTGTGGCGGGCCTCGCCTCCTTCCGCACCCCCGAGGACGCGCCCGCGGACACGGTGAAGCTGTTCCAGTTCCATGTGGACCCCGACCTGTGGCGCACCGGCATCGGCGGCTGTCTGCACGCGGCGTGCGTGGAGGAGTGGCGGGCCGACGGGATGACCGAGGCGATCCTGGACGTGCACGCGGACAACGCGCGGGCGCAGGGCTTCTACGCGGCCAAGGGCTGGGAGCCGCTGGGCGCGGGCGACGACGGCGGCAGCCACGTACGGATGCGTCTGCCGATCGGGGAGTCGCCGGTCCGGGAGTCGCCGGTCGGGGAATGAGCGGCTCCGCGGCCGTGTTGTGGAGCTGAGTACGTCCCGCACGACCTGGAAAGAAGCCGAGAACATGCGCGTGGAGATCTGGAGCGACATCGCCTGCCCGTGGTGCTACGTGGGCAAGGCCCGCTTCGAGAAGGCGCTCGCCGCCTTCCCGCACCGCGACGGCGTCGAGGTGGTGCACCGCTCCTTCGAGCTGGACCCGGGCCGCGCCAAGGACGACACCGGCCTGGTGATCCCGATGCTGGCCCAGAAGTACGGCATGAGCGAGCAGCAGGCGAAGGAGGGCGAGGCACGGCTCGGCGAGAACGCCGCCGCCGAGGGCCTCGACTACCTGACCGAGGGCCGCGACCACGGCTCCACCTTCGACATGCACCGCCTGCTGCACTTCGCCAAGGAGCAGGGCCGCCAGGACGCGCTGCTCGACCTGCTGTACCGCGCCAACTTCGCCGACGAGAGGTCCGTCTTCGCCGACGACGAGCGCCTGGTGGAGCTCGCGGCCGCCGCGGGCCTGGACGCCGACGCGGCCCGCGCGGTGCTCGCCGACCCCGAGCGGTACGCGGCCGAGGTCCGCGCCGACGAGCGCGAGGCCGCCGAACTGGGCGCGAACGGCGTGCCGTTCTTCGTCCTCGACCGGAAGTACGGCGTCTCCGGCGCCCAGCCCGCCGTGGTCTTCACCCAGGCCCTGGACCAGGCGTGGGGCAGCCGCTCCCCGCTGACGACGCTCGACGGGGCCGCGACCGGCGACGCCTGCGGCCCGGACGGCTGCGAGGTCCCGCAGGCCAAGGGCGACGTATAAGCGTCGCTTACCGGATCCGCGTACACATCCGCAATGGACGGCGGTGTGCGCGGACGGCACAGTTGGCTCATGGGGATCATCAACGGTGACGAATTCGCGCCCGAGTCGACCTACTTGAACACCGCGAGCTGCGGGCTGCTGCCCCGCCGCGCCGCCGAGGCGGTCCGCATCCTGACCGCGGAGCTGGTCTCCGGCAGGCCCGGCGGGGCGGGGGACTTCGAGGTCGTGGACGAGGCGCGGCAGCGATTCGCGCGCCTTGTCGGCGCGGACGCCTCCCGGGTGGCCACCGGCGGTTCCGTAGCCGTGCACGTCGGCCTGATCGCGGGCTCGCTGGCGCCGGGCAGCGAAGTCCTCTTCCCCGAGGGCGAGTTCGGCTCCGTCATCGATCCGTTCCTGCTGCGCGGCGACTTCAAGCTGCGCTACGCCCCGCTGGCGGAGCTCGCCGCGTCCGTGCGGCCCTCGACGGCGCTCGTCGCGTTCTCCGCGGTCCAGTCGGCGGACGGCAGGACCGCGGACCTGACGGCGCTGCGGGAGGCGGCGGCCGCCCACGGCGCCCGCACCCTCGTGGACGCGACCCAGGCCACGGGCGCCTACCCCGTCGACGCCTCCTGGTGGGACTACACCGTGACCGGCGCCTTCAAGTGGCTGCTGTGCCCGCGCGGCGCGTCCTTCCTGACGGTGAGCGAGTCCGCGCAGGAGTCCCTGACGCCGGGCAACGGCGGCTGGCTCGCGGCGGCCGACAGCTGGAACTCCACGTACGGGCCGCTCACCGAACTCGCCCCGGACGCCCGCCGGTTCGACGAGCCGCCCGCCTTCCTCGCCTACCACGCGGCCGTCCCCGCGCTCGCCCTCCTGGAGGAGATCGGCGTGGCCGCGATCCACTCCCACGTCATGGCGCTCGCGGACCGCTACCGGGCGGGCCTGGCACGCCTCGGGCACACCCCGGTCCCGGGCGGCTCGTCGATCGTCTCGGTGCCCGGCCTCGCCGACCGGCACGGCGAGCTGTGGCGCGCGGGCGTCCTCACCTCGGCGCGCGCGGGCCATCTGCGGGCGTCGTTCCACCTGTACAACACGGAGGCGGACGTGGACCGGATCCTGGACGTGCTGGACGGGACGGGCGGCTGAGCGCCGGACCGCACCGGCAACTGACGTCCCGTAAGGGCTAGTTGGCGGCCGCCGCCCGCCTGGCCTCCACCGGGCAGTCCGCCGTCTCCTTGCAGAGGTTCTCCTCGACCCGCGCCAGCAGGCCGGCCAGCTGCTCGCGCTCGGCCGCGTCCAGCCCCGCGACGGTGTGCCCCTCCAACTGGCCCCAGGCGCCCTCCACTTGGGTGAGCAGCCCGCAGCTGGCCTCGGTGGTCTCGACGAGCACCGCGCGCCGGTCGTCCGGGTCCGGGCGGCGCCGCACGTGTCCCGCCTGCTCCAGGCGCTGCAGCATCTTCGTGACCGTCGAGGGGTCCAGCTCCAGGCGCTTGATGAGCTCGGACTGGCGTACCGCGCCCGCGTCCCACAGGTGCATCATCAGGAGCTCCTGGCCGGGGTAGAGGCCGAGGTCCTTGAGGAGCTTGCCCGCGGTCAGGCGGTGCAGCCGGGCGACCCGGCTGATGGCGTGGCTGATGGGGCCCGCCAGGGTCACGTCGGGTTCCTCGGTACAGGCGGGGTCGGCCTTCATCGCGCGCTCCTCCTCGGTCTTCCGGCTGCTCCCACGAGAATACCTTGGTCGGCCAATGAATGCGCTACAGTGGGCGCACGGCCAAAAGCTTGGCCGACCACATAAATGTGGGTCCCCAGCCACCCGTATGTCTTGGGAGCACCGATGACCACCGCGTTCGACACCATCGACCTGTCCGGCACCACGCTCTCCAACCGCGTCGCGATGGCGCCCATGACCCGCAGCAGGGCAGGGGAGGGCGGCGTCGCCACCGACCTCACCGCCGAGTACTACGCGCAGCGCGCCTCCGCGGGCCTGATCATCACCGAGGGGATCCAGCCCTCCGCGATCGGCCAGGGCTATCCGTTCACGCCGGGCCTGCACAGCGCCGAGCAGGTCGCCTCCTGGCGGAAGGTCACCGACGCCGTGCACGCGAAGGGCGGCCGGATCTTCGCCCAGATCATGCACACGGGCCGCGTCGGCCACCCGGTGCTGCTGCCCGACGGCCTCGTGAACGTGGCGCCCTCCGCGGTCGCCGCACAGGGGCAGGTCTTCACGCCCGAGGGCCCGAAGGACTTCGTCACCCCGCGCGAGCTGACCGGCGCCGAGGTCCGCGCCACCATAGGGGACTTCGTGGCCGCCGCCCGGAACGCGATCGACGCGGGCTTCGACGGCGTCGAACTGCACGGCGCCAACGGCTACTTGATCCACCAGTTCCTCGCGCCGGGCTCCAACCGGCGCACCGACGAGTGGGGCGGCTCGCCCGAGAACCGCATCCGCTTCGCCGTCGAGGTGGCCCGCGCCGTCAGCGCCGAGATCGGCCCCGCCCGCACCGGCTTCCGCGTCTCGCCCGGCAACCCCTTCAACGACATCTCCGAGCCCGACCCCGAGCCCACCTACACCGCCCTGGTCAAGGAGCTGGACGCGCTCGGCCTCGCGTATCTGCACGTCATGGAGGTGGGCGACATCCGCGAGCTCACCACCACGCTGCGCCAGGGCTTCAGCGGCACATTCGTCCTGAACCCGCAGACCGAGGGCCCCACCGGGGCCGACGCCCTCGCCCTGGTCGAGGACGGCACCGCCGATGTGCTCACCTTCGGCTCGCTCTTCCTCGCCAACCCCGACCTGCCCGCCCGTCTGCAGGCCGGCGGCCCCTACAACGAGCCCGACCAGGCGACGTTCTACGGCGGCGACGCGAAGGGATACACGGACTACCCGGCCTTGTGAAACGCCAGTTGGCCCGGCCCCACGACGGGGGCCGGGCCAACTGCCGTACGAGCTACCTCACGTGACCGGAGTGAAGTCCCGCGCCCCGATGTACTCGGGACGCCGGATGGGCGCCGCGAACGGCTCCACCGCCGTGTTCTCCACACTGTTGAACACGATGAAGACGTTGCTGCGCGGGTACGGGGTGATGTTGTCCCCCGAGCCGTGCATGGCGTTGCAGTCGAACCACGTCGCCGAGCCCGCCTCGCCGGTGAACAGGCGGATGCCGTGGTCGGACGCGAGGCTCGTGAGCGTCCCGTCCGACGGGATGCCCGCGTCCTGCATCTGCAGCGACCGCTTGTAGTTGTCCTTCGGCGTGGCGCCCGCACAGCCGAGGAACGTCTTGTGCGAGCCGGGCATGATCATGAGCCCGCCGTTGGTGTCGTGGTTCTTGGTGAGCGCGATCGACACCGAGACGGTGCGCATGTTCGGCAGGCCGTCCTCGGCGTGCCAGGTCTCGAAGTCGGAGTGCCAGTAGAAGCCGGAGGCACCGAAGCCCGGCTTCACGTTGATCCGCGACTGGTGGACGTACACGTCCGAGCCGAGGATCTGCCGGGCCCTGCCGACGACGCGCGGGTCCGCCGCCAGCCTGGCGAAGACCTCGCTGATCTTGTGCACCTCGAAGAGGGAGCGGATCTCCTGCGAGCGCGGCTCCACGATGGAGCGCGGGTTCTCCCGCATCGCCGGATCGCCCATCAGGCGCTCCAGCTCCGCGTGGTACACGGCCACCTCATCGGGCGTGATGAGCTGGTCGATCGCCAGGAACCCGTCCCGTTCGAACCCCGCCAGGTCCCCGGCCGCGATGGGCCCTTCGGTACCCGGCGAGGACCACACCACGGGGTCCTTGCGCTCGATCAGCACCTCTTCGGTGCCTCGCGTCGGGTACAGGTCGGCGGTGCGTTCGGGTGCGGTGGTCATGGTGTTGCCTGCCTCTCCTCTCGTACGGCCCTGTTCGGGATGTAGAACGCGAAAGTCAGTCGGCCTCGGGCTCGGTGAGCAGCGGGTAGACGCCGTTCTCGTCGTGGTCCTCGCGGCCCGTCACCGGCGGGTTGAAGACGCACAGGCAGTGGAAGTCTTCCTTGATCCGCATGGTGTGCTTCTCGTGCCCGTCGAGCAGGTACATGGTGCCCGGCGTGATGGTGTACTTCTCGCCGGTCGTGTCGTCGGTCAGCTCCGCCTCGCCCTGGGTGCAGACGACGGCCTCGATGTGGTTCGCGTACCACATCGACGTCTCCGTACCGGCGTACAGGATGGTCTCGTGCAGGGAGAAGCCGACGCGCTCCTTGGCGAGCACGATGCGCTTGCTCTCCCAGGTGCCCGACTTGGCCTTCACATGCCGGTCGGTGCCCTCAATGTCCTTGAACGAACGGACGATCACGGTGAGTTGCCTGCTTTCTTGCTGCTAGTCGTACGGTGCGGGGCGGCGGCCGTCAAGCGGTCTCGCGCACGGCGCGCGCCAGCGTCCGCAGCCCCTCGTCCAGCTCCTCGGGCGTGATCGTCAGCGCCGGGAGCAGCTTGACGACCTCGCTCTCGGGGCCGGAGGTCTCGATGAGCAGACCGAGCTCGAAGGCGCGCTTGGCGACCTTGCCGGCCCGCTCCTTGTCGCGGAACTCGATGCCCCAGACCAGGCCGCGGCCGCGGTACTCGACGGTGTCGTCGGGGTACTCGGCGCGCAGCGCGCTGAGGGTCTCCTCGATCTGCTGGCCGCGGGCCAGGGTCTGCTTCTCCATGGCGGCGCCGTCGGTCCAGTACGTCTCCAGGGCGGCGGCGGCCGTCACGAACGCGGGGTTGTTGCCGCGGAACGTGCCGTTGTGCTCGCCCGGCTCCCAGACGTCCAGCTCCGGCTTGAACAGGCAGAGGGACATGGGCAGTCCGTAGCCGCTGATGGACTTCGACACGGTCACGATGTCCGGCGTGATGCCCGCCTCCTCGAAGGAGAAGAAGGCGCCGGTGCGGCCGCAGCCCATCTGGATGTCGTCGACGATGAGCAGCATGTCCCAGCGCTCACAGACGTCGGCGAGCTTGCGCAGCCACTCGGCGCGGGCCACGTTGATGCCGCCCTCGCCCTGCACCGTCTCGACGATCACGGCCGCCGGGGTGTTCAGGCCCGAGCCGGAGTCCTCCAGGAGGCGCTCGAACCAGATGAAGTCGGGGGTCTGGCCGTCGAGGTAGTTGTCGAACGGCATCGGCGTGCCGTGGACGAGGGGGATGCCCGCGCCGGCCCGCTTGAAGGCGTTGCCGGTCACGGCGAGCGAGCCGAGCGACATGCCGTGGAAGGCGTTGGTGAACGAGACGATCGACTCGCGGCCCTTGACCTTGCGGGCCAGCTTCAGCGCCGACTCCACGGCGTTGGTGCCCGTCGGGCCCGGGAACATGACCTTGTAGGGCAGGTCGCGCGGCCGCAGGATGACGTTCTGGAAGGTCTCAAGGAAGGCGCGCTTGGCGGTCGTCGACATGTCGAGGCCGTGGGTGACGCCGTCGCGCTCGATGTAGTCGATCAGGGCGCGTTTCAGGACGGGGTTGTTGTGGCCGTAGTTGAGCGAACCGGCCCCGGCGAAGAAGTCGAGGTACTCGTGGCCGTCCTCGTCGAACATGCGGCTGCCCTGCGCGCGGTCGAAGACCGTAGGCCAACCGCGGCAGTAGCTGCGCACCTCCGACTCCAGGGTCTCGAAGACGCTCAGGTCGGGCTGGGTGATGGTCACAGCGAATCTCCTGGGAGATGAAGAAGTGCGGGGGAGTGGGGGGTGGGGGTGTCCGGTGAAGCGCGGGTGGAGCTGTGGGGGGAGTGCCTGCCGCCGCTCAGCGCGGGAGCGGCTCGATGAGGTAGAGCACCTCGGGCTCGTGCCCGTCGTCGGGGAACAGGCCCGCGTCGAACAGGACCGTGCGCGCGACCGATGCGCCGTGCCGTCGCGCGTACGAGGTGAAGAGGGCCTCGGACGCGGTGTTGTCGGGCGAGATGGTCGTCTCCAGGGAGTCGATCTCGCGGTCGCCCGCCACCTTCGCGGTCAGCCCGTCGAGGAGCGCGGCGGCGAGTCCCTTGCCGCGGTGCGCGTGGTCGACGGCCACCTGCCAGACCATCAGGGTGCGGGGGCGGTCGGGCCGGATGTAGCCGGTGATGAAGCCCGCCACCTCGCCCTCGGCGTCCCGGGCCACCACGGAGGTGGCCGCGAAGTCCCGGCACCAGAGCAGATAGCTGTAGGAGGAGTTGAGGTCGAGCACCTTCGAGTCGCGGGCGATCCGCCAGATCGCGGCGCCGTCGGCGACGTCGGGAGTGCTGAGGCGCAGCCCCTCGGGCATTTCTCGGTAATTCGCTTGCAGGTCGGTCGGTAGATCGGCTTGTGCAGCGGTCATGCGGATTGAATTTACCGAGCAATTCCTGGGATTGCATCGGGGGAAGGGGTTACGTACGAAGCCTCGATGTGTTATCACGCGGGGGCGCGCGCCCGCAGGAACGCCAGGAGAAATGCGGTGATTTGCACCGGTCATACGCGACAAAAGGGGCGCGCTGTGGAGTGCGTCACAGAAGTGAAACCTCCTCGAAGCGTGACCGAATTACGGCGTTTGGCGTTGCCGAAATCTTAGTGTTTAGACCCCGGGAAAGCGGGCAGAAGAATACGGGAAGCTGTGCTCATAAAGAATTCATGAATGCGGCGTAAAAGTGATGCTTGCGGCGCGGTAATTCAGGGCCCGGTGGTTCCGTCGATGGCCTCGCGCAGCAGATCCGCATGGCCGTTGTGGCGGGCGTACTCCTCGATGAGGTGCACCAGGATCCAGCGCAGGCTCACGTCCCGGCCGCCGACCATCGCCGCGTCCTGCTCGGTGAACCGCCCGGTGTCGTCCAGCGAGCGCCTCGCGCAGATCTCCCGCGCCGTGGCCACTTCCCGCCGCCAGACCGCCAGCGCGTCGTCCAGCGAGCGCCCGGGGTCGAGCGTGAACCCGTACTGGTCGCCCTCGTACACCCACGGCACGTCCCGGCCCGCGAGCACCGTCTGGAACCAGTTCCGTTCGACCCCCGCCATGTGCTGCACCAGACCGAGCAGCGTCAGGGCCGACGGCGCGGCCGCCCGCCGCCGCAGCTGCTCGTCGTCCAGGCCCGCGCACTTCAGGGCGAGCGTCTCGCGGTGGAAGTCGAGCCAGGACATCAGCATGGTCGGCTCGTCGGCGGTCAGCGGGGGAATGACGCGGTCGTCGTCCGGCATGGTCGTCATGACGACCACGCTGTCATGAACGGCCGGACGCCGCCGCCGAATTGCGCACACGAGTGCGACGCGGGTGCGACTGGGGTGCGGCGCGGGTGCGGCTACTTCCAGGCGTCCGTCACCGCGCGCCGCGCCGCCTCCAGGTCGACCGTCAGCCCCGCCTCGCCGAGCGCCGCGCCCAGGGCGGCGAGCGAGGCGTGCACGACGCCACGGGTCGCGTCGGGCCCGTAGTGGTTCACCCGGATCATCTCCTGGGCGAGCGAGCCCCCGCCCGCGACCAGGGGCAGCACCGGATCGGCGGCGAGGGCCTTCGCCACCAGCTGGGAGGCGTCGACCCCGGCCGGGACGCGCAGCGTCGTGGCCACCGGCGCCGCGTCCACCGCCTCGTGGACGTACGGCTCAAGTCCCCCGCCGAGCGCGAGCGCGCCCGCGCGCGTGGCGGCCGCCGCCGTGGCGTGCCGGGCCATCACCGCGTCGAGCCCCTCGTTCTCGATGCGCTCCACGCACGCCTCCAGGGCGAGCATCTCCAGCTGCGCCGGGGCGTGCAGGAGCGCCTTGCGGCCACCGTCGACCCAGCGCTCCTTCCAGTCCAGGAGGGAGAGGTAGGAGCGGCGCGGCGCCTTCGGGTTGGCGGCGATCCGCTGCCAGGCCCGCTCGCTCACCGACACCGCGGAGACGCCCGCGGGACCGCCCATGGCCTTCTGCGCGCCGATCACGCACAGGTCGACGCCCCACGCGTCCGGCAGCAGCGGCTCGGCGGCCACCGAGGCGACGGCGTCCAGCATGAACAGCGCGCCGTGCTCCCGTACGACCGCGCCGATCTCCGCGACCGGGTTGGTGTTGCCGGTGGCGGCCTCGGCGTGCACGAGCGAGACGAAGTCGATCTCCGGGTGCGCGGCGAAGGCGGCCCGCACCTGCTCGGCGGTGACGGCCGTGTGGAACGGCACGGACAGGTCGATGACCGTCGCGCCGCAGTCCCGCAGCCAGTTGCCGAAGGTCTGCCCGTACGGGCCGGTGATGACGTTGAGCGCGGTCGTCCCCGGACCCGCGGCCCCCTTGATGCAGCCCTCCAGGGGCAGCAGCGCCTCGCCCTGCATGATCACGACGTCCTGCTCGGTGCCGAGGAGGCGGGCGACCCGGTCCTCGACGGCGGCGAAGTGGGCGGCGCTGAGGGGGGCCAGGTCGAGGAAGGGGTGCGTCACGCTGCTGCTCACGGGTCGCGTCATCTCACTTCATGGTTCGTCTGTTGGTGCAGCCAGGCCGCTGTCGGTGCGCTCGGGCTGCCGCTTCGAGCGTAACCGCAGCCTCCTAAGCTTCCGTACATGAGCGATCACGCGGTGCTGCACGTGAAGGGGCGGGTGCTGGTCGGGCCCGAGGACGTACGGGACGAGCTGTGGGTGGTCGGGGGGCGGGTCACCTACGACCGCCCCGCCGCGGGCGACGTGACGACCGTCGAGGGCTGGGCGCTGCCGGGCCTCGTCGACGCGCACTGCCACGTCGGGCTCGACACGCACGGACCCGTGGACGCCGAGACCGCAGAGAAGCAGGCGCTCACCGACCGCGAGGCGGGCACCCTGCTGATCCGCGACGCCGGTTCGCCCTCCGACACCCGCTGGATCGACGACCGCGAGGACCTCCCGAAGATCATCCGGGCCGGCCGGCACATCGCGCGCACCCGCCGCTACATCCGCAACTACGCCCACGAGATCGAGCCCGACGACCTCGTCGCGTACGTCGCCCAGGAGGCCCGCCGCGGCGACGGCTGGGTCAAGCTCGTCGGCGACTGGATCGACCGCGAGGCCGGCGACCTCACGGCGTGCTGGCCGCGCGGCGCGGTGGAGGCGGCGATCGCGGAGGCGCACCGGCTCGGGGCCCGGGTCACGGCGCACTGCTTCGCGGAGGACTCGCTGCGCGACCTGGTCGAGGCGGGCATCGACTGCATCGAGCACGCGACGGGCCTGACCGAGGACACCATCCCGCTCTTCGCGGAGAAGGGCGTGGCGATCGTCCCGACCCTGGTCAACATCGCCACGTTCCCGGACCTGGCGGCGGGCGGCGAGGCGAAGTTCCCCCAGTGGTCCGCGCACATGCGGGACTTGTACGAGCGCCGCTACGACACGGTGCGGGCGGCGTACGACGCCGGGGTGCCGATCTACGCGGGCACGGACGCCGGGGGCTCGCTGGCGCACGGGCTCGTGGCCGGGGAGGTCGCCGAGCTGGTGCGGGCGGGGATCCCGGTGCGGGACGCCCTGTCGGCGACGACGTGGGGGGCGCGGGAGTGGCTGGGGCGGCCCGGGCTCGACGAGGGGGCCGCGGCGGACCTGGTGGTGTACGGGGCGGACCCCCGACAGGACGTCGGCGTGCTCGCGGCGCCGCGGCGGGTGGTGCTGAACGGACGGGTGGTGGGATGAAGGCGAACTCGACTGTTTCCGGCGGGAGTTCACCGAACGCTGCCTTTGGGGGTTTTCGCGGAGATTGACGAGATCCGCCTCCCATGACACGGTAAAGCCCGTGCCAAGGGGGGTGGCTGATCCATGCTGGCGGGTGTCGAAATCGCCCGTTCTGCAGGGGTTACGGAAAGTACCTCGCGCCCGTTCACGCCGTACGCGCGGCCGGGGCGCGGGGTCGGTCCGACGGCGTGCTGAGAAGTGCCGCTCTGCTCCCTTCGACTTGATGAGAGAAGAGGCATCGGGGACATGCTTTTCAGGATTCTTGGCCCGCTCCGGATGCGGGGGAGCGCTGAAATGAGCTCGCCCGTCCGGCGCGCGATCCTCACCGCCTTTCTGCTCAGACCGGGCCAGTCCATAGCCGTGGGAGAGCTGGCCGAACTGCTCTGGGACGAGCCGCCCTGCTCCGCCACGGCGAACATCCGCAGCCATGTGACCGGACTGCGGCGCGACTTGGACGAGGCCGCTCCCGGGCTCAGCGGCCGCCTCAAGACCTACCGCGGCGGCCAGAGCGGCTACGGACTCGACGTCACCCCGGACGAATCCGACCTGGCCCGGTTCACGCGGGCCACCCGGCACGGCCGCGCCCTGCTCCTCGACGGCCGGGCCGACGCCGCCGTCGACACCCTCGAGGAAGCCGTGGCCCTGTGGCGGGGCCCCTTCGGACAGGACCTGCCGCCGACGCGCTGGTTCAGCGCCCATACGGTCGGCCTCAACAACGCCCGCTTCGACGCCTGTCAGGACCTGTTCACCGCCTGCATCCTCGCCGGCCGGACCGAGCTGCTCGGCTACCGGATCGAGACCGTCATCGCCGAGGAGCCCTACCGGCAGAAGCTCTGGGCGCTGCTGGCCGCGGTGCACTGCATCCGCGGCGACGTCGTCGGCGCCCTGAACGCGGTCAAGCGCTGCCAGCAGCTCTTCGCCGAGGACCTGGGTCTCGACCTGCCGCCCCAGGTGGCGGCCATGCGGGCCGCGGCGCTCACCTGGGACTGCGACGCGGCGTTCCGGCTCGTCGCCGCCCGCGCCTCGACCGCCGAGGGCACCGCCCCCGACTTCGTGTAGCGGGGACGGCACCGGCCTCGTACCAGGACGCTGTGCGCGTCAGGAGTTCCGGCGGCGCAGCGCCACGTACCCCAGCGCCAGTGCGAGCGCCGTCCACGCGGCCAGGACGGCCATGCCGGTCCACGCGGTCAGCACCGTGTCCTCCGGAGGCCGACTCGACAGGATCAGGCTGCCCGCCACGTCCGGCAGGAACTGGGCGAACTTCCGTACGCCCGGCAGGCTGTTGAGGATCGTCGACACCATGAAGAACAGCGGAACCAGCAGCCCCATGGTGAGCGCGGAGCTGCGCAGCACCGCCGCGAGGCCGATCGAGAACGCGCAGAGCAGCGTCGTGTAGAGCACCGCCCCGACCAGCGCGCGCACCGCCCCCGCGTCGGAGACCGACGCGGCCAGCGCCCCGCCCAGAGCGAGCTGCGTGGCGAAGAAGCCGGCCGCGACCACGACGACGGACGCCACGAACGCCGTCGCGGTGCCGGTGAGCACCTTCGCCGCATAGAACACGCCGCGCCGGGGCACCGCGGTGAGCGAGCTGTTGATGGTGCCCGAGGCGTACTCGCTGGTCACGGTCAGCACACCGAAGACCACGAGGGCGATCAGACCGAGCCGCAGCCCGCCGAAGCCGGTGGCGACCGCGTCGAAGTCGGCCTTCGACTCCGCACCCATGTCGTCGTACGCACCGCGCATGACGGAGCCCGTGAGCACGGCCACGGCCACGCTCACCACCAGGAAGAGGCCGAGGTTCCACACGGTGGACCGCAGCGTCCGGAGCTTGATCCACTCGAAGGCCATGGCCGCGCGGAGGTCCGTCGCCGACGAACCCGCTGCCGTCGTCGTCACATCTGCCGCCATCGTCAGCGCACCTCCTGCTTTGCCCGGTAGTCGACGGCGTCGGCCGTCAGCCGCATGAACGCCTCTTCCAGGGAGGCCACTTGGGGACTGATCTCGTAGACGGTCACCTGGTTGCGGGAGGCGAGCGCCCCCACCGTCTCCAAGGTGGTGCCCTCCGCCTCGATGACGCCCTCGGGCCCGTCCGCGAACCGGATCCCGTCGGCGGTCAGCACGTCCCGCATGCGCTCGGGCTCCGGGGTGCGGACGAGGATGTACGAGCGGGAGTGGCGGGCGATGAACTCCTCGACGGAGGTGTCCGCGAGGAGGCGGCCCCGGCCGATCACGACGAGGTGGTCCGCGGTCAGCGCCATCTCGCTCATCAGATGGCTGGAGACGAAGACCGTGCGGCCCTCCGCCGCCAGGTTCTTCATCAACTCCCGTATCCACAGGATGCCTTCGGGGTCGAGCCCGTTGACCGGCTCGTCCAGGAGCAGCACCCGGGGGTCGCCGAGCAGTGCGGCGGCCACGCCCAGGCGCTGCGCCATGCCCAGCGAGAGCCCCTTCGCCCGCTTGCGGGCCACGTCCGCGAGGCCCACGATGTCGAGGACCTCGCCCACGCGCGCCGCGGGGATGCCGTTGCTGCGGGCAAGCCCGAGCAGGTGCCCGTGCGCGGTGCGCCCGCCGTGCAGGGCCTTGGCCTCCAGGAGCGCGCCGACCGTGCGCAGCGGCTGCGGGATCGCGGCGTACGGCCTGCCGTCGATGAGCACCCGGCCGGACGCCGGGCGCTCCAGGCCGATCATGGCGCGCATCGTGGTGGACTTGCCGGCGCCGTTGGGGCCGAGGAAGCCGGTGACGCGCCCTGGTTCGACGCGGAAGGTCAGTCCGTCGACGGCGAGCGTCGCTCCATAGCGCTGGGTCAGGTGTTGTACGTCGATCATTGCCTGTCACTTCTCGGTGGTGGGGGGATACAGGGGTTACGGGATACGGGGTTACGCCGGTGCCGTGCGCAGCAGCTTCAGCAGGTCGCGCGCCGCGGCCTGCGGACCGTGGACCTGGCCGACCCCGGTGGCGTTGAGGACGACCTCGTCCACGCCGAACTGCCGGTACTCGTCCAGGCGTTGGTGGATCTCCTCCGGAGTGCCGTAGAGGAACACGCCGCCGTCGACGAGGCGCCCGGCGTCCTCGGGCCCGGACTCGCCCGTCACGGTGATCCCGGCCCTGCGCAACGTGTCCTGGTAGTGCGGGAGTTGGATGTGGGAGCCGCAGGCGGCCGCCGCGAGGGCCGTGACGTCGCGGTCGGGCCCCGACAGGGCGACGGGCACGATGGCGGTGACCCTGACCGGCTCGTCCAGGGCGCGGTCCGCGCCGCGCAGGGCGGGCATGAGGGTGGTGCCGACGTACGGGGCGTTGCCCATCCAGGTGATGGCCACGTCCGCGACCTCGCCGGCCAGGGCCGCCATCCGCTCCCGCAGCACGCCGAGGCCCACGGACACCGGCGGGGCGAGGGACTTGATCAGGTTCCCGGAGACGGAGTGGTAGTCGCCCCGGACGTCGACGGTGTCGCCGTTCAGCAGACCGCGCACGATCCGGATGTACTCGCGGGAGGCGCGCAGCGGGCTCGCGTACGGCTTGCCGAGCACGCCTTCCTGGATCGACAGGGAGCCGGGGCCGAAGCCCGCGACGACCGGGTGCCCGGTGGCGAGCGCCACCGACCGGGCCTCGACCGCCGCCTGGTACGGCGAGCGGAACGGCATCAGCGAGACGCCGAAGCCCGCGGGCACCCGGATGCCGAGGCCCGCCAGATGGCTGATCACATGGTGGGACTCCAGGACCATGCCCTGGCCCTGCCAGAGGCGCTCGGCCCCGGCCCACTTCACGAGGTTGGCGAACGGCACGACCTGCTCGGGGCGGGTCGGTCCGAAGGGGAGAAGGATCGAGTAGTGCACGGACCGGCCCTTACTTGCGGCGGGACGACCGCAGCATCCAGAGCGAGACCGCGCCGCCCACGACGACGGCGAAGCCCGCGCCGCCCCAGTTCTCCTGGGTGGTGCAGACGGCCGCGATCACGACGCCGATGAGCAGCGGGAAGCCGGTGCTCATGCTGTTCTTCCGGCCGTTCTTTTGGCCGTTCTGGTTCTTCATGGGTAACTCCTTTTCTCTGTACGTCAGTTGGCGGGCCGGCCGCTGATGAGGGCCACCGGGACGGCCGGCCCGTCGGTGGTCCGGCCGGAGCGGGCGGCCCGCAGCATGAGGTCCGTGTCGCCGACGCCCGACCAGCCGAGCAGATAGCCGAGGAGCGAGGTGCGGCCCGCGACGCCGGTGTGGAAGCCGCGGTCGCGCGCCGCCGCGAGCACCCGCTCCTGGTAGATCTCCGCCCGCTCCAGGAGGGAGGCGTCCTCGAGGCTGCGGCCCGTGGCGATCAGGGACTGCACGACGCCGCTGGTGCCGTGGCAGACCGACAGGTCCACCGGGCCCTCGGCGGGCAGCCGCGTCGCCCCGTCCACCAGCTCCGCAAGGCGGGCCCCGGACAGCCGGTCCCGGCGCCCGGCCGATGTGAGGATCTCCGCCGTGGCGAGGAGCAGTCCCGCCGCGCCGTTGCACCAGCCGGACGCGGGGGAGCGGTCGCCGTCGACGAGGCGCCGCAGCAGCCACTCGGCCGACTCCTGCGCCAGGGCGGTGTCCCCGAGGACCCGGCCGACGCGGGCGGCGGCCCACCGCATGCCGAGTTCGCCGTGGGCCACGTCGAACCAGGGCTTCGCCTTGGGCGCCTGGGCGTGCGCGAGCGTGAGGTCGCGCAGGGCCGTCAGCCGCCGCTCGTCGACCAGGGGCTGCTCGCCTGCCTCCAGGCGCGACAGCAGGACCATCAGGATGCCCGCGGGCCCCGTCGCCAGATCGCTGTCCAGCGTCCCGGCCGCCGCCCGCGCGTCGATCGTGTCGAGCGTCCGCTCCAGCCACGCCGGGTCCACCTGCCCCGGCCGGGCGAGCAGCGTGGAGGCGGCCCCGGTGAACACGCTCTCCGGCGCGTCCGCGAGCACGTCGCCGTACTCGGCGAGGAGCGTGTCGAAGCCGCGGGCCGCGCTCCGCGCCACCTCGGTGAACGCCGCGTCGTGGCGGGCCGCGTTCTCCAGGAACGTGACGATGCCGCCCGCGTCGTGGAACGAGATGAAGTTGCCGGGCGTCACCGTGGGCGCGTTCCGGTCCGGGCCGATGCCGCAGACCCAGCCCGTCTCCGGCCCCCTCGGCCCGTCGTGGGCGACGCTCACGGCGTCGATGGTGCGGGCGATGCCCGGCCACCAGGCGCGCGGCCCGGCCCCGTCGAGCGTCGGCGCGAACACGCTGTGCGCGGACAGGCCGGTCGGGTGGTCCGCGGTCACCTCGTTGAAGCACTCCTCCATCAGGAAGTGGTGGAAGAGGTCGCTGCGGCGGCCGCCGAGCGCGACGCCCGCGCGGGCGAAGTCGAGCGCCGAGGTCGTGTGGACCTGAGGGAAGTGCGTCCCGGGGGTGGCCAGTTCGGTGGAGCCGCCGCGCGCGACGAAGTACGGGACGTTCCCGGTGTGCAGCGCCGCGCGCTCCTGCTCGCCCACGTAGGCGGCGGCCTCGGGGCTCAGGTAGTCCGGGTAGGTGCCGAGGAGCCCGAAGACCCGCTCGGCCTCCTCGATCTCGCGGAGGTAGTCCGGGTGTGTGGCGGCGTCCAGGAACCGGGTGTAGACCATCGTCGAGCGGATCAGGCAGCGCACCGGCATGTCGGGGTACGCGTCCAGGACCTTGCCGATCCCGTCGCCGCGCACGGCCCGGAGCGCGTCCCGGTAGCCGGAGAGGATGTCGCCGAAGTGGTCGACGGGCGACAGCGGCCGCTCGCCGAGCCGGGGCACGTTGTCCGTCTGGCGGTGGGTGACCTGCTCCCAGCGGACGCGGACGCCGTCGGTGGTGCTGTCGTGGATGACCGGCCGCTTCATCTTCGACGTCTGGTCGCCGTCGATGCCGACGCCCGCCATGACCAGGTCGATGGGGGAGTTGGGGTTGGCCATCGGGACGAGCATCGTGGAGACCACGGACAGCTTCAGCTGGTTGATCAGCACGTGCGGCAGCGAGTCGTTGTCCACCCCGGCGTTGGGCCGGACCATGGTCTCGGTGTCGATCACGCACGGGTTCTCGCCCGCGGCGAGGAGGTTCTCGTCGTGCAGGTCCGAGGCGCCGATGGCGCCGAACAGCGCGCACAGGGCGCCGAACCGGTAGAAGTAGCGGGCGACCTGGTCCGCCCCCGTCATCGGCCGCGGGGTGACGTAACTCTGCCAGCCGTGCCCGCCGATGGTGACGGAGGCCGGGGCGCACTCCCGCAGCGAGTACGTGAGGTGCTGGTCGGCCGCCGTGTACAGATCGCGGACGAAGGCGTCGGAGACCAGGGCGCGCGGCTTGAAGACGACCTTGCCGCCGCCCGCGACCTCGACGCCGACGACCTGCCGGTTGTCGTTGTGCAGATCGGCGCCGGTGGCGAAGAGCCGGGTCAGGGGCGCGTCGTCGGCGGCGAGGAGCCCGGCGTCGCGCAGCACGGCCCGGTCCTCGGCGTAGGCGGTGAACACGTCGGTGAACGCGTCGAGGGAGTTGCTCAGGACCCGGTCGAGGCGCTGCTGCAGCACCGTGTACCGGTCCATGAGCTCATGGCTGTACGCGGGGTCGGCGAGGCGCCCGCCGTACTCCTTGAGGGCCTGGTCGCTCTCCGTCGTCATCGGCAGCCCGCGCCGCTCCCGGAAGGCGTGGAACTCGCCGATCAGCATCCGGAACGAGTGGAACTCGACGGCGCCGACGAGCTCGTGCCACACCTGGTCGAGCAGCGCGTCCCCGTACTCCGGAGCGGACGCCCCGGCGACGGCGTCGCGCAGCCGCTCGGCGACCGTCTCGCGCGGGATCAGGCTCAGATAGAACGGCAGGAAGGCCGGGACCGAGACATGGGGCTCGGCCGAAACGTGGGGCTCGGTCATGCTGGCTCGCCTCCGACGAGGACATCCGTGGTCGTGTCTGCGCGGTCCGCGCTGTCTGCGTAGAGGTCGGCGTAGACCGAACCGCCGGCCAACAGCGCCTCGTGCGTGCCGTGTTCGACGACGCGCCCGCCGTCGAACACATAGATGTGGTCCGCCGACTTGATCGTCGCCAGCCGGTGGGCGATCACCACCTGGGTCGCGCCGATGTCCTGGATGATCCGGGTGACGCGCCGTTCGTTGACGGTGTCCAGGGACGCGGTCGCCTCGTCCATCAGCAGGATCCTGGGGCGCTGGAGCAGGGCCCGTACGATCGCGAGGCGCTGGCGCTGCCCGCCGGAGAAGTTGGCGCCCATCTCGGACACCAGGGTCTTCAGGCCCATGGGCAGGTCGTCGAGGAAGTCGAGGATGCCGACGCTCGCGCAGTACTCCCGCACCCGCTCCTCCGGGATGTCCTGGCCGAGGGTCAGGTTCTCCAGGATGGTGCGGTTGTGCAGGTGCACCTCCTGCGGGATGTAGCCGATGGCGCGGCGCAGCGCGTTCTTGTCGTACTCGGCCATGTCGACGCCGCCGAACCGCACGCTCCCACTGGTGGGTTCGTACAGGCCGCAGACGATCCGGCCGAGGGTGCTCTTGCCGGAGCCGGACGCGCCGACGAAGGCGACCTTGGCGCCCGGCTCGATCTGAAGGGACACGTTCCGCACCACGAGGGCGCTGTGCGCGGTGTAGCGGAAGCTGACGTCCGCCAACGTGACGGAGGTGTCCGGGAGTTCGGTGCGCTCCCCGCCGGGCGACTCCGCCGGGGCCGCGGTGATGTCGTTGAGGCGGGCCACGTAGCGGGACGCCTCCGCGAACTCCGTGTACGTCTGGAACACCGACGTCGCGAGCGCGAAGTACGTGGCGGACACCGCCTGGACGGCGATCGCGGCGCCCAGGGATATCTGGCCCTGGCCGACGAAGTACAGGCTCGCCAGGAGCAGCACGATCGGCCCGAACATCTGCGTCGTGGTCGTCACGCCGGAGATGCGGCCCTGTTGCAGGCGCATCCGCTGCTTCATGGCGTCAAGCGACTGGTCGTACGTCTCGCGCCAGCCCGCGACGAACTCGTCGGCGTAGCCGCCCATCTTGATGGTCGGGATCGACACGATCGCGTCGAGCTGCGTGGACTGGCTCTTGGACAGGTGCGCGATCTCGGCGTCGACGGCCTCGCGGACGCGCACCCGGGTCTTGGCCAGATAGGCGGCGTTGAGCAGGAACAGCACGAGCGCGATCAGCCCGAGCCGCCACTCGGTGACGAACAGATAGACGGTGACGCAGACGAGGGTGCCCACGTCGAGGACGCCCTGGGCGACCCGCGAGGAGAGCAGGTCCCGGATCGCGTTGACGCTGTTGAGCCGGAACAGCAGCTCGCCGGGTTGTCGCGTGGTGAAGAACCGGTAGGGCAGCGAGAGCAGCTTGGCGAAGGTGTGCGTCATCAGGTGTTTGCCGAGCACGGCGACCAGCGACGACAGGACGAGGATCCGCACCAGGTGGATCGCGAAGTAGCCGACGGCCACGGCCAGGACCAGCGCGATGACCAGGGAGAGGTCGTCGAGCCCCTGCCACCGCCCGGCCCGGTCCACGGCCCACTCGGTGAGCATCGGGATGCCGAGGACCGCGGCGTACCCGCTGAGCGACAGGAGCGCCACGAGGGCGATGCGCTTCTTGGCCCCCTCGGCGAAGAGAGGGATGCCGCGCCACTCGCTGAACGGCTTCGCCCGGGTCTTCTCGAAGCCGGGGCCCGGCTCGGGGGCGATGACGATGTCACTGAAGCCGTCTTCGAGCTCCGCCCGGCCGATGCGGCGGCGTCCCACGGCGGGGTCCATGACGACCGCGGTGCGGCCGTCGAACTTCTCCAGGACGAGGAAGTGGTAGTCCTCCCAGTACAGGATCACCGGGGAGGTGAACTTCTCCAGCGCGGAGATGTCCCTCACGCGGTACGGCTTGACGTCCATGCCGCGCGCGGACAGGTACTGCGCGAGCTGGTTCGCGGACAGCCCGTCGCGGCCCGCGTCCATGGCGTCGCGGGCGCTGGAGAGGCTCTCGGCGCGCCCGTGGTAGCGCAGGACCGCGACGCACGAGCAGAGCCCGCACTCGGTCTGGGTGACCTGGGTGACGGTGGGTACCTGGCGGGCCATGGTCAGTCCCCCCGCACGGTGAGGGTCAGCGGGGACACCCGGTGGGCCGGGTCCAGGCGGTTGACCAGGTGCAGCACGATCCCGGCGGAGCCCACCATGAGGCTGTTGGTGTGGGCGTACCGGCTGCGGGCGTCGGAGGTCTTGCGGGCGAACACGTCGGGGCGCAGCCACCGCTCCTCGACCGCCGCGATCTCGGCGCGCAGGGCGTCGCCGTCGGGCCCGGCGAGCGAGCTGAGGATGTCGTGGTTGCCCAGGTCCCCGTGGCACCAGGTGAGGTTGCGGCCGAAGCCGGATTCCAGGGTGCGCGCCACGGCCTGGTCCCGCAGGCGGGCCACCGAGGCGTCGCCGGTCACGGAGGCGTACGAGGACAGGGCCAGGGCGATGCCCGCGGCCCCGTGGCACCAGCCGGTCGAGAAGGTGCCCGGTGCCGAGAGGCTGGAGGACCAGTTGCGCGCGTCGGGGTCGTAGAACCCGTGCAGTTGGCCCGCGAGCGAGGCCAGGGTCTTCTCGGCGTCGTCCCGCCGGTCGGCGGGCAGGTGGGGCAGGACTTGGCTCAGGGTGTGCACGATGCCGCTGACGCCGTGGGCGAAGCCGGACTGGGTCAGGACGGACCGGGCCGCCTCGCCGCCCGCGTCCGGGGAGTCGGAGCGCAGGAACTCCCCGAGCAGCGCGACCAGTTCGGGGACCGCGGTCTCGGCGTGCGGCCCGCCGATGGCCTGGACACAGCCGAGCACGCCCGCGACGCCCCCGATGACGTCCAGCGGCACCCGCCCCGGCGGCTGGGCGCGGAGCTGGTCGAGGACGAGCGGCACCGCGTCCTGGGCGGCCCGGGTCCAGTCGGGCTCGTCGAGGAGGCGGCCCGCCGCCGACAGGGCGAAGAGGATGCCCGCCATCCCCGTGTAACCGCCGTACCCGGCCTGGTGGATGCTGCGCGTCTCGTACCGGCGGCTCGCCAGGATGTCGGCGGTGGTCGAGAAGATCTGCGCGGCCAGTTCGCGGTAGGCGCCGTGGTCGAGGAGGCGTCCGGCCGCGGCGAGCGCCAGGGCCGGGCCGGTGCGGCCGGTGTACAGGTCGTAGCCGAGGACGCCGGGCGGCCAGGGGCGGCCCGCGTCGGCGGAGGCGAGCGGGCCGATCCAGGTCCGGGGCAGGTGCGCGAACGTGTCGGGCAGCGACGTCGCGACCATCCGGTCGCACAGCTCGGTGACGAGGGAGAGCGGCGTGTGCGCGCCGTCGCGCGGCGGACGGCCGCCCGGCGCGGGTGCCGGGTGCGCGTCGGCGATGAGGTGGTTGTCGGGGAAGCGGGACGCGAACGCCGAGTGCAGCAGCCGGAGTTGCTCGCCGAGCCCGAACTCGCTCAGGCGCGCGGCCTTGTCGAGGGCGAGGTCGAGGGGCGACTGCGCGAAGTGCGCGCCGACCTCGGCGCCGGAGCCGTCGGTCAGGGCGGTGCCGGTCGCGGCGACGGTGAAGTACGGGACGTCGCGCCCGGCGAGCTGGCGCATCTCGGAGCGGACGAGCTGCCGGTCGGAGGTCTTGCTGGCGATCGCGATGCGCTTCAGGAGCGCCAGATACGGGGCGGGGGAGTCGAGGGCGCTCGGCCCCGCCGTCATCCGCAGCGTCTGCGCGTACAGGGCGGTGGGGTTGTGCACGTACCGCACCCGGACGTCCCCGGCGACCCGGCGCAGCAGGTCCGTCCAGCTCTCCCGGTCCGCCATGACGGCACGGAAGACCCGCGAGAAGCCGTCGGCCATGTGCCGGCCGAGCTCGTACGTCTCGTCCCGGGAGAGGGAGCCCGCGACGGTCTGGCGGCGCTCGGCGGCCGCGGCCCGGAAGGCCAGGCCGATCTCGTCCGTGAACGGCCGGACGAACTGCATCGACTTGAACGGCGAGGCGCCGCTGCCCTGGTCGCCGAGGAAGCCCAGGTCGACATGGCCGGAGCCCGGGTCCTTCCCGGCCATGACGAGGGGCAGGATGCCGATGCCGTAGATCGACTGCCCGATCGTCGCGTACGCGTTGCCGGGGGCCTGTGGGGTCGGTCCGGTGTGGATCCGCTCCGGGTGCAGGATCGTCTCCAGGTCGATCGGGAGCGGGCCGCGGCGGGTGGGCAGGATGTTCTCGAAGTGCATGTCCCGCGCGTTGAGCAGATACAGCACGGCGGCGAGCTCACCGCTGGCGCGCATGAACTCCGCCGGCCGGTCCGAGACGTCCTCGGCCTCGATGAACTCCACGTACCCGTAGCCCTCGCGCCGCAGCACCGTCGCACTGACGAGCCCGGTCCCCAGGCGGGAGTTGAGCTCCTCGGCGAGCGTCACGTAGACGGCCTCGCAGGACACGTCGCGCGGCTTGTGCACGAGGCGCTTGCCGGACGCGAAGACCAGGACCGACACGCTGCGGCCGTGGTGGTGTGTGTCCCCCTCCGAGCGGCCGAGGGAGACCAGCCGGTCGTGGGCGTCGATGCCGAACGCGGCGGCGATCGCCGGGCGGTCGGCCACCAGGCGGGCGCACAGCTCCCGGGCGGCCGCGGCCTCATTGCGCAGCACGACGCGGGTGACGTCCCGCAGGACCGGGAAGGACAGGCCGCTGAACGCCTCGAAGGACGTACGGCGGGCGCCGTCGACGAAGGAGGCGTAGCGCTCCTTTGGGGTGGCGCCCTGGAGCAGGCCCTGCTCGCGCGCGTGGTTGACCGCGGCGACCAGCGGGCGGGTGTACACGTCCCGCAGGCGGGTCTCGGCGCGGCCGAGCAGCTGGATCAGGGCGTCCTGCGGGTCGGCGAGGAGACCGTCGAAGCCGTCGAGCGGACGCGTGTCCGCGACGGCGGCGGCGACGCTCCGGATGACGCGCTGGAACGGGTAGTCCTCGGGGGCGTCGAGCCACGCGCCGAGCCGTGCGTCGAGCTGCGCGTCGAGCTGTGCGCCGAGCCGTGCGGCGGCCGGGTCGTCGAGGACGGCCAGCGTCTCCGCGTCGAATTCCTTGAGGGGCGTGATGGTCTCTTCGACCTCGGCACTGTCGAACTCGGGGTAGTACTGAAGGGGAGTTGTCACGTTCTTGCTGCTCCGTAGTGCGCGAAGTCGAGAATCGAGAGTCGAGGGTCGGGACAGCGAAAGGCGGAACGGGAACCGGTGGTGCTGCTCCCGTTCCGCCTCCGCCGTGCTATCCGCCTATCCCGAAGGACGAAGCGGGCTTCAGCACTTGCTGCTGCACTTGGTGGTCGGGCACAGGGCCGCGCTGGCCAGGGTGACCGTGGCGATGCACCACGGGCCGGTGCCGCCGTGCGTGTCGGCCTCGCTCAGCTCGATGAGCTCGGCCTCGTCGTAGCCGCCCAGCACGTCGTTCTTCTTGTCCTGCATGAGGTGCTCCTTGTTCGGGTTCCGCTGTCGGCGTGCTGCCGGAATCAGTTGCAGTTGGGCTGGCATTCCTTGGTGAGCGTGCACCAACCGCCGTTGTTGCCCAGCTTGTTGGACAGCGAGAAGGTGTTCGTGGTGCAAGCGCCGTAGGCGATGCCGTCGAAGTCCTGCTCCTGGATCTCTTCCAGCAGCTCGATGTCGCCCTTGTACACAAGGTCTCCTTAGGTTCGAATCCAAAAGCCGCCGGCTCATCCGCACGTCGGCGACCCGGAATTCATCCTGGGCGACACATGTTCAGCCGGGATATCGGGAGCGAGCGGGCGGCGCACAGCTCGCGCATAGGCGCGGCATGCGGGGTTGACGAGGCGTGACGCCCGGGTGCTGTGGCTCGTTGGAGATGGCCGCTCCACGCGCCCCGTCGGCAGGCGGATGCGCGTCACTCCGCAACTCGGGTGACTCCAGGGAACAGCCGTGCCGCCAGATTCGAATGGGAAAGCGGAAACCTCCCGTTGGAGTGAACTCACCACAGGTGCTCGCCCGTTCACTCTCAGTGCGTAAAGATTCCCTCGTCGATGTCGGTGATCGGCGCGTGCACGTCATGTCCCATGTCCCCCATGCGGAACGTCGCGCGCCCGGCGCCGACTCCGTTTCTCTCGTGGGGGTCCCACCACCTTGAACAGCAACAGCCGCACCACCGTCCTCGCGGCGGCCGCCGCCGCAGCCCTCGCCCTCGTCGCCGCGGGCCCGGCACAGGCCACCGGCGATCACGGCGAGGGCAAGGGCAGGGCGAGCGCCGTCGTCCTGCGCACCGGGCTCGACGTCTCCCTGCTCAACAAGACGGTGAACGCCCCGCTCACCCTCGCTCTGAACGAGGTCCACGCCCCCGCGAGCGCCCAGAAGACCGCGCTCACCGCCGAGTTGGAGGGCGTCGACCACGGCCGCCCCTTCAGTGTGCTCCGCGCCGACGTGGCCACCGCCCGCGCCACCGCCGAGAAGGGCCGGGCGGAGGGGTACAGCAACGTCGCGCACGCCAAGGTGCACGTGCCGGGGCTGCCGCTGCTCTCACTCATCGAGGTCGACCAGGTCACCTCGAAGGCCGTGTGCGCGGCGGGCAGGCGGCCCGTCGCCGAGTCGAACCTGCTCGGCTCCGTCACCGTCCTCGGCAAGCGGGTCACGCTGTCGGCGGGCGGCACCACCCAGGTCGAGGTGCCGGGCGTCGGCGAGGTCCGCCTCGACCTGTCGAGGACGAGCACGACATCCCGTACGGCCGCGGCCGCCGCGCTCGAACTCGAGGTGTCCGTCAACCCGTTGAAGCTCAACGTCGCCGAGGTCGAGGGCACCGTCACCCTGGCGGGCGCCACCTGCACGGCCCCGCCTGAGACGGCGCCCGAGCCCAAGCCCGAGCCCGAGCCGGAGGACGAGGGCCCCAAGGCGCAGGGCAAGGCGGCCGAGCCCGTCGCCGCGAAGGCCGCCGAGCCCCGCGAGAACCTCGCGGAGACCGGCGGCGACTCCCGCACGCCCTACCTCGCCGGGGGCGCCGCGCTCCTGCTCGTGACGGGCGGCGCCGCGGTGGCCGTGTCACGCCGGGCGCGCAACCGGGCCTGAGGCTCAGCGGGGCTCAGCGGGACGGGCCACCACCAGAGCGGTCGGGCCTACTGGCGGCCGAGCGCCGCACGCAGCTCCGCCAGGAACCGGTCGCTCGTCGACCGGTCCCGCACCGCGACCCGGAGCCACTCCTCCCCGAGTCCGGGAAAGGTGTCGCCGCGCCGCACCGCGAACCCCCGCTCCCGCAGCTCCTCCCGGAGGCGGGCCGCCTGCGGAGCCCGTACGAGGACGAAGGGCGCCGCCGCGGGACCGGTCACCCGGACCCCCGCGGCGGCCAACTCGCGCAGACCGGCGACCAGATGGGCCCGGTCCGCGGCGATGCGGTGCGCCGCGTGGCCCGCCTCGGCGAGGGCGCGCGGCGACACACAGGTCTCGGCGGCCACCAGGGCGGGCGTGGAGACCGGCCACAGGGGCTGGGCCCGCTCCAGGTCCGCGACGGTCTCCGGAGCGGCGAGAACATAGCCGATCCGCAGGCCCGCGAGGCCCCACGTCTTGGTGAGGCTGCGCAGCACCACGAGGCCGGGCACGTCCGTGCGGCCCGCGAGCGCCTCACGCTCGCCCGGCACCGCGTCCATGAACGCCTCGTCCACGACCAACGTCCGCCCGGGGCGCGCCAGTTGAGCGATCGACTCCGCCGGGTGCAGGACCGAGGTGGGGTTGGTCGGGTTGCCGATGACGACCAGGTCCGCGTCCTCGGGGACCGCGTCCGGGGACAGCCGGAAGCCGTCCCCGGGGGCGAGGAGCACCCGGCGCACCGCGTGCCCGGCGTCCCGCAGCGCCGCCTCCGGCTCCGTGAACTGCGGGTGCACCACCACGGGCGCGCGCACCTTCAGGGCGCGCGCGAGCAGGATGAACGCCTCCGCCGCGCCCGCCGTCAACAGGACGTGCTCCGGCGGGAGTTGATGCCGGGCCGCCACCGCCGCACGTGCCGCGCGGCCGTCCGGGTAGGCGGCCAGGCCGTCGAGGGACGCCGCGATGCGCTCCTTCAGCCAGCCCGGCGGCGTGTCCGCGCGGACGTTCACCGCCAGGTCCGTGAGGCCGGAGCGGGCACCGTCGCCGTCCCGCATCTCCGCGTCGCCGTGGTGGCGCAGATCCACGGACGCGGCGGCCTCCGAGGGCCCGGCCGCCTCCGCGAGCCCGGCCGCCTCAGTGGGAGTGCGCATGGCTTCCGTGGCTGTGCCCGTGGTGGTGACCGTGGTCCCCGTGGCCCCCGTGGTGGTGTCCGTCGTCGTCCGGGTGGAAGTGCGGCTGCTGGGGCAGGCCCACCTTGTCCTCGAAGCCCGGCAGCGCGATGCGGTACACGCACGAGTCGCAGTTCATCCGCAGATCGCCCTTGACCGCCTCCTCGTACCGCTCCATGACCAGGTCAAGGAGCTCCTCCTCCGGTCCGATCACATCGGCGGAGTGAACCTCCACGTCGGGGTGCGCGGCCGCCCAGCCCTCCGTCTGCTGCCGCACCCGGTCCGGCAGGATCCCGGTGAACAGGAAGTACGGCAGGACGACGACGCGGCGCGCGCCGAGCCGCACGCAGCGGTCCAGGCCCGACGGCACGTCCGGCGCCGCGAGCGACACGAACGCCGTCTCCACACCCGCGTAGCCGCGCCCCTCCCACAGCAGCCGCGCCGCCTTGTGCACCTCGGCGTTGGCGTCCGGGTCCGTCGAACCGCGCCCCACCAGCAGGACCGTGACGTCGGCGCGGTCCTCGGGCGAGCGCGCCGCGCCGCCCAGCGCCTCGTCAAGGCGCCGCTCCAGGACGTTCAGGAGCTTCGGGTGCGGGCCGAGCGGACGCCCGTAGGAGTACGAGATCCCGGGGTGGCGCTCCTTCTCGCGGGTCAGCGCCGCGGGGATGTCGCCCTTGGCGTGCCCGGCGGACACGAGCATCAGCGGGACCGCGGCGAAGCGCGTGACGCCGCGCTCCACGAGCTCCGTGACGGCCTCCCCGAGCGGCGGCGGCGACAGCTCGATGAAGCCGCCCGCGACGGGGATCTCGGGGCGGCGGCGGGCCAGTTCGGCCACGAAGTCCCGGAAGGCGGCGGCCCCCGCCTCGTCGCGGGTGCCGTGTCCGGCGATGAGCAGGGCGGGGGGCGTGGTCACTGGGACTCCTTGGAGCGTGAGGTGTTCTGGTTCTCTGTGGCGGTCTCGGCAGCCGTCCCGGCAGCTGTCCCGGCGGCTGAATCGGCGGCTGAATCGGCCTGCCAGCGGTAGCCGCGAGGCGTCACCATGCGGCCGGCGACGGCACGCGTCGCCGTGTTGCCCACGGTCACGACGGTCATCATGTCGACGCTCGCCGGGTCGAGCCCGCCGAGCGTCGTGTGGCGCGCGGACTCGTCGGGCCGCGAGGCATTGCGTACGACCCCCACGGGCGTCGACGGCTCGCGGTGCTCCCCGAGGATCGCCAGGGCCTTCGGGAGCTGCCAGTCACGGCCCCGGCTGCGCGGGTTGTAGAAGGTGACGACGAGGTCGGCCGCGGCGGCCGCGCGCACCCGCCGCTCGATGACCTCCCACGGCGTGTGCAGGTCGGACAGGCTGATGGAGACGTGGTCGTGGCCGAGCGGCGCCCCGAGCACGGCCGCCGCGGCGAGCGCCGCGGTCACCCCCGGCACACCCACCACGTCGATGTCGCCCCCGGCCTCGGCGAGCGCGGGCGACGCCATCGCGTACACGCCCGCGTCCCCCGACCCGATCAGCGCCACGGCCTGCCCGCGCTGCGCCTCGGCGACGGCCGTACGGGCCCGCTCCTCCTCGGCGCCGAGCCCCGACTCGATGATCCGCGTACCGGGCCTGAGCAGGTCCCGGATCTGGTCCACGTACTGGTCGAGGCCCACCAGGACCGAGGCGCGGCGCAGCTCCTCGCGGGCGCGCGGCGTGAGCAGATCGCGCGCCCCGGGCCCGAGCCCGACGACCGCGAGCCGCCCCCGCGCCGGGCGCCGCACGACGGCACAGGTCGCCATCGCGGCCCGCCCCTCGGGCGCCGACTTCCGCTTCGGTACGAGGAGTTCGCCCCCGCCCACCAGGGCGGCGGCCTCCGCGACGGAGGGCGTCCCGACGGCGGCGAGCGGCGCGGCGGAGGGGTGCGGGACCTCGACGCCCGCCAACTCCTCGGCGCCGTAGGTCACCAGCGGCACCCCGAGGGCCGCCGCGGCCCCCACGATCCCGGCCTCGTCCGCCTTGGCGTCGACGGTCGCCAACTCCCGCACACACAGCTCCGAGAGCCCACCCTCACGCAGCGACTCCCGCACGAGCCCGAGGACTTCAGAGAGGGCGGCTCCCTTGCTGGCGCCGACGCCCACGACGAGGGAGGGAGGCCGAAGGACGACCTCGCACTCGGCAGGGGCGACGAGCCGGTCGCTCACGCGGATGCTGGGCACAGCCCCACCGGTAGAGCGCGGTACATGAGCGGGAAGGGCAGGGAAAGGCCAGCTCAACTCGGCGTGGAGGGCAACGTCTTCGCCGTCCAGGAGGGCCCGGCTGACCCCCGCGACGTCACCCTCGAAGGGAACGCCCAACGTATCGAGACCCGGCAGCCCCACCGCATCCGTGGCCGTGGTGATGACGGGCTCGGCCCCGAGGACGTCCGCCACGTCGCGCGCGAGCGCGTTCGCACCCCCGGCGTGCCCACCCACCAGGGACACCGCGAACCGCCCCGCCTCGTCGACGCAGACGACACCGGGGTCGGTCCGCTTGTCCGAGAGCAGCGGCGCCACGAGCCGCACCACCGCCCCCGTCGCGAGGAACGCCACCACCTGCTCGCACTCCGCGAAGGCCCGCTCAAAGGCGTCCCGCACGGGCCCCTCGTACACCCGGGTGCGCCCCGGCCAGGCCGAGGCGAGACGGCTGCAGGCGCCTCCGCCGGAACTCGTCGCGGAGATCAGGCCGATCACTGAACTACCCCTTCACCGAAGGTACGTGTGGAAGAAGCCGCGGGGCGGACGCCCCACAGCAGGAACACCGGGTTCGTGGCCGCGAGCCGCGACACCTCGCCCGGCAGCGGCGCGAGCCGCGACGACTGCAGCAGCACGCCGTCGCACGCGTAGCCCGCCGCGACGAGCGTGTCCCGCACCACCGGCACCCGGTCCAGTGCGGCCATCGCCACCACCACCGCGCGCCGCGCCCGCCGCGCGCAGGACGTCACGATGGCGGGCAGCTCGCGCCCACCGCCGCCGATGAAGACCGCGTCCGGGTCGGAGAAGTCGGACAGGATCGTGGGCGCGGCGCCGTGCACGACGCGCACGTCGACGCCGTGCGCGGCCGCGTTGGCGCGGATCTGCTCGCAGCCGGACGCGGTCTTCTCCACCGCGACGACGGCCGCCCCGAACCGCGCGCACTCCACGGCGACCGAGCCGGAGCCCGAGCCGATGTCCCACACCAGGTCGCCCAGGCGCGGGCCGAGCCGGGCCAGGGCGAGCGCCCGCACCTCGAACTTGGTGATCATCGAGTCGCGGTGCGCGAACTCGCTCTCGTCCAGGGCCCATTGGGCGGGTCCTGGGCCCACCCCCGTGAAGGCCCGCACCGGCGCGAGGGCACGGTCCTCGTCGAGGCAGAGCACGACGCTCACGGCGGCGCCCCAGTCGCGGGCGGCGGCCTCGGCGGGGGAGACCCGTTCGATCCGCTCGTGCTCGGGGTCGCCGAGGGCGGTGGCGACGACGAGGGTGCGGGTGCCGGTGCGGCGCGCCAGTTCGGCGCCGAGCTCGGCGGGGCCGGCGCCGGGGCCGGTCAGGACGGCGACCTTCGGGTGGGCGCGGCAGGCGTGCAGGGCGGTGCGGACGTCCCGGCCGTGCGCGCTCACCACGACGGCGTCGTCCCACGGCAGCCCGATCCGCGCGAAGGCGGTGGCCACGGACGAGACACCGGGCCGCACGTCGAGCGCCGCGGGCCCGAACCGCTCCGCGAGCGCCCGCACGATCCCGAAGAACCCGGGGTCCCCGGAGGCGAGGACGACGACACCGGCCGCGCTCGCGCGGGCGGCGGAGCCGGACAGGAACGCCTCCGTCGCGGAGTCCCGCTTCGCTGCCTTCTCGACGTGTCGCTCGATGGCGTCGAGCGCGGGCGCGAGCGGACCCATCACCACGCGCTCGGCGTCCGGCGGCACCTCGTCCGCGGCCGCGTCGAGATGGCGCCGGGCCCCGGCCACGAGCCCCGCCGCGCGCACGGCTTCGCGGGCCGCCGCGTCCAGCGGCGCCCCCGTCCCCGTACCGACGACGACGATCACGCCTCGGCCTCCGGACTCCCGTGCCCGGCGCGCTCCGCGCCCGCGGGCCCGGTGCCCTCCGCACGCTCGGCGCGCAGCGCGGCCCGCGCCGCCGGGTCGGCCCGCCGGAAGCCGTGGAAGTGCCCCGGGTGGTAGAGGTGCGAGCGGGTGCCGTGCGCGGCGAGCGCCGGGCCGACGAGGAACAGCGTGTGCTTCCAGAGCCGGTGCTCCTTGACCGTCTCTTCGAGGGTCCCGATGGTGCAGGTGAGGACGAGCTCCTCGGGCCAGGTCGCCTGGTACGCGACGACGACCGGCGTCGATGTCGGATAGCCGCCCTCCAGGAGCTCCCGCACCAGCTGGCCGCTGCGCGCCGCCGACAGGAACAGCGCCATCGTCGTGCCGTGCCGGGCGAACTCGCGCACCTCCTCGCCGGGTGGCATCGGCGTCTTGCCGCCGCCGAGCCGGGTGAGGATCACGGACTGCGCGACCTCGGGGATCGTCAGCTCACGCCCGGCGATCGCGGCGACCGCCGAGAACGACGAGACGCCCGGCACGATCTCCGTGGCCACGCCGAGCGCCGCGCACCGGTCGAGCTGCTCCTGCGTGCCGCCCCACAGGGCGGGGTCGCCGGAGTGGATCCGGGCGACCTTCAGCCCGTCACGGGCGGCCCGCTCGTACACGGCGACGACGTCTTCGAGGGACATCGCCGCCGAGTCGAGGATCTCGGCGCCGTCCCGCGCGTGCTCCAGGACCTCGGCCTGCACCAGGCTGGCCGCCCAGATGACGACGTCGGCGTCCGCGATGGCCCGCGCGGCGCGGAAGGTGAGCAGATCGGCGGCGCCGGGCCCGGCGCCGACGAAGGTCACCTTGCCGGGGCTGGCGGCTGCGGCGGCATCGGCCATGGGATGGGGGTCCTCTCGGATCGTACGAAGTGAAGTGGTGCGGAAGGGGCGGGGCCGCCGACCGAGGTCAGCGACAGCACCCGGGGACGGAGACGGGGAAGGAGACGGGTACGGGGACGGAGACGGAGACGGGCACGGGCACGGAGACAGGGACCGGGACCGGGGCGGCGGCCACGGACATGCGGCCCCCGGCCCGATCCGCTAGCAAAGGACCATGGCCGTGCTCGTCGCCCTGGGCTCCTTCGTGATGACGCTGGTCGGCGGCTGGACCGCGCAGCACGTCGCCGACCGGCGCCACTTGGTGCTCGGCTTCGCGGGCGGCCTGATGCTCGGTGTCGTCGGCTTCGACCTGCTCCCGGAGGCCCTGGAGGGCGCGGGGCAGGACGTGTACGGGGTCCCGGCGGCGCTGCTCCTGTTCGTCGCGGGCTTCCTCGTCGCGCACGTCGTCGAGCGCCTGATGGCCATGCGGCAGGCGGCGCACGGCGCGCACGACGACCCCGACCTGGTGCCCGAGGTGGGCCTGGGGGCGGCGGCCGCGATGGTCGGGCACAGCGTCGCGGACGGCGTCGCGATCGGCGCCTCGTTCCAGGTGAACAACGCGATGGGCTACACCGTCGCACTCGCGGTCATCACCCATGACTTCGCGGACGGCTTCAACACGTACACGCTCACGCGCGCCTACGGGAACGCCCGCCGCAAGGCCCTCGCGATGCTCGGCGCGGACGCCCTCGCACCGGTGGTGGGCGCCGCGTCGACGCTCCTCTTCACCATTCCGGCGCAAGCGCTCGCCTGCTATCTCGGCTTCTTCGGCGGCGTCCTGCTCTACATCGCGGCCGCCGAGATCCTGCCCGAGGCCAGCCACGAGCACCCGGCCAGGACGACGCTGCTGTGCACCGTGGCCGGCGCGGCGCTGATGTGGCTGGTGATCGGCACGGCGGCGGAGTGACGCGGTGCCCCGGGGGGAGCTCATGCCGTCTCGCCCCTCACAGCTTCCCGCCGCGGCCACCGTCGCGGCGCGCGGGCGAGATGAGCGTGGAGAGATACGGCAGCGGGCCGTCGCCCAGCTCCCCGGCGGGCCTGATCGACTCCTCGGCGAGCCCGAGCGCCGACCCCCACACGGCGTCCCCGGTCCGCCCCGTCTCCCGCAGCGCGGCCGCCACTTCGTGCGCGAGCCGCCCGAACTTGTACGCCACCACGGTGCCGGGCCCGTGCAGCGCGTCCTTCAGGACGGCTGCCCCCGCGGTCACGGGCACGAGCGTCAACGGCTCGGTCCCTTCCGTCAGGACGGCCCCGCTGCGCGCGGCGAGGTCCTGCATGGCGGTGATCCCGGGCACGGTCTCGATCCGCACACCGGCGACCAGCTCGCCGATGGTCTGCGCGAGATACGTGAACGTCGAGTAGACATTGGGGTCCCCGATGGTCGCGAAGGCCACGCTGCCGTGCTCCCGCAGCAGCCCGGCAACGCGCTCCCCGGCGGCGTCCCAGGCGGCCTCGCGCCGCGCCCGGTCGCTCCGCTCGTTGAGCGCGAACACGACCCGTACGACCTTCTCCTCCGGCACGTAGTGCAGCACGGTGGCCTCGGCCCGCCCCCGCTCCCCGCTGTCCATCACGGGCACGACGACGACGGCGGCGTCCCGCAGCGCGTTGACGCCCTTGACGGTCACCAGCTCCGGGTCACCGGGCCCGACCCCGACCCCGACGAGCACGTGGTCTGTCATGGAGTGCACCTCTCTACGAACCGACGGGCGAACCGGGGCTCGGCCGCCCAGTGGGTGTGCAGATAACTGGCGTGCACTCCCTGTTGTACGAAACCTTCGACGCGCCGTTCAGGGGCGGTGAACCCCCAGGCGGGAGCCGCCCCGGCGCCCGGCTCGACGACGGTGCGATGAAACTCGTGCCCCCGCATCCGCGTCCCGGCGGCGCCGAGAACACTGTCGGACACGGCAACGGCTTCCCGATACCCCAGCGTGAGCCGCTCCGACATCCGTGCCGACGCGTCCAGCACCCCGCACATGGGCTTCCCGTCCAACTCCCGCCCCAGATACAGCAACCCCGCACACTCGGCGGCGACCGGCGCCCCACTGAGGGCAAGCTCGGCCACGGCCTTCCGCAACGGCTCATTGGCGGAGAGCTCAGGCGCATACACCTCAGGAAACCCCCCACCGATCACCAACCCACTGGTCCCGTCGGGCAGTTGCTCATCGTGCAGCGGATCAAAGGGGACGACATCGGCGCCGGCGGCGGAGAGCAGCTCGGAGTGCTCGGCGTAGGCAAAGCTGAAGGCGGCTCCAGAGGCAAGAGCAACGAGAGGCTTCTCAGCCCGTCCGGCGTTTGAGGACGAGCCGTTCAGGCGATCGGGGCGCCCCAGGGCGACGGAGTCGCGATTTCGGGAAGGGGCGGGACTGGGGAAAGAACCGCCGCAGGCAACAGCCGCACCCGCATCCCAAGCCGCACTCTCCAAACCCGGCGCACTCCGAGCAAGAGCCAGCAACCCCTCAAGGTCGCACCCACCCCGCACCTGCTCGGCAAGAGCCCGCACGGACTCGACAGCCTCACCCCGCCGCTCCACCACAGGCACAAGCCCCAAGTGCCGCGAAGGCGCCCGCACTTGCCGCACCCGGGCCAGCGCCCCCAACACGGGCACCCCGCTCTCGTCGAGCGCCTCCCGCAACAACTCCTCGTGCCGCGCGGACCCCACCTTGTTCAAGATGACGCCCCCCACCCGCACTTCGGGATCCCACGAGGCGAACCCGTGCACCAGCGCGGCAACGGACCGCGACTGCGAAGACGCATCGACCACCAGCACAACAGGCGCCCGCAGCAGCTTCGCCACATGAGCGGTGGAGGCGAGCTCTCCCTGCCCCGAGGCCCCGTCATAGAGCCCCATCACACCTTCGACCACCGCGAGGTCGCACCCCGCCGCCCCATGCGCGAACAGCGGAGCGACCGACTCGGCCCCGCACAGATAGGCATCGAGATTCCGCCCCACCCGCCCGCACGCGAGCGCGTGGTACCCGGGGTCGATGTAGTCGGGCCCCACCTTGTGCGGGGACACACGGAGCCCCCGCTCGGCGAACGCGGCCATGAGCCCCGTCGCGACGGTGGTCTTCCCGCTGCCCGACGACGGCGCGGCGATGACAAGCCGAGGAACGTTCACCACTCGATGCCCCGCTGCCCCTTCTGCCCCGCGTCCATCGGGTGCTTGACCTTGGACATGTCGGTGACGAGGTCAGCGAACTCAACCAACTTCTCGGGGGCGTTACGCCCGGTGATCACCACATGCTGCGTCCCCGGCCGCTCCCGCAGCACGGACACGACCTCCTCGACATCGACCCACCCCCAGTGCATCGGGTAGGCGAACTCATCGAGCACGTACAGCCGGTAGGTCTCCGCGGCGAGGTCCCGCTTGACCTGCTCCCACCCCTCGCGCGCCTTCTCCTCGTTGTCCATCTGGGAGTCGCGCTGCACCCACGACCAGCCCTCACCCATCTTGTGCCAGTCGACGGAGCCCCCTTCCCCACTGGCTCCGAGGACCCGCAGCGCGTTCTCTTCCCCCACCTTCCACTTCGCCGACTTGACGAACTGGAACACCCCGATGGGCCACCCCTGGTTCCAGGCCCGCAGGGCGAGCCCGAAGGCGGCCGTCGACTTGCCCTTGCCGATGCCCGTGTGCACGACGACCAGCGGCCGGTTCCGGCGCTGACGCGTCGTCAGCCCGTCGTCCGGTACGACACTCGGCTGCCCCTGAGGCATTAAGCGGCCCTCCTGCTTCCGTTTCCGTTCCCGCCACCCTGCTGCACATCCCGTACGAGTCCGGCGATGGAATCGGCCCGCAGCTCGTCCAACGTCACGGCGGTACCGCCGAGTCGACCCGCGAGCTGCCCCGCGAGCCCGAGCCGCACGGGCCCCGACTCGCAGTCGACGACCACGGAGGCGACCCCTTCGGCGGCGAGCAGCCCCGCCGCGCGCCCGGCGAGCGCCACCGGCTCCGGGCCGCCCGTGGCCCGCCCGTCGGTCACCGTCACGACCAGCGGCCGCCGCGCGGGATCCCGCAGCCGTTCCACGCGCAGCACCTCGTGCGCCTTCAACAGCCCGGCGGCCAGCGGCGTCCGCCCGCCCGTGGGCAGCGACTCCAGCCGTACGGCGGCCGCGTCCACGGACGAGGTGGGCGGCAGCGCGACATCCGCCGACGACCCCCGGAACGTCACGAGCCCCACCTTGTCCCGCCGCTGATAGGCGTCGAGCAGCAGCGAGAGCACCGCGCCCTTGACGGCGCTCATCCGCTGCCGCGCCGCCATCGACCCGGAGGCGTCCACGACGAACAGCACGAGGTTCCCCTCGCGCCCCTCCCGCGTGGCCTGCCGCAGATCGTCACGGCGTACGACGAGCCCGCGCCCCGACCGCCCGCGCGCCCGCTGGTGCGGCGCCGCGGCCTGCACGGTGGCGGCCAGGTGCAGCTTCGTCAGGGCGCCCCGGGGCCGCCGGGCCCCGGTCGTACGCCCGTGCTCGGTACGCGCCCTCGACCGCCGCCCGGCCGCGCCCTCCCCGAGCCCCGGCACGCTCAGCACCTTCGTACGGAACGGCTCACCGGCCCGTACCGGCTGCTGCTCCCCGCTCCCGGCGGACCGGGCCTGACCGTCCTCGGACGGCCGGCCCTGCGCGGGCAGATCGCCGCTGTCCGGGGCCGAAGAGCTGTCGTCGGGCCCACGGTCGGGCCCGTCGCCCTGCGGCGGCTGCCCACCCCCGCCCCCGGGCCCGTCAGGATCGGGGTCATCGTCCCCCGGGTCACTCCCGCTGTTCTGCTCGAGCGTCTCGTCGAGCTTGTCCTCGTCAAGTCCCGGCGCGTCGAAGGGATTGCGCCGCCGCCGGTGCGGAAGGGCGAGCAGCGCGGCCTGCCGCACGTCCTCGGCGAGCACGTCCTCGCGGCCCGCCCACGCGGCGAGGGCGGTCGCGGTGCGCGCCATCACGATGTCGGCGCGCATCCCGTCGACCTCGAACGCGGCACAGGTGGCCGCGATCTGCCGCAGCGCCCCGTCCCCGAGCCGTACCCGGGGCAGCAGCGCCCGCGCGGCGACGATGCGCCCCCGCACGGCGGCCTCTTCGTCCCCCCACCGGGCCGCGAAGCCCCCGGGGTCGTCGTCATAGGCGAGCCGCCGCCTGACGACCTCCACGCGCTGATCGGTCTCCCGCGAGGCGGCGACCTCCACGGTGAGCCCGAACCGGTCGAGCAACTGCGGCCGCAGTTCGCCCTCTTCGGGGTTCATGGTCCCCACGAGCAGGAACCGTGCGGCATGCCGTACGGAGACGCCCTCACGCTCGACGTAGGAGGCACCCATGGCGGCGGCGTCGAGGAGGAGATCGACGAGGTGGTCATGGAGCAGATTGACCTCGTCGACGTAGAGGATCCCGCGATGGGCGTCGGCGAGCAGCCCCGGCTCGAACGCCTTGACCCCTTCGGCGAGCGCCCGCTCGATGTCGAGCGCCCCCACAAGCCGGTCCTCGGAGGCCCCCACCGGAAGCTCGACCATGCGCGAGGCCCGGGCGGCCCCGGCGGCCACCTCGTGGGGCCCGTCCGGGCACTCCGGGTCGGGCGCCCCCGGATCACACGAGAACCGGCACCCGGCGACGACTTCGACATCGGGCAACAGCGCGGAAAGGGCCCGCACGGCGGTGGACTTGGCGGTGCCCTTCTCTCCTCGTACGAGAACGCCGCCCACGGCGGGGGAGACGGCATTGAGCAACAGCGCGAGCCGCAGGTCGTCCTGCCCGACGAGGGCGGTGAACGGATAAGGGGCACTCATGCGTGGACCTCCAGCATTTCAGCCCGTCCGGCGTTTGAGGACGAGCCGTTCAGGCGACAAGGGGTAGCCGAGAGCAGGGTCTGGGGGCGAAGCCCACAGTTCCGGGAAGGGGTGGGACTGGGGAATCTCACTCGTCGCCCTCCAGCTCACCCTCAAGCTCCAGATAAGTGGCCCGCAACCGCTCCAGCGTCTCCTGGTCCGGCTCGGCCCACAGCCCCCGCTCAGCCGCCTCCAGCAACCGCTCCGAAATCCCCCGCAGCGCCCACGGGTTGGACTTCTCCATGAACTCCCGGTTCTCCGGGTCGAACACGTACTCCGCCGACAACTTCTCGTACATCCAGTCGTCGACGACGCCCGCCGTCGCGTCGTACCCGAAGAGATAGTCGACCGTGGCCGCCATCTCGAAGGCTCCCTTGTACCCGTGCCTCCGCATCGCCGCCATCCACCGCGGATTGACGACCCGCGCACGGAACACGCGATGGGTCTCTTCCCCGAGCGTCCGCGTCTTGACCTGATCGGGCACGGCGGAGTCACCCACGTACGCCTCGGGCGACGCCCCCGTCAGGTGCCGCACCATGGCGACCATCCCGCCGTGGTACTGGAAGTAGTCGTCGGCGTCGACGAGATCGTGTTCCCTCGTGTCGACGTTCTTCGCGGCGACGGCGATCCGCCGGAACGCCGTCTCCATGTCCCCCCGCGCCGCCCGCCCGTCGAGCCCCCGCCCGTACGCATAGCCGCCCCACACCGCGTACACCTCGGCGAGGTCGGCGTCCGACCGCCAGTTCCGCGCGTCGATGAGCGGCAGCAGTCCGGCCCCGTACGCCCCCGGCTTGGACCCGAAGATGCGAGCCGTGGCCCGCCGCCGGTCCCCGTGCCCGGCTGCGTCCTCCTCGACGTGCGCCCGTACGAAATTGTCCTCATCCGGCTCGTCCAGCGCGGCGACAGCCCGTACCGCGTCGTCGATCAGCCCGACCACATGCGGGAAGGCGTCCCGGAAGAAGCCGGAGATCCTGACCGTCACATCGATCCGCGGCCGCCCCAACTCGCCCACCGGCACGACCTCGAAGCCGGTGACCCGCCGCGACGCGTCGTCCCACACCGGACGGCACCCGAGCAGCGCGAGGATCTCCGCGATGTCGTCACCCTGGGTCCGCATGGCGGACGTTCCCCACACGGTCAGGCCCACGGACTTCGGATAGTCCCCCGTGTCCGCCAGATACCGTGCCACCAGCGAGTCGGCGAGCGACTGCCCGACCTCCCAACTCAGCCTGGAGGGAATGGCCTTGGGGTCGACGGAGTAGAAGTTGCGGCCGGTCGGCAGCACGTTCACCAGGCCGCGCGTGGGCGAGCCCGACGGGCCCGCCGGGACGTAACCGCCGTTCAGGGCCCGCAGGATGTGCCCGATCTCGTCCGTCGTACGGGCGAGGCGCGGCACGACCTCCTCGCAGGCGAAGCCCAGCACGGCGACGGCGCCCGGGAGTTCGGTCCCGACGACCTCGCGCACCAGCTCGCGCGCGGCCGTGAGCTCCCAGCCGCGCTCCTCCATGCCCTCGGCGAGCCGGCGGCAGAGCTGCTCAAGCAGGTCGATGACGTCGGCGGCCGTGCGGGCGGGCCCGTCGACCAGCGAGGTGAGGGCCGCCGAGACGTCCTTCACCGGTGCGCCGGGCTCGCCGAGCAGCTCCTTCTCGCTGAGCCCGAAGTGCTCGGCCAGGCAGGCCCGCAGGCCCGGCAGCGCGTTGGCGCGGCCGCCCCACACCTGGGAGGCGCGCAGCACGGCGAGGACGAGGTTGACGCGCGGTTCGCCGACCGGGCCGCCGCCGAGGATGTGCAGGCCGTCCCTGATCTGCACGTCCTTGATCTCGCACAGATAGCCGTCGATGTGCATGACGAACTCGTCGAAGTCGCCGTCGTCGGGCTGCTCGTCGACATGCAGGTCGTGGTGGAGCTCGGCGGCCTTCACGAGCGTCCAGATCTGCGCGCGCACGGCCGGTGCCTTCGTCGGGTCGAGGTCGCTCACCAGGGCGTACTCGTCGAGGAGTTGCTCCAGCTTGGCGAGGTCCCCGTAGGTGTCGGCGCGGGCCATCGGCGGCACCAGGTGGTCCACGACGGTGGCGTGCCCGCGCCGCTTGGCCTGGGTGCCCTCGCCGGGGTCGTTGACGATGAACGGGTAGATCAGCGGCAGATCACCGAGGACGGCGTCCGGCGCGCACCCGCCGCTGAGCCCGAGTCCCTTGCCGGGCAGCCACTCCATCGTGCCGTGCTTGCCCATGTGCACGACGGCGTCGGCGCCGAACGTGTTGTCCAGCCAGCGGTAGGCCGCCATGTAGTGGTGCGAGGGCGGCATGTCCGGGTCGTGGTAGATCGCGATGGGGTTCTCGCCGAAGCCGCGCGGCGGCTGGATCATCACGACGACGTTCCCGAACTGCAGGGAGGCCAGCACGATGTCGTCGCCGTCGACGTACAGCGACCCCGGCGGCTCGCCCCACGCCTGAAGCATCCCGTCGCGCAGCTCCGGGTCGAGCGTGGCGAACCACGCCTGGTAGTCGGCGAGCGGCACGCGCGCGGGGGCGGCGGCCAGCTGCTCCTCGGTGAGCCACTCGACGTCGTGGCCACCGGCGTTGATGAGCCGGTGGATCAGCTCGTCACCGTTGTCGGGGTGCCCCTCCACGACGTAGCCGGCGTCGCGCAGGGCGTCGAGGACCCGTACGGCGGAGGCGGGCGTGTCCAGGCCGACGGCGTTGCCGACGCGCGAGTGCTTGGTCGGGTAGGCGGTGAAGACGAGCGCGAGCCGCTTGTCCCGGTTCTCCTTGTGCCTCAACTGCCCGTGCCGTACGGCGATTCCGGCGACGCGCGCGGCCCGCTCGGGATCGGCGGCGTACACCGGGACGTCGTCGGGGCCCTGCTCCTTGAAGGAGAAGGGCACGGTGACGATCCGCCCGTCGAACTCGGGGATCGCGACCTGCATCGCGGCGTCCATGGGGGAGAGGGCGGCGTCCGACGCCTCCCAGGCGGCCCGCGACGAGGTGAGGCAGAGCCCTTGCAGGACGGGGATGTCGAGGTCCGCGAGGGCACCGATGTCCCAGGCTTCCTCGTCCCCGCCCGCGCTCGCCTCGGACGCGTGTGTGCCGCCCGCGGCCAGGACGGTGGCGACCAGTACGTCGGCCCGGCCGAGGATCTCGTACAGCTCCGGGTCGGCGCCGCGCAGCGAACCGCAGTACACCGGAAGGGCGTTGGCGCCGCGCGCCTCGACCGCGTCGCACAGGGTGTCCACGAAGGCGGTGTTCCCGGACAGCTGGTGCGCGCGGTAGAAGAGCACGCCGACGGTGGGCCGCCCCTCCTCGTACGGGCGCGAGCCGTGCACCCCGAAGGCGGGCATGCGCTGCGGCTCCGAGAAGCCCTCGCCGGTCAGCAGGACGGTGTCGGACAGGAACCGGGCGAGCTCCACGAAGTTGCCGGGCCCGCCCTCCACGAGATAGCGCAGCGCCTCGGCGACCACGCCCGCGGGCACCGACGACTCGGCCATGAGCTCGGCGTCGGGCACGGCCTCGCCGCCCAGCAACACGGTGGGAATACCGGCGGACTTGAGCGCGGCAAGCCCGTCCTCCCACGCCCGCTTGCCACCCAGAAGTCGTACGACGGCCAGGTCGGCGCCGTCGATGAGCCCGGGCAGCTCCTCGCGCACGTCGACGCGCGTCGGGTTGGCGATCCGGTACGGGGCGCCGGACGCGCGGGCGGCCAGCAGGTCCGTGTCGGCGGTGGACAGAAGCAGGACGGTCATGAGGGAGCCCCCGGTGCGATGAAGGGGAGGCCGGCGGGTGCGCCGGTCTCGATGAGGCGCAGCAGCGCGTCGGTGTCCGCGTGGTCTTCGATGAGGTCGCCGAGCAGGTCGAGCTGCTCCTCGCGCAGCGCCCCGAAGCTGGTGTCGGGCGCGGGGACGAAGCGGCGCCCGGCGGCACGGGCGACCTCCGTCAGGAACCGCCGCCGGAACGCGTCGCTCTCCAGCGAGCCGTGCCAGTGGGTGCCCCAGGTCTCCCCGACCCGGCACCCGTCCAAGAAGGGCTCGCCACCGCCGACTCGGGCGACGCCGTGATGGATCTCGTATCCCTCGACGACTTCACCGAGGGCCTCCCCGACGGGCCGCGCCAGCGTCTTCTCCTTCTCGAACCGCACGCGTACGGGGAGCAGGCCGAGCCCGTCGACGGCCCCGGCCCGCGACTCCACGTCATCCTCGATGTGCCGGCCGAGCACTTGAAACCCGCCGCAGATCCCGAGCACCGGGCGTCCCTCGGCGGCGCGCCGGGCGAGCGCGTCGGCGAGCCCGCGCTCGCGCAGCCACTGCAGGGCCCGTACGGTGCCACGCGTCCCCGGCACGATCACGAGGTCGGCGTCGACGAGCTCCTCGGCCCGGTCCACGAACCGCACGACGACACCGGGTTCGGCGGCGAGGGCGTCCACATCGGTGAAGTTGGACATCAGCGGCACGGCACACACGGCGACGCGCAGCACGTCGTCCCCGACGGGCGGCGCCACGGCGGACTCCCGCACGGCCCCCCGCAGGGAGACCCGCAGCCCGTCCTCCTCGTCGATGCCGAGCCCGTGCCGGAAGGGCAGCACACCGTACGTACGCCGCCCGGTGAGCCCGTGCAGCATGTCGAGCCCGGGTTCGAGCAGCGACACGTCGCCCCGGAACTTGTTCACCAAGTACCCGGCGACCAGCTCCTGGTCCTCGGCACTGAGCAGCGCGGTCGTCCCGAAGAACGAGGCGAAGACCCCGCCCCGGTCGATGTCCCCGACCACGAGCACGGGAAAGCGGGCGGCCCGGGCGATCCCCATGTTCACGATGTCGGTGCGCCGCAGATTGATCTCGGCGGGTGAGCCCGCCCCCTCACAGATCACGGCGTCATAGCTGCCCCGAAGTTCCTCCAGGCATCCCACGACGGTGTCGAGCAGCGCCCGCTGCCGCCCCCCGTGGTACCCCCGCGCACTCATCTCGCCCACGGGCTTCCCCATGAGAACGACCTGACTGCTCCGGTCACTCCCCGGCTTCAGCAGCACGGGGTTCATCAGCGCACTCGGCTCGACCCGGGCGGCCTGCGCCTGCATGGCCTGCGCCCGCCCGATCTCGGCGCCTTCGCGCGTGACGAAGGAGTTGAGCGACATGTTCTGCGCCTTGAAGGGCGCGACGGCAACTCCCTTACGGGCAAGCCACCGACAGATCCCGGCGGTGACGACACTCTTCCCGGCATCAGAGGTGGTCCCGGCAACGAGCAGTCCACCGGTCATGAGCGCGCTCCTACTCTCTGTGGGCAGGCGTTCCGCATGGCGGAACGGAGCGCGGCATCAGCGGCGACCGCAACCCCAAGGGCAAGCCAGGTAACCCGCCGCGACAGCCGGACAGCCCTCTCGATGTCCGCCGCCGAGACCTGCCGCCCCGCAGGGTTCAGCACGGGCCGATGCTCAACCCGCCCCCCATAAGCAAGTGTTCCCCCGAGCCGCACCCCAAGGGCCCCGGCGAAGGCGGCCTCGACAGGCCCCGCGTTGGGGCTCGGATGAGCCCCCGCATCGGCCCGCCACGCCCGAACGGCCCCCGCAGGGGAGCCCCCCGAAAGAACAGCGAGCGCAGCCGTGAGCCGGGCACCGGGCCACCCCACCACGTCGTCCAGCCGAGCCGAAGCCCAGCCGAACCTCCGGTACTTGGGCGACTTGTGCCCCACCATCGCGTCCAGCGTGTTCACGGCCCGGAACCCGACGAGCCCCGGCACACCCCCGACCGCACCCCACACCAACGCCCCCACGACCGCGTCGGACGTGTTCTCGGCGACGGACTCCACCACGGCCCGGGCGATCCCGTCGGCGTCCAGCGACTGCGGATCCCGCCCGCACAGATGCGGCAGCCGCTCCCGCGCCACCTCCACGTCCCCGACGGCGAGCGCCCCACCGATGGCCTGCGCCTCGCGCGCGAGGGAGGTCCCGCCCACAACGGCCCAGGTGGCGGCGGCGGTCAGGGCGACGGACCCGGCCCGGGACCGTCGTACGGCGGCGGCGGCGAGCGCACCGACGAGTGCGGCACCCCCCGCGCACACCACGGCGTGCGCGGCGCCCCGCCCCCGGCGGTCACGCCACAGCACCCGCTCGACGGCCCCGGCCGCACGCCCGAACGCGGCGACCGGGTGCCCGCGGCGGGGATCGCCGAGGAGCAGGTCACCGAGGAGGCCGGCGGCGGCGCCGTACGCAAAGTCGCGATCGGCACACATGAGTTCAGCCCGCCGATACGCGAAGTGGAGCTCTCACACTGAACTGAACCGGCAACGGGCAGCCGCGCATGGCGATGGGTCCTCACTCAGGGTGTCCGCGCCCTGGTTCGACGTGATCGGCGGTGAGAGTTCCTGGCTTCCGGGGACGGACGCTGTGGCCGTGCCCGGTGACAGTGGCGGGACCGCGCCGGATTCGCACCGGCTTCCTCTCCTGCCGCCGTAAGTGGCTGGGGCAGTCCACCATGGCCCGCGACGCCCGTCAACTCGCCTTTGACCTGCGACGGGAGAGTGTTGCGAGGACCACTCCCACCGGCCTTCCCGAGACGCGAAAAGGGGTGCGAAACGGGACGCGCAAGGGCGCCCCACCGAGGCGGGGCGCCCCTGCGCACGACGATCAGGTTCAGGCGACGATCAGGAAGATCCCGTAGGCCACCGCGGCGGCGCACAGCGCGAAGCAGAGGTACGCGCCACCGCGCGCAGCGGTGACCGACCCGCCGCTCCGCCCCTGCGCGGCGCCCGCCTCCTGCTTGGCGAGGCCGATGATCCCGAGGGAGAACAGGCCCACGAGGGCCACCGTCACCGCGAGGCTGACTCCGAAGACGGAGCCCAGTGCTGCCCAGTCGATGTTCATGCTGATGTGTCCTTACACCGTGGCGGGCCGGGCGGGGTCCGCCACGGATCCGGTCGGGGCCGAGAAGGTGGTCGTCTGCACGGGCTCCGCGGCCGTCTCGTCGGCGGCCGACGCGGCGACCGTCCCGGCGGGCGGCGGCGTGACGGCGGCGATCGCGGTGGTCACGACGCCCGCGGGCTCGGCGGCGGGGACGGTCTCGCCGGGGGCGTGGTCGTCCGTGACGTTCGTGTGGTCGATCGAGTTGCGCCGGGACAGGGCCCAGATGACGGCCGCACCGGCGATCAGCAGGGCCGCGGTCACCGCGACGCCCCAGTCGCCCTGCTTGGTGAGGAACTCCGCGCCCGCGCCGACCAGTCCGGCGGCCGGCAGGGTCAGGCCCCACGCCACGAACATCCGCGTCGCCGTGGACCAGCGGACCACGCCGCCCTTGCGGCCGAGGCCCGCGCCCATCACGGCGCCGGAGCAGACCTGGGTGGTGGAGAGCGAGAAGCCGATGTGCGAGGAGGCGAGGATCGCGGTCGCCGCGCTGGTCTGGGCGGCGAAGCCCTGCTGCGGCTGGAGGTCGGTGAGGCCCTTGCCCATGGTGCGGATGATGCGCCAGCCGCCCAGGTAGGTGCCGAGCGCGATGGCGAGACCGGCCGAGACGATGACCCACATCGGGGGGTTGGCGCCGGGGCTCAGGACGCCGCCGGTGATGAGGGCGAGGGTGATGATGCCCATCGTCTTCTGCGCGTCGTTGGTGCCGTGGGCCAGCGAGACGAGGCCCGCGGAGGCGATCTGTCCGGCGCGGTAGCCCTTGGCGGTCGCCTTGTCGTCCGTGTTCCGGCCGATCCGGTACGTGAGGCGGGTCGCGAACGTCGCGGCGAGGCCCGCCACGATCGGCGCGGCCACGGCCGGGATGAGGATCTTGGTGACGACGGTGCCGCCGTTGATCGACGACCAGCCCATCGACATGACCGCGGCGCCGATGAGGCCGCCGAACAGGGCGTGCGAGGAACTGGAGGGGAGCCCCACCAGCCAGGTGAGGAGGTTCCACAGAATGGCGCCGACGAGCGCCGCGAAGATGACTGATGTCTTCAGCCCGTCCTCGTTGACGATGCCGCCGGAGATCGTCTTGGCGACTTCCACGGAGAGGAAAGCGCCGACGAGGTTGAGCACGGCGGACATGGCCACCGCCGTCTTGGGCTTGAGAGCGCCGGTCGAGATGGTCGTCGCCATCGCGTTGGCAGTGTCGTGGAAACCGTTCGTGAAATCGAACACGAGAGCGGTAACGATCACGATCCCGAGGAGAAGCGTGATGTGTTCCATTTACCCAGGCTTCTGTTGGACGTCAGTGGCTCGTTGAACGTAGGAAAGCCGAGTGAACGGAAGGTGAACTCGGGCGGGCGGGGGAGTGGCCTCATGCGGGAAGTGGTCTCCCACTTTCGGATCGAAGGTCGAACACTTCCGATCGCACACAGTCACCACGGAGCCGGGGGCCCCGGAATCCCGGGCTCCCCGGCTCCGCCGGACGGCCCGGCCTACCCGCGCGCGAACCGCTTCAACTGCCTCATGGACCCATTGAAGAGATTCTGATCACCCGGGAACCGGCCGCCGTTGTCGTGCTGCCAGAAGGTCCAGTACGACCAGCCCCTGGGCAGGGCCCCGGCGCTCGCGCCCCAGCGCGCCAGCCAGAGCGGATGGCTGGACGCGAAGGCGCGGCTGCCGCCGGTGCAGGTGTTCCACCAGATCGCGTTCGTGTAGATCACGGGGCGCCGCCCGGTCTGCCGCTTGACCTCATTGCTGAACGACTTGATCCAGTGGATCATCTGCCCCTTGCTCATCCCGGAGCAGCGGCGCGAGCTGTACGGGTTGTGCTCGATGTCGAGGGCGGGCGGCAGCGTCCACCCGTCCCGCGACCAGCGGCCGCCGTGGCGCAGGAAGTACGCGGCCTGCTTCCTGCCCGACGACTTGTTCGGCACGGCGAAGTGGTAGGCGCCGCGGATGAGCCCCACGTTGCGCGAGCCGTTGTACTGCTGGGTGAAGTAGGGGTTGCGGTAGTCGGTGGCCTCGGTCGCCTTCACGTAGACGAACCGCGCGCCCTTGTTCTTGGCCTTGCGCCAGTTCACGTTCTTCTGGTGCGAGGACACGTCGTGCCCCCGCGGCTTGCTCGCTGCCGAAACCGGAACCTCCGCGAGCGCGGTCCCCCCGATGGCGAGTGCCACCGCGGACGCCGCGACGATCCGGGCGCGACGGCGGGGTGCTGTCTGATCACGAGCCATGGTTCCCCCCGGAAATGGCGACGTGCACGACAAATCTCCCAGAGATTACTGGAAGATCGGTCCATGCCAGTCGATCTCTGGCCAATCATTCCTAGAGGGGGATGTATGCCCATATGCGCCCTTACGGACGCCTGGCCTCCGCACTAAAGTGCCCCGGCCCCGGTCGGGCCGCCCTGGCAGGATCTCCGCATGACTGCAGACGACGGACAGCGACAGCGGCAGCGCCCCTGGGAGCGGCAGCGCCAGGAGGCCGAGCTCGACCGGGCCTGGGCCGAGCTGGTGGCGACGGCGCGCAGGACGGTGGCGGACGGCCTCGTGGTCGGCACGTCGGGCAACGTCTCGGTGCGCGTCGGCGACACGGTCCTCGTCACCCCGAGCGGAGTCCCGTACGACCGCCTGAACCACACGGACCTCACCGCCGTGGACCTGCACGGCGAGCGGCGCCTCGGCAAGCTGACCCCCACCAGCGAGCTCCCCATGCACCTGGCGATCTACCGCTCGACGGACGCGGCCGCGGTGGTCCACACACACGCGGCCCACGCCACCGCGGTCTCCGCCCTCGTCCCCGAGCTCCCGCCCATCCACTACATGGCGGGCGCCCTGGGCGGCCCGGTCCGAGTTGCGAAGTATGCCCTCTACGGCACCGACGAGTTGGCCGAGAACATGCTCCACGCCCTGACCGACCGCACCGCCTGCCTCCTCCAGAACCACGGCACGATGGCCTACGGCACGACACTCGCCCAGGCGTACGACCGCACGGCCCAGCTGGAGTGGATGTGCAGGGTCTGGCTCCTGGCATCGGGCGTCCCGGGCCGCGAGATGACGCTGCTGTCTCCGGAGGAGATGGCGAAAGCGGAGGAGAAGCTGAGGGGCTACGGCCAGAGGGGCTGATGCCTCTCTTGAGCCCGTCCGGCGAACCATCCAACCCGTCCGGCGTTTGAGGACGAGGCGCGAAGCGCCGATACGGGGTGCCCCAGCACGGCGGAGCCGGGGATTCGGGAAGGGGCGGGCTTGGGGAAGGGGCGGGCTTGGGGAAGGGGCGCCGCAGGCAAGACCCGCACCCCCACCGGCCCACGCCCACTGGCAGTAGCCCCCGCACCCGAAGACACTGAACCCGTGCGCCCAGCCCAAGCAACGGCCGCCGCCGTCACCGCAGTCACCGCCACCCTGGCGGCCACAGCCGCCGCCGTGGCCGCCGGCAGATACGCCAGCGACGCCGCCCTCAAGGCGCCCGCAGGCCGCCCCCTGCCCACCGAGCCCCGCCTCACCGTGCACGGCACCGCCGCGGGCCGGATCACCCTGACCCGCGCCCTCGCGAGCCTCCGCCCCGGCACCTACGGGCTCAGCGGCGACGGCTCGCACGCCGTCGTCGGCCCCGTCCTGGACTCCGCGCCGCACGAGGCCGACACAGTGGTGCGCCGCCTGGAGCGGGTCACCCACGGCTCCCTCGAGGCGGGCGACCGGGCCTGGCTCACCCCGCAGGTGTACATCGGCAACCCGCGCGACGTGCTCGGCCTGGACCACGCCGACGTCGACATCGACGGCGAACTCGGCCCGCTGCCCGCCTGGTTCGTGCCCGCCGTCCGGGACACCTGGGTCATCGCGGTGCACGGCCTCGGCACCACCCGCGAACTCCCCATGAACATCATGGAGTTCCTGCACCAGCAGCAGTTCCCCGTGCTCTCCCTCGCCTACCGCGGCGACCTCGGCGCGCCCCGCTCCCCGGACGGCCTCGGCCACCTCGGCGAGACCGAGTGGCGCGACCTCGACGCGGCGATCCGCTACGCCGTGCGCCACGGCGCCGAACGGGTCGTCCTGCACGGCTGGTCCACCGGCGCCACCATGGCCCTGCACGCCGCCGCGCACTCGGCCCTCCGCGACCGCATCAGCGGACTGGTCCTGGACTCCCCGGTGCTCAACTGGGAGACCACCCTGCGTGCCCTGGCCACCGCCCGCCGCACCCCGGGCCCGCTGCTCCCGCTCGCCGTGCGCGCCGCCCAGGGCCGCACCGGACTGCGTGGCGACCGCATCCTGGAGGCCGCCGACCCCGCCGTGCTGAAGGTGCCGACCCTCGTCGTGCACGGCCCGGACGACACCGTCGCCCCCTGGGGGCTCTCGCGGGAACTCGCCCACAAGAGGCCCGAGTTGGTCACATTGCACCAGGTTCCGGATGCGCCGCACGGCGCGATGTGGAACGCGGACCCGGAGGGCTATGAAGAGGCGCTCCGCCGCTTCCTCACCCCCCTGATGTAACGCCGGGCAAGGCCCTGGCGCGCCATTCCGTTTGGGTTTTCGGACCGTCAACAGGAAGACTGCTTCCTGTGACGTCCCGTATCCCGCGCGACTCCAGGCTCCGACTCGTCAGGACCGCTCCGCTTTTGGGGGCCGAACAGCGAGCGGAGGCGGAGCGCGGCACAGCGCGAACCAGGCTCGTCGGACCCCGGGCGACCGCGGAGCGCCGCCGGCGCCGCCCCGCGCCGCGTCCACCCGAGGGCACCCCGGCCCCCGCGGAGCTGGCCCGGATGGCGCGCGCGGGCCTCGCCGCGGCCGTCCGCGTGGCCCGCTGGGCCGACGCCGCGCTGAGCCCGGCACGGGACCGCGACGGCGTGGCCCCCGACACCAACGGAGTCCTCTCCGACGCCACGGCCCTGCGGGCCGCCACGGACCTCGGACTGTCCCCTGCCCAGGTGCGCGCCGACTGGGACACCGCCCGGCTCGCCGGACTCGTCGAGGTGCACGGCGACAGCGCCCGCCCCGGCTGGCGGCTGCGCGCCTGGGACCGCGACGACGCCGCCGTGCTGCGCGGCTGGGTCGCCCTCTTCGACGCCTGGTCCCTGGTCCACCCGGCCCCCGGCGAGCTGCCGCCCGCCGCCGTCGCCGAGGCCGTCGAGGCGGTGCCCCAGCTCCTGTCCCTGCTCCAGCTGTCGGCGGGCCCCGTCCCCGTACCGCAGCTCCTTGACCTCCTGGACCAGCGCGTCACGGAACTGCGCACGGAGCGCTGCGAGATCCCTTACGGGCCGCAGCCGGAGCCGGTCGCCTCCGACACCGACGACGAACCCCCGCTCGCCGACCTCCTGGACTGGGCCCTGCACGGCCTCGCCGCCGTCGGCGCCCTCACCTACGCCGACGGGCAGGCCACCCTCACCCCGCTCGGCAGCTGGGCGGTCTGGGTCAAGCTGGAGCAGATCTGCGTCGCCGCGCAGAGCCCGGCCGGGCACATCGAGCAGTCCGCGGACGACATGCTGCGCGGCTGCGCCCGGCTGCGGCCGGGCGTGGCCCGCGCCGAGTACCGCGCCTGGCTCGCCGCCCGCCCCGTCGGCAGCGCCGTCACCGAACTCCTTGACACCGCGCGCGGCGAGGACGCCCTGCTGCGCGGCCTGGCCTTCGAGGCGCTGCGCGTCGTCGGCGCCCCCGCCGAGCCGGACGTACGGGCGGTCGTCGACGAGCCCCCGCTGCGCCCCTACGCCCTGCTGTGGCTGGCCGAGCAGGAGGGCACCGACCCCGAGGACGTCCACCAGGTCCTGTCCCGCGAGGAGTCGACCTGGCTGTGGGTGGACACGGCCGCCGCCGTCGCCGACCACGGCGAGACCCAACTCCTCGTCCGCCACCTGGAGTCGGCGGTCCAGGGCACGGTCCCCGCGCTCCTCGACGAGGTGCGGACGGTCGGGCACCCCCGCACCGTGCAGGTCCTGGTCGCCCTCGCGGCCGCGCACCCCGACCCGGCGCTCGCCAAGGCGGTGCGCCGCGCCGCGTTCCAGGTGCACACCGGCGGCGACTGAGGGACCCGTACGGGCCCGGCGGCTCAGCGGAAGGTGTTGCAGCGCGCCATGTCGCCGGTGCGGTAGCCCTCGTAGAACCACTCCTGTCGCTGCTTGGCCGAGCCGTGCGTCCAGGACTCCGGGGTCACCCGGCCCTGGTAGCGCTCCTGGATCCGGTCGTCGCCGACCGCCGCGGCCGCGTCCAGGCCGTCGCGGATGTCGTCGTCGGTCAGCTTCGTGATGAGCGGCTTGCCGGTGGACTCGTCCGGGGTGGTCGTCGCGTGGTGCGCCCACACGCCCGCGTAGCAGTCGGCCTGCAGCTCGACCCGGACGGCATTGCTGTTCTCGCCCGTACGGCCGTCCTGCGCGCGCTTCAGGGTCCCCATCAGGTTCTGCACATGGTGCCCGTACTCGTGCGCGACGACGTACGCCTGCGCGAAGGCCCCGCCGCTCGCGCCGAACTTGGACCGCAGCTCGTTGAAGAAGCCCAGGTCCAGATAGACCTTCTGGTCGCCGGGGCAGTAGAACGGGCCGACGGCGGAGGACGCCTGGCCGCAGGCGGTGCCGACCCGGCCGGTGAAGAAGACGGTCTGCGCGGGGGTGTAGCGGCCGTTCCTGCGCGGGAACTCCTGGCGCCAGAAGTCCTGGACGCTGTTGACCACCGCGACCATGCGGCAGTCCTCCTTGGAGTTGGCGTCCCGCCCGGTCTTGCAGCTCTGCTGCACCTGCGCGATCGACGAGGACGAGGCGGCCGGTTCGTCGTTGCCCGAGGACAGGCCGAGCTGGTCCGGGCCCACCCCGAAGAACAGCCCCATCAGGAGCGCGATGAGGCCGGCGATGCCACCGCCGATCGTCGCCTTGCCACCGGGGATCCGACTCCCGCGCACATCCTGCACCTCGGAGGTGTCCAGATTGGCGTCGTCGTCGAACTGCATGGGGCGCACCACCCTCTGCCTCGCATCCGGTGCGGCGACGTACCGCCCGGCGCCGGGTGCCCGGCCACTTCATCCTGATATGCCCCACAGTGCCTGGCCCCGGGCGGGGGTCCGAACGGGGGACGCGCACCGCGCCCCGCGCCGTGTCGCGGCGCCGAGGTCCCCGCCGCGAACCGGCCCGCGGCTACGCTCCGCCTGATCCTGGGCCGTGAGTGGTACCGAAGGGGGGCCCGATGCCCGCTGAGCCCGCTGCACCGATGCCCGCTGAGCCCGCTGTGCCGACGCCTGAGCCGCCCTCGCTGGGCCGCGGCACCCGCCTCGCGCTCCCCGTGGCCCTCGCCGTCCTCGCCCTCCCGCTCATCACCGCGGCCCACCTCTCCCGGCCCGCCCCCTACGGAGACCACCTCACCGTCCACGCGCGCGTGGCCGCCGAAAGCGAGCCCGGCCTGCGCACCGGGAGCCGCTCCGTCGAGGCGTACGACCCGGGCACCGGCCTCGCCCGCTGGACGTACACGCGCGCGGGGCACCGGCCCCTCTCGCTGCTCCCGGCGCCGGGGCACGCCATCGCGCTCTGGGACGACGGACTGATCACCGACACCGAGCGCACCGGGGCCGCGGTCCGCTGGCACCGCGCCGTCCCGGCCACCGCCCCCTGGCTGCGCACCCCCGCCGCCCGGGGCGCCGCCGGCGTCCTGCAGCCGCTCGACCCGGACGCCCGCATGCTGGCCGTCGTCACCCCGCAGCGCATCGCCGCCTACCGCACCGCCGACGGCGACCTGCGCTGGACGCTGCCCGCCCGCCGCGGCTGCGCCTTCGAGCCCGCCCGCGCGGCACGCCACCGCGGCGCCCTCCTCGTCGCCCAGCCCTGCGGCGACGGCACGGCCCCCTGGACGTCCCAACTGGTCGCGGTGGACGGCCTGGGCCGGATCGCGCCCCACCGCACCCCGCTCGGCAACGCGCTTCCCGGCGGCCCGGGCGCCTGGCGGGGCGGCCCTGAAAAAGTGGTTGCACCGCCCCGTTAGAATTGCCGCATGGCCATTCTCCTCCTGCACTAGACGGCGCCGGCGGCAGCCGTGCGCGGCACCGCCCTCCGTGACCCTCACCCGCCGTCCTTCCACTGCCCAGGAGTCTGTCCCGTGATCACCGCCTCCGGTATCGAGCTGCGCGCCGGCGCCCGCATCCTCATCGAGAACGCGAGCTTCCGTATCGCCAAGGGCGACCGCATCGGCCTCGTCGGCCGCAATGGAGCGGGCAAGACCACGCTCACCAAGTGCCTCGCCGGTGAGGGCATCCCGGCCGGAGGCACCATCTCCCGCTCCGGCGAGGTCGGTTACCTCCCGCAGGACCCGCGCACCGGCGACCTGGACGTCCTCGCCCGCGACCGCATCCTGTCCGCGCGCGGACTCGACGTGCTGATCCGCAAGATGCGCGAGAACGAACAGCGCATCGCGAACGGCTCGGGCGCCACCCGCGAGAAGGCGCTCAAGCAGTACGAGCGCCAGGAGACCGAGTTCCTCACCAAGGGCGGGTACGCGGCCGAGGCGGAGGCCGCCACCATCGCCGCCGCGCTCAACCTCCCCGACCGGGTGCTCGGCCAGCCCCTGCACACCCTCTCCGGCGGTCAGCGCCGCCGCATCGAGCTGGCCCGCATCCTCTTCTCGGACGCGGACACGCTCCTCCTGGACGAGCCGACGAACCACCTCGACGCCGACTCGATCATCTGGCTGCGCGACTACCTGAAGACGTACCGCGGCGGCTTCATCGTGATCTCCCACGACGTCGACCTGGTCGAGACGGTCGTGAACAAGGTCTTCTACCTGGACGCCAACCGCTCCGCGATCGACGTCTACAACATGGGCTGGAAGCTCTACCAGCAGCAGCGCGAGTCCGACGAGAAGCGCCGCAAGCGCGAGCGCCAGAACGCGGAGAAGAAGGCCGCCGCCCTGCACTCGCAGGCCGACAAGATGCGCGCCAAGGCCACCAAGACCGTCGCCGCCCAGAACATGGCCAAGCGCGCCGACAAGCTCCTCGCGGGCCTGGAGGAGGTGCGCCAGAGCGACAAGGTCGCCAAGCTGCGCTTCCCCGAGCCCTCGCCCTGCGGCAAGACGCCGCTCATGGCCGAGGGCCTGTCGAAGTCGTACGGCTCCCTGGAGATCTTCACGGACGTCGACCTGGCCATCGACAAGGGCTCGCGCGTCGTCATCCTCGGCCTCAACGGCGCGGGCAAGACCACGCTCCTGAGGCTCCTCGGCGGCGCCGAGAAGCCCGACACCGGCCAGGTCATCGAGGGCCACGGCCTCAAGCTCGGCTACTACGCACAGGAGCACGAGACCCTCGACCCGGAGCGCACGGTCCTGGAGAACATGCGCTCCGCCGCCCCCGACCTCGACCTCGTCGAGGTCCGCAAGACCCTCGGCTCCTTCCTCTTCTCCGGCGACGACGTGGACAAGCCCGCGGGAGTGCTCTCCGGCGGCGAGAAGACCCGGCTCGCGCTCGCGACCCTGGTCGTCTCCTCGGCCAACGTCCTGCTCCTGGACGAGCCCACGAACAACCTCGACCCGGCCAGCCGCGAGGAGATCCTCGGCGCCCTGCGCACCTACAAGGGCGCGGTCGTCCTCGTCACCCACGACGAGGGCGCGGTGGAGGCGCTGCAGCCGGAGCGGATCATTCTGCTGCCCGACGGCGTCGAGGACCTGTGGGGCGCGGACTACGCGGACCTCGTCGCCCTCGCTTGATCGAACCATTGATCCACTGCGTATGGATCATTCGGCCGAGCCGTGATCCTTCATCTGTGTGAGGTCTCCTCGTACCGCGGTGTGGTGTACACGGATTTTCCCGTCCCACCGGGCACAGGGCTGCCTTCGCGACCGCCGCCGCGCTGACCTGCCGGTTCTGCGCGCTACCCGAACGGCCGTATCGGCCGGGGATCGCGGAATCGTTCATTCCGATCGTGCGGGCGCCTTCTGGCGCGGGAAACCCGGTCTCACGGACCTTGCCGAATGGGTGGCCAGGAAGCCCGGGAGGGGTGATCATGAGAAGTCCAGAGCGCACTTCCCATGAGGAGGCACGGGTGGCCGAGACTCTGAAGAAGGGCAGCCGGGTAACCGGCGCCGCGCGCGACAAGCTCGCGGCAGACCTGAAGAAGAAGTACGACGGCGGTGCGAGCATCCGGGCGTTGGCCGAGGAGACCGGCCGCAGCTATGGCTTTGTGCACCGGATGCTCAGCGAGTCGGGAGTCACGCTGCGGGGACGCGGCGGGGCGACGCGGGGCAAGAAGGCCGCTTCCAGCTGACGGTGGTCCGATGGTGGCCACCCGGTCGATCAGCCGGTCGACCGGGTGGTTACTGTGCAGTCACTTACGGGCGCTGACGCGTCCGGCCCGACCGCACACCATCGGAGGCCACCCATGGCTGTACTCGACAAGGACGGCGTACGCCTCACCATCGACGAGGCCGTCGCCACGGTGACGCTGACCAATCCGGCCAAGCGGAACGCCCAATCTCCCGCGCTGTGGAGGGCGTTGGCCGAGGCGGGACAGCTGTTGCCGGGCAGCGTCCGGGTCGTGGTGCTGCGTGGTGAGGGCAAGTCCTTCTCCGCCGGACTCGACCGGCAGGCGTTCACGCCCGAAGGTTTCGACGGCGAGCCGTCCTTCATCGACCTGGCACGCGGCGACGACGGCGTCCTGGACGCCACGATCGCCGAGTACCAGGCGGCGTTCACCTGGTGGCGGCGCGGCGACATTGTGTCCATCGCCGCCGTCCAGGGCCATGCGATCGGTGCGGGTTTCCAGCTGGCCCTCGCGTGTGATCTGCGGATCGTCGCGGACGACGCGCAGTTCGCCATGCGCGAGACCAGCCTGGGCCTGGTGCCCGACCTCACCGGCACACATCCGCTGGTGAACCTGGTCGGCTACGCCCGCGCCCTGGAGATCTGCGCCACGGGCCGCTTCGTGCACGCCGACGAGGCCGAGCGAGTGGGCCTCGCCAACCTCGTCGTGCCCGGCGGCCAACTCGACGGCGCCGCACGGGACTTGGCGGCGGCGCTCCTTGCCGCGCCCCGGGACGCCGTCATCGAGACGAAGGTGCTGCTGCAGGGTGCGGCGGGCCGTTCGGCCGAGGAGCAGCGCACCGCTGAGCGGGCCGCTCAGGGGCGCCGGCTGCGCGACCTGGCCGGTATCGGGGACTAGGACCTGTCCGGCGGATCAGGCCCTAGCCGCCCTCGCTCGGGGTTCCTCGACCGGGGGTCGTCCTTCGGGCGGCGGTCCGTCGTGGCTGGTCGCGCCCGCGCGGCGGGGCCGCACCTGTCAGAGTCCCGCGCCCCTTCAGGGTGCTTCGGTGGCCGTGACGATCACGGCCACCGACGGGCGGTCCGGCAGGGCGTCGGCGACCTGGTGCCGGATCGCGAGCGCCACGTCCAGCGCGCGGTGGGCCCGGTCCACCGCGACCTCCACCCGCACGTGCCGCGCGGCCAGCGCGCCGGGCGTCGCGCGCTCCTCCACGTGCACCGCCCGGCCGAGCCCGCCGAGCATCCCGGTCAGGCGCGTCACGCCCGGCACGGCGAGCGCGGCCCGCCCCGCCCGGTCCTCGTCGCCCTCGAGGTCCGGCGCCTCCCCTTCCTTCTCGGCTTCTCGTACGCCGGTGGGGTCCTCGCCCTCGTAGGCATCAGCGGGCTCTTCCGCGTCGAGCAGCCCCGTCACCCGCAGGTCGACTTCGGCCACGTCGAGCCCGAGCCCGTCGGCGGCCGCCGTTGCCAGCGTCGAGCGGAGGCGATCCGCCGCCGTCGGGAGCGGCTCGCTCGCCACCGCCGAGAAGTCCGCGGTGATCCGCAGCGCCCCCACCGGCAGCGCGCTCGGCGGCGCGGGCACCGCCGGGCTCTCGCCGCCCTCCGGGTCGAGGGGGCCGATACGGAGCGTGCCGAGGCGCACGCCGCCGAGCCGCTGCGCCGCTTGGCGCAGCACCCCGTCCGCCGCGGACTCCGCGATCCAGGCGCCGTCCCCGGAGCCGCCAAGGGGCAGCAGCCGCCCCAGACCGAGCTGTTCGCGTACCGCCTGGGCCCATCGGTCAGCCGTCATTGCTCCAGCCTGCCGCATCCCCGGCGCGCTTGCGCCCGGCCGCGCTTAGTGTGGGGCGAAGGAGCAGAATCCGCAGATCCCCCTCCGAAAGGGACGACAGGCGATGACCGACACCGGACAGAAGAGCCTGACGACTGAGCAGGAGTCGCGGAACGAGGCCGCGGTCAAGGCCGCGTCCGCCACCCGGCGCGGCGGCGGCGACCCGGCCACCCGGGGGCGCACCACCATCGCGGACGGCGTCGTCGAGAAGATCGCCGGGCTCGCCGCCCGTGATGTGGTCGGCGTGCACGCCATGGGCGGCGGCTTCGCCCGGACCTTCGGGGCCGTGCGGGACCGGGTGCCGGGCGGGTCGAAGTCCTCGGTGTCGCGGGGCGTGAAGGCCGAGGTCGGCGAGGTCCAGACGGCGCTCGACCTGGAGGTCGTCGTCGAGTACGGCGTGTCGATCGCCGATGTCGCGCGCGCGGTGCGAGAGAACGTCATCGCGGCCGTCGAGCGCATGACCGGGCTCGAGGTCGTCGAGGTCAACATCGCGGTGAGCGATGTGAAGCTGCCGGACGAGGAAGACGACGAGCCTCAGGGCCGGCTCCAGTAGGACCGTTTCCGTACGGGACCCCGGCACCCCCGGGGTCCCGCCCAGTACGGTCGCGTACTCGCTGAGCAGCGAAGGAGCGCACGATGAGCATGGCCGTGATCGGCATGGTGGCCGGGATGGCCCTCGGCTTCGCCGGGTACTTCGGCGGGTTCGGGGCCTTCCTCCTGGTGGCGGCGCTCGGCGCCATCGGCTTCGTCGCGGGCCGGTTCCTGGAGGGGGACCTGGAGCCCGGCGACTTCTTCCGCACCCGCGGCGACGACCGGCGGCGGTGACGGGTGCAGCCCCAGGTCGCACCGGGAGAGCGCGGCGCGACCCGGATCGCCGACCGGGTCGTCGCGAAGATCGCCGCGCACGCGGCACGCGAGGCCCTGGACGCGGTGCCCGAGGGCGGCTCCGCGCCGCACGCCACGGTCACCGTGCACCATGACGCCGCCCGCGTCCGGATCAGTCTCGAACTCGACTACCCCTCCGACATCGGCGCCCAGTGCGGCTCCGTGCGTCGCCAAGTCGCCCAGCGGGTAAAGGCGTTGGCGGGGATGGAGGTGCCCGAGGTGGCCGTCCAGGTGGAGCGGCTGCACTCGGCACATGTGCGTGGCGCGGCACAGGGGAGGACACGATGAGCGACCCCGAGGGCACCTTGGGCGGGAACGGGAACACCCAGCCCGTACCGGTCCTGGAGAAGGCGGGCGGGCCCGACCCCGACCCGGCCGACCAGTCGCTGTCCGCGGCCGCCTACAAGGCGCCGCCCACGCTGGCCGAGGAGGGCAGGGCCGAGCGCTTCTGGTCGCAGCGGCGTGCCCCCGCGGTCCTGCTCGCCCTGGCGATCCTGGGCGGGGCCGGGCTGCTGCTGTACGACGTCGTGGCGGTGCGGGCCGGACACCCCGCCATGCACTGGCGCCGCGCCCTCGCCCGTGAGCTCGCCGAACGGCCCCTCGACGGCGCCCCGGTGCTCGCCGGGGCCGCCGTCGCCGCCCTCCTCGGGGTGTGGCTGATCGTCCTCGCCGCGACGCCCGGGCTGCGCGCCGTGCTCCCGATGCGGCGCACCCACGCCGACGTGCGGGCGGGGCTGCACCGGGCCGCGGCCGCGATGGTCCTGCGGGACCGGGCCATGGACGTCTCGGGCGTGCAGTCCGTACGGGTCCGCATGACCCGCTCCAAGGTCGACGTCCGCGCCTACGCGCACTTCCGTGAACTCGACGACGTACGGGCCGACTTGGACACCACGCTCGCCGACGGCATCCGGGACCTCGGCCTGACCCGGGGGCCCGCGCTCTCGGTGCGGGTCGCCCGCCCGGGCAGAAGGGGCTGAGCCATGCTGAGCACGGTCAACCGGGTGGTGCTCGGCCTCGTCGGGCTCGCCCTCCTGGTGGTCGGCGGCTCGGTGCTCGCCATCGGCCTCGGCCTGAAGCCGCCCTCCTGGTGGGTCCACGACGGGCGGCACGACGTGCTGCTCAGCGATGCCGACCGGGCCCGCTGGCGCGGCGACGGCTGGTGGTGGCCCACGGTCATCGCGGTGCTCGCGGTCTGTGTGCTGCTCGCCGTGTGGTGGCTCTCGGCCCAGCTGCGGCGCCGCCGCCTCGCGGAGGTCCTGGTGGAGACGGGCGACGGGGAGGGTGCGCTGCTGCGGGGGCGGGCCCTGGAGAACGTACTGACGGGGGAGGCCGAGGCCCTCGACGGGGTGGAGCGCGCCCAGGTCGCGCTCACCGGCCGGCGGAACGCGCCGCAGGCGCGGGTGGGGCTCGTCCTGGAGCCCCACGCCGCCCCCGGCGACGCGCTTCAACTGCTGTCCTCCCAGGCCCTGGAGCACGCCCGCGACTCGGCGGGCCTCGACCGGCTGCCCGCGACGGTCCGGCTCCGTGCGGTCAAGCACCGGGCGGAGCGGGTGAGTTGAGCGTTCCGTAAGGGCTCCGGAGGCCGGAGGCCGTGGGGCGTCAGAAGCCGTGCCGGAAGCCGCCGTCGACCGGCAGCATGATTCCCGTCAGGTACGAGGCCGCGGGCGACAGCAGGAACGCGGCCGTGCGGCCGAACTCCTCCGGCGTGCCGTAGCGTCGCAGCGGGATGCGGGACTCGTGGCCGGCGCGGGTCGCCTCCGGGTCGGCGGACAGGCCGTCGAGCTGGCGCACCCGGTCCGTGTCGATGCGGGCCGGGAGCAGCCCGAGCACGCGGATGCCGCGCGGGCCCAGCTCGTCGGCGAGGGACTTGGCGAAGCCGGCGAGACCGGGGCGCAGCCCGTTCGAGATGGTCAGGCCCGGGATCGGCTCGTGCACGGAACCGGACAGGACGAAGCCGATGACGCCGCCCTCGCCGAGCTCGGCGGCGGCGGTGCGGGCGAGGCGGACGGCGCCGAGGAAGACGGACTCGAAGGCCGTCTGCCACTGCTCGTCGGTGTTGTCGGCGGCGAAGCCGGGGGCGGGGCCGCCGACGCTGATCAGTACGCCGTCGAAGCCGCCGAAGTGCTCGCGGGCCGCGGCCACGAGGCGGCTCGCGACGGCCGGGTCCGCGTTGTCGGCGGCGACCCCGACCGCGTTCGGGCCGAGCTCCTCGGCGGCGGCGGTCACGGACTCCTCGCTGCGCCCGGTGATGACGACCTTCGCGCCGTCGGCGACCAGCTCGCGGGCGGCGGCGTTGCCGAGGCCGCGGGTGGCCCCGGTGACGACATAGACACGGTCCTTCAGTCCAAGATCCATGGCCCCATCCTGCCGCCTCGCCCCGGCCGCGTCACACCCCGGGCCGCATCACAGCCCGGCCCGCGTCACACCGCGGCGGGCGCCGCCTCGGGGGTCTCGCTCGCCGCGGCCTGGGCGCGGTCGCGGCGCTCGCGGCGGACCAGGACCACCCAGCCCGCCGGGACACCGGCCGCGAACAGCCACCACTGCACTGCGTACGCCATGTGCGGGCCGATGTCGCTGTGGTTGGGCTCGCCGATCAGCTCGGGGGAGTCCGCCTCGGGCGCGGTCTGCTCGATGTAGCCGCCGAGGACCTTCTTGCCGAGGGCCTGCGCCTGCTGGCCGCTGCTGATCAGCATGATCTGACGGTCCGGCAGCCCCTTGACGTTCTTGATGCCGCTCTCGGCGGAGGTCTCGTCGGCCATGAGGCGGCCGGTGACCGTGATCTCGCCCTTCGGCGGGGCGGGGACCTTCGGGAACGCGGTCTGCGGGCCGTTGGCCTCGACCCAGCCGCGGTTCACGAGCAGGACCTTGCCGTCCTTGAGGACGAAGGGGGTCAGGACGTGCGCGCCGACCTGGTCGTCGGAGTTGGTGCGGCGCCGCACCACGACCTCGTGCTTCGTGTCGAAGGTGCCGGTCGCGGTGACCCGGCGGTACAGCTGTGAGCGGGAGACGGCGTGGCCGGGCGAGGTGAGCTGCTCGGCCGGGACCGGCTCGGCCGCGAGCGCGTCGGAGATCAGCTTGTTCTGGGCGACGCGGTGCTCATGGCGGTGCAGCTGCCAGAAGCCCAGCTCGATCATCACGGGGATGAGTACGAGAGCGATGAGGGTGAGGATCACCCACTGCCGGGACAACAGGAAGCGGTACACGGCTCGACGGTACCCCCCGCGCGTGAAGCCCCCGACGGGAGGGTCCCGTCGGGGGCTTGGTCCGGACAGTTCGGGCAGTTCGGGCGGTCTTCGGCTCACACCTTGTCGACGATGCCCACCCGCCCCTCCGCGCGCGAGCAGTGCCCGCCGCAGTACCAGTGGCCCTCGACCTCGACGCCCTGGCCGATGATCCGGCAGCGGCAGTGCTCACAGATGGGCGCCATGCGGTGGATGGCGCAGGAGAAGCAGTCGAAGACGTGCACCGCGCCCTGCGCGTGCACCTCGAAGGACATGCCGTAGTCGTTTCCGCAGACCTCGCAACGTGCCATGCGCCACAGAGTGGGACGCCCGGCGCGCGCAAGCGAGCGGGCAGGCGGGAGCCCGCCCGACAATCACCCGTCTGAACGCCCGCGAGCCAGGGGGCGTCTCCTCCTAGCTCTTCTTCTCCGCCGGGGCCACGTCCTGGAGGAGCTGGCCGAAGGCCGCCTCGTCGATGACCGGGGTGCCGAAGCTGCGGGCCTTGGTGGTCTTGGAGGTGCCCGAGCCCGGGTCGTTCGTCACCAGGAGGCTGGTGAGCCGGGAGACGCTGGTGGCGATGTGCAGGCCCGCCTCCACCGCCCGGTCCTCCAGGAGCTCGCGGTCGACCGAGGTGTCCCCGGAGAACGCCACGCGCATGCCCTGCTTCAGGGGGCTGCCCGGCTCGTACCGGCCCGGGTTCGGATACGGGCACGGCGGGCGCTTGCGGGAGGGGCGCCAACTGCCCTGGCGGTACGAGGAGTACGCGGGGTTCCCGGCGCCGGGACCGGTGGGCTGGCGGACGATGCGGGGGCCCGAGTCCGACCACTCCGTGAGCGGACGGCACTCCAGGAGGGGCAGGCGGACGTTGCCCGCGGCGGCCGCGCGCAGGCTCGGCCGGAACGCCTCGGCGAGCACGCGCGCGTCGTCCAGGGCGTTGTGCGCGTGCCGCTGCTCCACTCCGAAGTGGGCGGCGAGGGACTCCAGCTTGTGGTTGGGCAGCGGCAGGCCGAGCTCCTTGGAGAGCGCGATCGTGCACAGGCGCTGGCGGACCGGGGCGGTGCGCTCCGCGCGCGCGTACTCCCGGGCGATCATCGACCAGTCGAAGACCGCGTTGTGCGCGACGAGGACGCGGCCGTCCAGGCGGGCGGCGAACTCCTCGGCGACGTCGCCGAACAGGGGCGCGTCCGTGAGCATCGCGGTCGTCAGGCCGTGGATCCAGACGGGGCCGGGGTCGCGCTGGGGGTTGACCAGGGTGTACCAGTGGTCCTCGATCTCGCCCTGGGCGTCGACTCGGTAGACGGCGGCCGACACTATCCGGTCGTCCCTGGCGAGGCCGGTGGTCTCCACGTCGACGACCGCGTACCCCGATGGGTACGCGGCCGGCCAGGGGGCTGCGGACGCTGCGGTCGTGCGGTCTTCGAGCATGGTCCATGAGGATACGGGCCGCGACCGACAGTCAGCTCCCCGGTCCGAGGAGTCCGGCCACAAGTGCGCGCACGGATGTCGTGAACAGCGCCTCCGGATCGACGGGGCGGGCCAGCGCGCGGGCGAGCTCCGGGTCGTGCTCGGCGGTCTCGGGTGTCCACAGCTCCTCCTCGCCGGGGCGCTGCACCGGGGCCCGTTCGCGGTTCCGCTCGACCAGGACGTGCCCGACGACGTGCACCTGGACGGCCCGTACGACGGCCGCGGCCCGGGCGCCGCGCAGGCCCGCCGCGTGCACCTCGTGCACCAGGACCTGCTGGGCGGGCAGGAACATCCGCTCGGTGAGGCCGCGTTCGTGGACCATCGCCACCAGGTGCGGATGGGTGCGCAGCTGGCGACGGAGGGCGCGGGCCACCGAGACGATGCGGCGGGCGGGGGTGGCGCCGGTGGCGCGGATCTCGCCGAGGTCGGCGACGGTGCGCAGGACGAGGGCGTCCAGGAGCGACTCGCGGTTGCCGACGTGCCAGTAGATCGAGGTCACGGCGGTGCCGAGCTCGGCGGCGAGCTTACGCATCGTCAGGGACTGCGGGCCGTGCTGCTTCACCAGGGCCGCGGCGGCCTCGAGGACCTCTTCGCGGGTCAGCGGCTGTCTGCCCATGGAACCCCCAAGTCCGTTGCGTGCACGGCTATTTACCCTTCGTCGAGTCAGGTGTAACTGTGTTACAGGCGCCAGCGCAAGACCCGAAGACCCCGCAAAGACCGGAAGACCCCGCAGGACCCAAGACCCCCGGAAAAGGCACGACCTACGAAGGGTGGTACGACATGGCACGCGTACGGTACGGGGCGCGGACCGAGGCGGAGATCGCCGCCGCGCGCACCGCGAGTTCGAAGCTTCCCGACATCTGGTCCACCGGCGTCGTCGCCGTCTGGGAGAGCGACCCGGACGCGGTGGCGGCCGTCCTGCCGCCGCCGCTCAAGCCCACCGCACGCCCCCTGGTGCGGGCCAACATCAGCAAGGTCGACCTGCCCGGCTACCCGCTGGGCGCGGGCTCGGTCGCCGTCGCCGCCGAGCACGGCGGCGTCGAGGGCTGGTATCCGCTCGTGATGCCGATGACCCATGAGCGGGCCCTGATCGGCGGCCGCGAGGTCTTCGGCGAGCCGAAGAAGCTCGGCGAGGTCGAGGTGGAGCGCGACGGGCTCGTGGTGCGGGCGGCGCTCGCCCGGCACGGCATCGCCTTCGTGGAGGTGCGCGGCGCCGTCAGCGGCCCGCTGCCGCTGCCCGAGCCCGCCCAGAAGACCGACTTCTACTTCAAGTTCCTGCCCGCGGTGGACGGTTCGGGCTTCGACGCGGACCCGGTCCTGGTGCACTGCGTGCGCAACGAGAAGGTCCGCAAGCTGGAGCGGATCACCGGCGACGTCGTCCTGCGCGAGTCCATGTACGACCCGATCGCCGACCTGCCCGTCCGTACCGTCGTCGAGATCACCATCGGCGAGAAGACCACCGACCAGAAGGGCAAGGTCGTCGAACGGGTCAGCGCCCAGGCGCTGTTGCCCTACGTCCACCAGCGCTACGACGACCCGCAGCAGATCCTCGACGGGCCGCCCGAGGGGAGCGTCTGATGCGGCTCGAGGCCGGACAGGTCGCCGTCGTCACCGGAGCGGCCGGCGGGATCGGGCTCGCCCTGGTGCGGCGGTTCGCGGCGGAGGGCATGAAGGTCGTGCTCGCGGACGTCGAGGAGAGCGCCCTGGAGAAGGCCGCCGCCGGGCTCCGCGAGGACGGGGCCGAGGTGCACGCGCGCGTGGTCGACGTCGGCGACCGGCAGCAGGTGCTGGATCTCGCCGACGCGGCGTACGAGAAGTTCGGCGCCGTGCACGTGCTGTGCAACAACGCGGGCGTCGGCTCGGGCGCCGAGGGCCGCATGTGGCAGCACGAACCCAACGACTGGAAGTGGGCGTTCGAGGTCAACGTGTGGGGCGTCTTCCACGGCATCCAGGCGTTCCTGCCCCGCATGATCGAGGGCGGTGAGCCGGGCCACGTCGTCAACACGTCCTCCGGCGACGGCGGCATCGCCCCGCTGCCCACCGCCTCCGTGTACGCGGTCACCAAGGCGGCTGTCGTGACGATGACCGAGTCCCTGTACGCGCACCTGAAGGCGGAGCACGCGCGCGTGGGCGCCTCCGTGCTGTTCCCCGGACCTCACATGCTGCGCACCGGGCTGTGGGAGTCGCACCGCAACCGGCCCGACCGGTACGCCAAGGAGCGGCCCCGCAAGACCCCGTACCGCAGCCTCGCGCAGTGGGAGTCGGCGATGAAGGAGGCGGGCCAGGAGGTCGAGTTCACGCCGGTCGAGGAGGTCGCGGACTTCGTGGCGGAGGGGATCACGAAGGACCGCTTCTGGCTGCTGCCCGCGAGCGAGCACAGCGACCGGCAGATCAAGGCCAGGTCGGCCTCGATGCTGGAGCGCAGGAACCCGGCGTACCTGGAGAGCTTCATTCTCGACTGAGGACTGAGGGACGTGTGATGGCTGAACAGAACGACCCCTACCTGATCATCTCCTCCGACTGCCACGCCGGGCTCCCCACCGAGGAGTACCGGCCCTACCTCGACCACCGCTTCCACCGCCAGTTCGACGAGTTCCTCGGCCAGGCGCAGGCCCGCCGCGAGGAGTCGACGCGCCTCGGCATCCGCAACGACGCCTTCGCCGAGAAGTGGTTCAACGACAACGAAGAGGGCCTGCGCGGCGGTTGGGACGCCGCACAGCGCGTCAAGGAGCTCGACGGCGACGGGGTGGCCGCCGAGGTCGTCTTCCCCGACGCGGACGCCGTCGACAGCCAGACCGCCGCGCCCTTCGGCGTGGGCCTCGGCCTCTCCGGCGACCAGGACCCCGAGCTGGGCATGGCGGGCGCGCAGGCGCACAACCGCTGGCTCGCCGAGTTCGTGTCCGAGCACCCCGAACGGCACTGCGGCGTCGCCCTGTTGCCCGTCACCGGCGAGATCGACCGGGTCGTCGCCGAGATACACCGGGCCAAGGAGTCCGGGCTCGGCGCCCTGATGATCCCCTCCATGTGGGTCGACAAGGCGCCCTACCACGACCGCCGTTACGACCCGGTGTGGGCCGCGGCCGCCGAGTGCGCCATGCCCCTGGTCACCCACTCCGGGGCGGCGCCGCGCCACGAGTACGGCGACCACCTCGGGATCTACGTCTCCGAAGTGACCTGGTGGCCCGCGCGGCCGCTGTGGTTCCTGCTCTGGTCCGGGGTCTTCGAGCGCCATCCGGGGCTCAAGTTCGGGGTGGCGGAGTCCGGTTGCTGGTGGCTGCCGAACCTCCTGTGGTTCATGGACCGGCTCTACCTGGGGGCGCACGGCGGCAAGAAGCTCTCGCCGTTCGCGGAGCTGAAGCGGGCCCCGCACGAGTACCTGGACCGGCAGGTCTTCGTCTGCGCCACCAACACCAAGCGCCGCGAGCTCGCCCAGCGCTACGAGATCGGCGTCGACAACATCCTCTGGGGCAGCGACTTCCCGCACCCCGAAGGCACCTGGCCCGACACGCGCGCGTGGCTGAAGAAGACCTTCCACGACATTCCGATCGCGGAGACCCGGCGCATGCTGGGCCTCGCCGCCGCCGAGGTCTTCGGCTTCGACACCGAGAAGCTGGCCCCGCTGGCCGCCCGCATCGGCCCGACCCCCGCCGAACTCGGCCAGGACGCGGACGCGTCGGGCCAGGCGGCCGTCGAGGCGTCCTGGGCCCGCTCGCGCGAGGTGGGCCGCCACTGGCTGACCGACCACGACTTCCCGACGCTAGGGGTGACCTCATGAGCGAGCGCTACACCGTGATCTCGGCCGACTGCCACGCGGGCGCCGATCTCCTCGACTACAAGCCCTACTTGGAGTCCCGGCACCACGACGCCTTCGACGCGTGGGCGGCCACCTACGTCAACCCGTACGAGGATCTCCTCGCCGACACGGCCGACAAGAACTGGAACTCGGAGCGCCGCCTCGCCGAGATGGAGGAGGACGGCATCGTCGCCGAGGTGGTGTTTCCCAACACCATCCCGCCGTTCTTCCCCTCGGCCTCCCTGATGGCGCCCGCGCCCACGCACGAGGAGTTCCAGCAGCGCTGGGCCGGGCTGCGCGCCCACAACCGCTGGCTCGCGGACTTCTGCGCGGCGGCGCCGGGGCGCAGGGCGGGCGTCTTCCAGATCCTCCTCAACGACGTCGAGGAGGCCGTCAAGGAGATCCACTGGGCCGCCGACGCGGGCCTCACCGGCGGTCTGCTGCTGCCCGGCACCCCGCCCGGCTCGGGACTGCCCGAGCTGTACTCGCAGACGTACGACCCGATCTGGACCGCCTGCGCCGAGCGCGGCGTGGTCGTCAACCACCACGCGGGCTCGGCCTCGCCGCCGCTCGGCGAGGAGCCCGCCGCGCGCGCGGTGTTCATGGTGGAGACGACCTGGTTCTCCCACCGCGCCCTGTGGCACCTCGTCTTCGGCGGGGCCTTCCGGCGCCACCCGGACCTCAAGCTCGTCCTGACCGAGCAGGGCTCCGGCTGGATCCCGGGGGTGCTCGACATGCTGGACTACTACCACGGGCGGCTGGTCGCGGCGGCGACGAAGGCGGACACCGCCGAGTCCAAGTTCGGCCAGGGGCTCGCCTCTTCGATGGGCAAGGGGCCCTCCGAGGTGTGGCGGGACAACTGCTTCGTCGGGGCGAGCTTCATGCGCCCGCACGAGGCGGCCCTGCGTGACCGCATCGGCCTCGACAAGGTCATGTGGGGCAGCGACTACCCGCACGACGAGGGCACCTTCCCGTACTCCCGCGAGGGCCTCCGCTTCGCCTACGCGGGCCTGCCCAAGGAGGAGGTCGCCGCCATGGTGGGCGGCAACGCGGCCCGCGTCTACGGCTTCGACCTGGACCGCCTCGACGCGCTGGCCGCCACGGTCGGCCCGACCGTGGCGGAGCTGTCCGAGCCGCTCAAGGAGCCGCCTGCCGACGCGACCAGCCCTGTGTTCGCGGCGGGAGGGTCGGTGCGCGTCTGGTGACGGCGTGCCCGGCTGCGTTCGCTCACCCGGGATGAGAACCTCCCCGGGTGAGCGACCAGCCAAGCGAGACGCCATCGGCCCCCACCCACGACGAGGCGCACGGCGGTGCGCTCGGTGCCCGGCTCAACTGGCTGCGGGCCGCCGTGCTCGGCGCCAACGACGGCGTGGTCTCCACGGCCGGCATCGTCGTGGGTGTCGCGGGCGCCACCGACGACCGCGGCACGCTCCTGACGGCGGGCCTCGCCGGGCTGCTCGCCGGGTCCATGTCCATGGCCGCGGGCGAGTACGTCTCGGTCTCCACCCAGCGCGACTCGGAGAAGGCCGCGCTCGCCCTGGAGAAGCGGGAGCTGCGCGAGCAGCCCGAGGCCGAACTGGCCGAACTGACCGAGCTGTTGGAGCAGCGCGGGCTCAGCGGCGAGGTGGCCCGCGAGGCCGCCCGCGAGCTCACCGAGCGGGACGCGCTGCGCGCCCACGCGCGCGTGGAGCTCGGCATCGACCCCGACGACCTCACCAACCCCTGGCACGCGGCGGCGGCCAGCTTCGTCGCCTTCACCTGCGGCGCGCTGCTTCCGCTCCTCGCCATCGTGCTGCCGCCCGCCGACTGGCGGCTGCCCGTCACGGTGCTCTCCGTCCTCGCCGCCCTCGCCCTCACCGGCTGGTCCAGCGCGCGCCTCGGCTCGGCGGCGGTGGGCCCCGCCGTGGTGCGGAACATGGCGGGCGGGGCGCTCGCGATGGCCGTGACGTACGGGGCGGGGACGCTGCTCGGGGCGGTCGGGGTGTGAACGCGGGGGCCCGCGAAGCCGCATGTGTGCCAAAGGTTTGCGGGCGGGCCTTTGGCGGAGATCGCCAACAACTCCCCTCGTACCCCCGGTAATACTTGTCGGTAACAACCCCTAGCGGCGACCCACCACCCGTTCTACGGTGCACGCATGCCGCCGAACCTGCCCGATGTCGTGCTGTGGTCCATACCTGCCTTCGTGCTGCTCACGATCGTCGAGATCGTCAGCCATCGGATCCATCCCGACGAGGACGCCGCCGGGTACGAGACGAAGGACGCCGCCACCAGCATCACCATGGGCCTCGGCAGCCTCGTCTTCGACTTTCTGTGGAAGATCCCGATCGTCGCGATCTACTCGGCGGTGTACGCGCTGACGCCGCTGCACGTGCCGGTCCTGTGGTGGACCGTCCCGCTGATGCTGCTCGCGCAGGACTTCTTCTACTACTGGTCCCACCGCGGCCACCACGTCATCCGCATCCTGTGGGCCTGCCACGTGGTGCACCACTCCAGCCGCAAGTTCAACCTCACGACGGCGCTGCGCCAGCCCTGGACGAGCCTCACGGTCTGGCCGTTCTACCTGCCGCTCATCGCCTGCGGCGTGCACCCCGCGGCGCTCGCCTTCTGCTCCTCGGCCAACCTCGTCTACCAGTTCTGGATCCACACCGAACGCATCGACAAGATGTGGCGCCCCTTCGAGTACGTCTTCAACACGCCCTCCCACCACCGCGTCCACCACGCCTCCCAAGGCGGCTACCTGGACCGGAACTTCGGCGGCATCCTGATCATCTGGGACCGGATGTTCGGCTCCTGGGTCGCCGAGACCGAGCGCCCCGTGTACGGCCTGACGAAGAACATCTCCACGTACAACCCGCTGCGCGTCGCCACGCACGAGTACGTCTCGATCGCCAAGGACCTGAAGGCGGCGGAGAGTTGGCGGGAACGGGCGGGGAGGGTGTTCGGGGGGCCGGGGTGGCAGCCCGGGCCGACGGAGAGCCGCCCCGCGTCCTCACAGCAGCCTGAGCGCGCCACGGAGACGGCGGCGTGACGGACGGCAACGCACGTACCGTTGTGGGCAGGCGTTCCGCACGGCGGAACGGGTGGGCACAACCACACGTGCCGGGCGCCCTTTTGACGGCTTTCGCCGTAGCCTCCCTAGGGGACCTGGCAAGCCTCGCGGCAGGCTGGCACGGCGGCCACGTCGTACTCAAGCCGCTGCTGATGCCCCTGCTCATGGCGTACGCGGCCGGCCAGGGCGCCCCACGGCTCCTGCTCGCCGCCCTCCTCTTCGGCTGGGGCGGCGACACCCTGCTCCTGTCCGACAAGGACCCCGCCTTCCTCGCCGGAATGGCCTCCTTCGCGGCCGGCCACATCTGCTACCTCCTCCTGTTCCGCCGCCACGGCACCGCACACCCGAACCCGCGCGGGGCCCTGCTCGTCGCCGCGTACGCCCTGGCCCTCGTCACCACCGTCGCGCTGCTCTGGCCCGACCTGCCCGCCGATATGCGCGGGCCCGTCGCCGGGTACAGCCTGCTGCTCACCGCGATGGCCTTCGGGGCGAGCAGGCTCGGGCTCACGGCCGCGGCCGGGGGCGCGCTCTTCCTGCTGTCGGACACGCTCATCGCGACCGGCGTCGCCGAGTGGCCGCAGGCGCCCAGGCCGGACCTCTGGATCATGCTCACGTATCTCGCGGCGCAGTATCTGCTGGCGAGCGCCGTCCTCGGGGCGGCCGGGGCGCGCGCCCTGCCGACCCCGGCGTACCGTGACAGGAGTACCCCGAGCACCACCGCCTGACCTGCACAAAGGAACCACCCCATGCGCGCCACCACCATCCACGCCCCCTACGACATGCGGGTGGAGGACGTGCCCGAGCCCGTGATCCAGCTGCCCACCGACGCGGTGGTGCGGGTGTTGCGGGCCTGCATCTGCGGCAGCGACCTGTGGGCGTACCGGGGTGAGGCCGCGCGGCAGGCGGGGCAGCGCATCGGCCACGAGTTCCTCGGGATCGTGGAGGAGACCGGGGGCGAGGTCTCCGGGGTCCGGCGCGGTGACCTGGTCGTGGCGCCCTTCATGTGGTCCGACGGGGTGTGCGACTACTGCCGCGAGGGCCTGACGACGTCGTGCGAGCACGGCGGGTTCTGGGGCTCGGCCGGTTACGACGGCGGGCAGGGCGAGGCCGTGCGGGTCCCCTTCGCGGACGGCACCCTCGTCACGCTGCCCTCGGCGGCGGCCTCCGACGAGCGGCTCCTGACCGCGCTGCTCAGCCTCTCCGACGTGCTGGGCACCGGGCACCACGCGGCGCTCGGCGCGGGGGTGCGGCCCGGGGCCACGACGGTGGTCGTCGGGGACGGCGCGGTCGGCCTGTGCGCGGTCCTCGCGGCCAGGCGCCTCGGCGCCGAGCGGATCATCGCGCTCGGCCGCCACCAGGCCCGTACGGACATCGCGCGCCGCTTCGGCGCCACCGACGTCGTCGCCGAGCGCGGCGAGGAGGCCGTGGCGGCCGTCCGTGAACTGACCGGCGGACAGGGCGCGCACGCCGTCGTCGAGGCGGTCGGCACCGAGCAGTCCATGCGCACCGCCGTGCACGTCACCCGGGACGGCGGCGCCATCGGCTTCGTCGGCGTCCCGCACGGCAGCGGCACCGGGCTCGACCTGAGCGCCATGTTCGACCGGAACATCGCGCTGCGCGGCGGTGTCGCGCCCGTGCGGGCGTACATCCCGGAGCTGCTCCCCGACGTGCTCGACGGCACCCTCGACCCCTCGCCCGTCTTCGACATGACGGTGGACCTGGAGGGCGTGCCGGACGGCTACAAGGCGATGGACGAGCGCACGGCCCTGAAGGTCCTCGTCACCAACTGACAGAGCCGACTGGCAGAGCCGACTGACAGAACCGACTGGCAGACCCGGCGGGGGAGTTCAGCTCACCAGCGGATCGGCAGCGGCACCGCCGTGAGCAGCGCCGACACGGCCACCACCACGCCGAGCGCGATCACCTCGCCGCGCGCGGGGGAGTAGGCGGTGAGCCGGTCGCCGCCGCCCCGCAGCCGCCGCCGGGCAAGCACCGCGAGCACCGCGACGGCCACCACGAACAGCAGCTTGGCCACCAGCACACGCCCGTACGCCGTCTCGGTGAGCTGGTCGAGGATCGTGCCGGGCGGCATCCGGCGCAGCGAGCTGCACACGCCCGTCGCGGTGATCGCGGCGAACAGGACGGCGGCCACGCGCGCGTACAGGCCGAGCACCCCGGCGGCGGCCTCCGGGGCGGACTGCCGCCAGCGGCGCAGCGTCCGCAGCACATACAGGAGCCCGCCCGCCCACAGCGCCCCGCTCGTCAGATGCACCAGGGTGAGTCCGGAGCCGACGAGCGGGCTGTCCTCCACCGGCGGGTGGGCGCGCAGGGCCTCCGCGACGATCACGGCGGCCAGCGGCAGGGCGGCCGTCGAGGGGCGCCGTGAACGCCCGCACAGGGCCGCCACCAGGAAGGCGTTGACCTCCAGGAGGGCGAGCCGGCCGTCCCGCGATTGGTAGAGCCCGCCCACATCCATGTCCGAAAGGCTGTGCGGTACGAGGTTGCCGGTCGCCACCACCGAGGCGAGCCCGAGCGCCGCCACGAACCCCGCCCAGGCCGCGTACGCCCCCCAGCCCTCCGGCGCCCGCTCCAGCGGCGCCCTCGGCACCCGCCGGGCGAGCCGCGTCGCGAACACCTCGCCCAGCTGCACACAGAGCGCGGCGAACAGCACGCCCCGCAGGAGCGTGATGCCCGGCGTGCCCGGCGCCTCGGCCTCCCCGGTGCCGCGCAGCGCCATCGAGGGGCCGAGCAGCGGGACCAGGGCGGCCACCGCCACCAGGACGAGAACGGCGACGGCGGTGCCCGAGGACGGGCGGCGGTGGGTGCCGCGGGTCGAGGGGCGCGCGGGGGCGGCTTCGGCGGTCGCCTCGCCTCCGGGTTCGGCTGACGGTCGTATGGAACTCACCACAAGATCTTCACCAGGGGTGCCCACAACGGGCAAGTCCTGGCAAACAACTGGCGCAATGCCGTTGCGCCCGGCGCCGCCGCCTCAGTGCCACTCGGGTGCGTCGGCGCCCCAACGGCCCGGCGGGCACGCCCAGTTGTCCGGTCCGCCGGTGAAGGAGACCGGGGGCAGCGCGTGCCGCAGCCGCCCCAGCGGACTGTCCGTCTCGGTGCGCCAGGGCGCGGGGTCGTACACGGTGCCGGTGCTTCCGTACGCCCGCGTGCCGAGGCCGCCCGTCAAGAGGCCCGCCGTCCGCGCGAGCGCGAGGCGTACGGAGTGCGTGCCGCCGCTCTGGGCCCGCTCGGTCAGTGCGCGCAGCACGGCGGCCGCCAGCAGATACCCGGTGCCGTGGTCGAGCGCCTGCGCGGGCAGCGCGCCCGGATGGTCGGGGGTCCCTTCCACGGTGGCGATGCCCGTGGCCACCTGCACAAGGCTGTCGAAGCCCCGCCGCCCCGCCCACGGCCCGTGGTCGCCCCACGCGGAGAGCCGGGCGAGCACGAGGCCCGGCCGCCGCTCGGCCAGCGCCTGCGGAGCGAGCCCGAACCGGTCGAGGGCGCCCGGCCGGTAGCCGGTGACCACGACGTCGGCCCGCTCCAGGAGCTCCTCGAACGTACGCCGGTCCGCGCGCCCTTCGAGGTCGAGCACGGCGGAGCGCTTCCCGAAGCCGGTGTCCGTGTGCTGGTCGGGGAGTTCGGGCAGGCGGGGCGAGTCGATCCGCAGGACGTCGGCGCCGAGCAGCGCGAGGGTGCGGGTCGCGACGGGGCCCGCGATGACGCGGGTGAGGTCGAGCACGCGGAGCCCGGCGGCGGGCAGCAGAGGATCCCCGTCGAGCACGGACAGCCCCCGCACCGGCCCCTCGCCCACCCGCTCCCGCACCACCAGCGGCCGCTCGGCCACCGCGGCCCCCTGCGGATGCGCGACCCACTCCTTCGGGGTGCGCAGCGCGACGGCGAGGCCACCGGCCGCGTACACGGCGTCCTCCACCTCCACGGCGGGGCGCTCCGCGATCCGGGCGGCCACCACCTCGACCGGCGCGTCGTCCCCGCCCAGGCCGAGCGCGGCCAGCAACCGCGCCCGGTGGTGCGGGTAGTTGGCGTGGGTGCGCACCCAGCCGTCCGCGGTGCGCCAGAACCGGGACAGCGGCGCGAAGGTCACCGGCGCCCGTCCGTCCACCAGGAGATGCCGCTCGCTGGCGAAGGCCGTCGCCACCGCCCCGTCGTCGAGCCGGACCTGGGGCACGGCGTCCCGGCCGGTGCGCACCGCCGTCAGCTCGGCGGCGGCGAGCGCGCAGGCCCCCACGCAGGCCCGGGCCAGCTCCATGACGGGCAGCCGTGCGGGCAGCGCCCCGTCCCGTACGACGGTCGAGACATCCGCGGGCAGGGCGGGGTCACCGCCCAGGGCGGTCCAGAGGGAACGGGTGCCGTCGAGGGGGGACATGGCTGAGTGCGTCATACAAGCACTATGCCGCCAGGCGCGGTGCCGTGTCGGCCGGTCGCGCGGGTTCTCCGCTCTCGCGAAGGGCCGGGCGACCATGGCCGCCCGGCCCGACTCACCCACGCCGTGGGCTACTTGCACATCAGGTGAGCTACTTGCGCACGGCGTCCAGGGCGTCGGCCATGCCGACCCCGTAGAAGCCGTTCTTGTTCTTGCCGCCCTCGCACACCGCGTCGACCTTGCCGTCGCCGTCGATGTCGTACGGGTTGGTGCACTCGGTGGCGTCGGCCTCGCGGTACAGGAGGGCCTTCACCTGGCGGGCCGAGGCGTGCGGGTGGGCCGACTTGACCAGGGCCGCGACGCCCGCGACGTGCGGGGAGGCCATCGAAGTGCCGGACTTGTAGCCGAACTTGTTGCCCGGCAGCGTCGACAGGATGCCGCCATTGACCGCCGGGGCCTGCGGCGGCTGGTACTTCGTGGAGTCACCGCCGGGGGCCGCGATGTCGACGACGCCCTTGCCGTAGTTCGAGTACGAGGACTTCAGGCCCTTCGCGCCGGTCGCGGAGACCGTGACGACACCCGGGAGCTGCGAGGGGATGTCGAAGCAGTCGGCGGTCTTGATGGTCCGCTTGGTGGGCGTCGTGTCGTCGGGGCTGGAGTCGTCGACGAGCTCCTCCTGGGCGAGGTCCGTCTCCGCGTTACCGGCCGCCGCCACATTCACGGCGCCCTTGCGCTCCGCGTACCGGGTGGCCCGGCCCACGGCGTCGACGAGGGCCTTCTGGTCCGCGTCCGTCGTGCAGTTGAAGAGCCACGGGTCGGTGTAGTAGCTGGAGTTGGTGACGTCCACGCCGTGGTCGGCCGCCCACAGGAAGCCGCAGACCACGGCCTCCGTGTAGTACATGCCGGTGGCGGGCTCGGCCACCTTCAGGCTCGCGACCTTCACGCCCGGCGCGACACCGGTGACGCCCGTGCCGTTCTTCGCGGCGGCGATGGTGCCCGCCACGTGCATGCCGTGGTCGCTCTCCTTGGCCACCGGACGCCATGCGTCGCCCTTCTGCGTGGGCACGCCGCCCAGGCAGCTCGCGGACGCCTTGCGGTCGAAGTTCGGGGCGATGTCCGGGTGCGTGTCGTCGACGCCGGAGTCGAGCACGCCGACGGTGACGTCCCGGCTGCCCAGCGAGACCTTGTGCGCCTGGTCCGCCTTGATCGCGGGCAGGTCCCACTGCAGCGGCTCGAGTTCGTCCTGGCCGGCCTTGGCGCCACCGGCCGCCTTCCTCGCCTCGGCGGCGGTCAGCGTCCGCTCCGCGTCGGTCGCGTCATCGGCCTGCGCGGACAGCGGCGCGGTGCGTGTGGCGCCCGCCGAGGCCACCCCGCGGACCTTCCGCAGCGTCTTCGCGAAGTCCGGGTTCGCGGAGTGCGCGACGATCACGCCTATCTGCTTGTACGCGATGACGACGGTGCCGCCCGCCTTGGCGACCGCCTTCTCCACCTCCCGCGAACTGCCGTGCTTCGAGCGGAGGTTGATGACATAGCTCATCGACGAGGCGTCCGCGGCCTGCGCCCCGAGGGACCCGGAGGCCGCTGAGGCACCGGAGGCCGAGCCGGAGGTGTCCGGCAGCGCGGGCCGCGCCGACGCCGAGCCGGGCAGCAGGGCGAGCGCCGCGACGGCCGCGACGCCGAGCGGGAGGGCCAGGGCGCGCCGGGAGCGCGCCAGAGGTGCGGTCATGGTGTGGAGTCCCCTCACTTCTTCACGGCGTCGAGCGCGTCGACGATCCCGTAGCCGTAGAAGCCGTTCCTGTTCTTGTCGCCCTTGCAGACCGCGTCGACCTTGCCGTCGCCGTCCGGGTCGTACGGGGCGGTCGGGCAACCCGGGTTGTCCGCCTGGGACTTGAGCATCCGCTGCAGCTGGGCCGGGCCCGCCTTGGGGTGCGTGGACTTCAGCAGCGCGGCCACCCCGGCCGCGTGCGGGGACGCCATCGACGTGCCCTGGAGGTAGGCGTACTCGCCGCCCGGCATCGTCGAGAGGATCCCGCCGTTCTTCGACGGGGTGTCCGGGATCTGGTACTTGCGGTCGCCGCCCGGGGCCGCCACGTCCACGACGCCGTTGCCGTAGCTGGAGTAGTACGACTTCGCGCCCTTCACACCCGTCGCGCTGATCGTGGCGACACCCGGCAACTGGGTCGGTACGTCAAAGCACTTGTGCGGGTCGATGGTGCGCGGGACGGGGGTCGAGTCGTCGGGGCTGGAGTCGTCGACGATCGCGTCGGAGTCCAGGTCGTGGTTGGAGTTGCCCGCCGAGGCGAGGTTCAGGGTGCCCTTCTTCTGGGCGTACAGCTGGGCCCGGTTCACCGCGTCGACGATGGCCCGCTGGTCCGGGTCGTCCATGCAGTTGTAGAGCCACGGGTCCACGTAGTAGCTGCTGTTGGTGACCTCGACGCCGTGGTCGGCGGCGAACACGAAGGCGCAGACCACGCTCTCCGGGTAGAACAGCTCGGTGGCCGGGTCGGCCACGCGGATGCCCGCGACCTTCACGCCGGGCGCCACGCCCGCGACGCCGACCCCGTTGCGGGCGGCGGCTATCTCACCGGCCACGTGCGTGCCGTGGTAGTGCTCCTTCTTCGCCGGGCGCCAGGCGCCGGACGAGGTGTCCGCCTTGCCGCCGACACAGCTCGCGGACTGCGAGGGCGAGAAGTTGGGGGCGAGGTCGGGGTGGGTGTCGTCCACGCCGGTGTCGATGACGCCGACGGTCACCTTCTTGCTGCCCGGGTTGATCGCGGCGGCCTTGTCGGCGCCTATCGCGCGCAGGTCCCACTGATCGGCTTCCATGGGTTCGGCGTCCGCGGCCGAACCCCCGCCCTGCGCGGCGGACTTGGCGTTCAGGGCCTTCGCCCGCGCCTTCGACACGTACTCCGGGGCGCCGTCCTGCGTCGTGCCCGCCGCCGTCAGCGGCGCCGTGCGCGTCGCGCCCGCCGACTGCACACCGCGCACGTCCCGTATTCGCTTCCCGAAGTCCGGGTTCGCGGAGTGCGCGACGATGACGCCGATCTTCGGGTACGTGGCGACGACGGTGCCGTCCGCCTTGGCTATGGCCTTCTTCACGTACTCCACCGTCCGGTGATCCGGGCGGGTGTTGACGACGTACGCCAGCTTCGGGGCGTCCGCGTCCGCGGCCGTCGCGCGCGCCGGAGCGCCCGCCGGGGCGGCTGTCGCGGCGCCGGGCGCGAAGCCGAGCGTGGCGGCGAGCGCCATGCCGAGCGGCACGGTCAGGGCGAGCCGGCGTCTGGAACGCAGATGAGCCATGGGATCTCCACATCATCCGGAAACGGAGCTGCCCGAACACAGTTGGTGCTCGGGCAGTCAGGTGCATGACGGGTGGTTCAGGGTGAAGTTATCCCCCGAACTCCCTGGTCAGCAACGACTTCTTGAAGAAACCGTGGAGTTGGCTGACGCCGGGCGCGCCGTCGCGGCGTTGAGCAGCGCGAGAAGCAACATCGACCCCCTGTCGGATCACGCGCCTTGGCCTTAGCATCACCATCCTCGGTCCGCGTGATCCTCGTCACTCCCCAGGTGGTTCGAGCACGTTCGAGCCACTCGAGCAAGAGAGCACACATGGACCAGAAGTCCGTCCCCATCACACCCGCACCACGAGGAGAAGACTCCGTGGCCACCGACGCAACACCACCACCCCCGGACGGGCCGGCCCCCGCCGCTCCCCAAGGGCCGACCACGGAGGAGTTCATCGCGGTGCAGGAGAGCGCCGAGTTCGGTGAACTGCGCCGTGCCCACCGCTCGTTCGCCTTCCCGCTCACCGTCGCCTTCATCGCCTGGTACCTGGTGTACGTCCTGCTGTCGAACTACGCGGGCGACTTCATGGGCACCAAGGTCGTCGGCAACATCAACGTCGCCCTCGTCCTCGGCCTCGCCCAGTTCCTGACCACGTTCCTCATCGCCTGGTGGTACTCGCGGCACGCCGCGACCAAGCTCGACCCCAAGGCCGAGGCCATCAAGTCCCGTATGGAGGGCGGCGCATGAGCCCCGCAATGACCCTCGTCGCCGCCGGCGAGGCCAGCGAGCACCGGCCGCTGATCATCACCCTGTTCGCGGTGTTCGTCGCCGCGACCCTCGTCATCACCGTCTGGGCGGGCCGCCAGACCAAGGACGCCGCCGACTTCTACGCGGGCGGCCGCCAGTTCACCGGCTTCCAGAACGGCCTCGCCGTCTCCGGCGACTACATGTCGGCGGCATCCTTCCTCGGCATCGCGGGCGCCATCGCCCTCTTCGGGTACGACGGCTTCCTCTACTCGATCGGCTTCCTCGTCGCCTGGCTGGTGGCCCTGCTCCTGGTCGCCGAACCGCTGCGCAACTCCGGCCGGTACACGATGGGCGACGTCCTCGCGTACCGCATGCGCCAGCGCCCGGTGCGCACCGCGGCGGGCACCTCCACCATCGTCGTCTCGATCTTCTATCTGCTCGCGCAGATGGCGGGCGCGGGCGTCCTCGTCTCGCTGCTGCTCGGCATCAAGAGCGACGCGGGCAAGGTCGGCATCGTCGCCCTCGTCGGCGTCCTGATGATCGTGTACGTGACGATCGGCGGCATGAAGGGCACCACGTGGGTGCAGATGGTCAAGGCCGTCCTGCTCATCGCGGGCACGCTGCTGCTGACCTTCCTGGTCCTGCTGAAGTTCGACTTCAACATCTCGGACCTGCTCGGCACGGCGGCCGACAACAGCGGCCAGGGCAGCAAGTTCCTCGAACCCGGCCTCAAATACGGCAAGACGGGCACCAGCAAGCTGGACTTCATCTCGCTCGGCATCGCCCTGGTCCTCGGCACCGCGGGCCTGCCGCACATCCTGATCCGCTTCTACACGGTGCCGACGGCCAAGGCCGCCCGTAAGTCCGTGAACTGGGCGATCGGCATCATCGGCGCGTTCTACCTGATGACGATCGCGCTCGGCTTCGGCGCCGCCGCGCTCATCAAGCCCGACGAGATCATCAAGTCCAACCCGGCGGGCAACACGGCGGCTCCCTTGCTGGCGTTGCACCTGGGAGGCACCGACTCCAACTGGGGCGCCATCCTGCTCGCCACCATCTCGGCGGTCGCCTTCGCCACGATCCTCGCGGTTGTCGCGGGCCTCACCCTCGCCTCGTCCTCCTCGTTCGCGCACGACATCTACGCGAACGTCATCAAGAAGGGCAAGGCGACAGAGAAGGAGGAGCTGCGCGCCGCGCGCGGGGCCACCGTCGTCATCGGCATCATCTCCATCGCCCTGGGCGCGCTCGCCCGCGACATGAACGTGGCCGGTCTGGTGGCCCTCGCCTTCGCGGTCGCCGCCTCCGCCAACCTCCCGACGATCCTCTACAGCCTCTTCTGGAAGCGCTTCACCACCCAGGGCGCGCTGTGGTCGATCTACGGCGGCCTGTTCACGGCGGTCTTCCTGGTCCTCTTCTCCCCGGTCGTCTCCGGCAACCCGAAGTCGTCGATGTTCAAGGGCGTCGACTTCCACTGGTTCCCGCTGGAGAACCCCGGCATCATCTCGATCCCGGTCGGCTTCCTGCTCGGCTGGCTCGGCACGATGCTCTCGAAGGAGGAGCCGGACAAGGGCAAGTACGCCGAGCTGGAGGTGCGCTCGCTCACCGGCACCGGGGCGCACTGAGTGAACCGCAGCTGACCGGATCCGCGCACGTCAGAGGCCGTGTCGTAGAGAGTCGTAGATCTCTACGACACGGCCCGCGCGCTCCTCGTGGGATCGGGCCCCTGCTCGTGTCAGTGCCGTCACGTAGGCTCGAAGATGCAGAGCCGAACTACTGATCCGGAACAGGGGAGGGGGCCCAACGTGCTCATCGACACCTACGGCCGAGTGGCCACCGATCTGCGGGTCTCACTGACCGATCGGTGCAATCTCCGCTGCACGTACTGCATGCCCGAAGAGGGCCTCCAGTGGCTGGCCAAGCCGGACCTGCTGACGGACGACGAGATCGTCCGCCTCGTCCGCATCGCCGTCACCCGCCTCGGCATCAGGGAAGTCCGCTTCACCGGCGGCGAGCCCCTGCTGCGCCCCGGCCTCGTCGGCATCGTCGAGCGCTGCGCCCAGCTGGAGCCCCGCCCCAAGATGTCCCTGACGACGAACGGCATCGGACTCAAGCGCACCGCGAAGGCCCTCAAGGCCGCCGGGCTCGACCGGGTCAACGTCTCCCTGGACACCCTCCGCCCCGACGTCTTCAAGACCCTCACCCGCCGCGACCGCCACAAGGACGTCCTGGAGGGCCTCGAGGCCGCCCGCGACGCGGGACTCACCCCGGTCAAGGTCAACACGGTCCTGATGCCGGGGCTGAACGAGGACGAGGCCCCCGACCTCCTCGCCTGGGCCGTGGAGCACGACTACGAGCTCCGCTTCATCGAGCAGATGCCCCTGGACGCCCAGCACGGCTGGAAGCGCGACGGCATGATCACCGCCGGTGACATCCTGACCTCGCTCCGCACCCGCTTCGAGCTCACGGAGGAGGGCGCGGGCGAGCGCGGCTCCGCCCCCGCCGAGCGCTGGATCGTGGACGGCGGCCCGCACCGCGTCGGCGTCATCGCCTCCGTGACCCGCCCCTTCTGCGCGGCCTGCGACCGCACCCGCCTCACCGCCGACGGCCAGGTCCGCACCTGCCTGTTCGCCACGGAGGAGACGGACCTGCGAGTGGCCCTGCGCACCGAGTCCCCCGACACCCAGGCGGCGGACGAGGAGATCGCCCGCATCTGGAAGCTCGCGATGTGGGGCAAGAAGGCAGGCTCGGGCCTGGACGACCCGTCGTTCCTGCAGCCGGAGAGGCCGATGTCGGCGATCGGCGGATGACCCTTATAACTTAACGGGGACGTGCCGCGCGCTGTAGTATTCCCAGCGTTGTGAGCGGCCGTCGCCGGTCACGACGGAAGGCCCCGACTCCGGCAAGAGTGAGGCCCTCCGCGCAGTAGTTCACGAGCCCGGTCGCCCAAGACTCGACCGGGCTCGCTGCGTGTGCAGCGACGGTCGTTGCGGCCGTGCCGTGCGTGGGCGCCCTACTGGACGTACTGCCCCACACATCCGGTGATCGCTACGAGTAAGCCGAGCAATCCGATGGAGACCTGCCACTTCTCGGGGCCGGTCCACCGCTTGCGCGGCTTCCGCTGACGATCATTCATTTGTTCACCCCCCTTCGGCTGTCGCCGCTCCGGCGGGGGACGCGGAGCGCTCGAAGTATGTCACGGGGGACCCGGTGCCTGGCACCGGAACTACATGATTGATCTGAGCTTTTCTTGAGCTTGGCGGCAGGTCAGAGCGGCCCAATAGCCCCTGGAGGGTGGGTAGTTGGCGTACGGGGCGGTCCGCTCAGCGCTCCGTGTCCGGTCGCTCAGCGCTCCGCGTCCGGGCCACCGCCGTCGCGGGACTCCCACTCCTCGAGAGTCACCACTTCCTTCAACATTCCGCGCACGCCCAGGAATTGGGAGAGGTGCTCGCGGTGTTCCTCACATGCGAGCCACGTCTTGCGGCGCTCCGGGGTGTGAATCTTCGGGTTGTTCCAAGCCAGTACCCACACCGCGGCGGCGCGGCAGCCCTTGGCCGAACAGATCGGGATTTCGTCACTCACACGTACATCCAAGTGCGTTCAAAACAAGGCGACGCCGAGCAGCCACGGGGGGAGCTGCCCGGCGTCGGTCTGTCGCTCCGACGGGGGATGCGGAGCGCGTACGAAGTATGTCATGGGGGACCCGGTGCCTGGCACCGGAACTACATGATTGATCTGAGCTTTCTTTGAGCTTGGCGCATCGTCGACGGTCAGCCCTGCTCCGGCGCGGAAGCGCCGCGCTCCTCGCGCGGGGCGCCCGCGGCATCCTCCGGGACGGGTTCCGCGGCCGCGCTCGGTGACGGCGCCGCGAGCATCGGCCGCGACGGCGCCGGTACGAAGGTCGACGGCAGCGAGGGCGCGTTCTCCCGGCCCGCGTTGGCGATCACCACGGAGACGTACGGCAGGAAGATGCCGAGCACCAGTGCGACCAGGGCGACATGACGCTCCACGTTCCACAGCACGGCCGCCGCAATGACCGAAACCGTACGGACGGACATGGAGATCACGTACCGGCGCTGCCTGCCGCGCACATCGTCCGCGAGCCCCTGCCTGGCCCCCGTGATCCGGAAGACCTCGGCGCTGCTCTGCTTCCGCATCACGTTCCACCACCTGCCCTGTCGCCGAGCTCTCCCCGGCCCGGACATCCCTCACGTTACGCCGCGGCTCCGCCGCCTACGAGACCGGGGCACCTCTGACCTCGGCGACGTGGCTGCGCCGTGCCACGTATGGCGGTGTCCGACATGCGCCGTATGGCGGACGGGTCGAAACTGGGCGTACTGCTCATGTCGAGCCGTATGAGGAGGCAGCTATGGGCTGGTTGTGGGCGATCATCGTGGGACTCGTGCTGGGGCTGATCGCCAAGGCGATCCTGCCCGGAAAGCAGCACAGCCCGCTCTGGCTGACCACCGTGTTCGGCATCATCGGCGGAGTCCTGGGCAACTGGCTCGCCACCAAGTTCGGCATCAACGAGACCAAGGGCATCGACTGGGGGCGGCACGCGCTGCAGCTCGCGGCGGCCGTCGTCATCGTCGGTGTCGGAGACGTGATCTACAAGGCGATCAAGGGCGACAGACAGGCGGCCTAGGCGCCGGCGGCGGACACACATGAAGCGGGGCCGGTCCACAATGACCGGC
>NZ_JBHYJB010000022.1:21213-27458 GCF_042740175.1 Streptomyces sp. NPDC059009 | reverse complement strand
GTTTCGTTTTGTTTATAAACAGGCATAACCGGGCCCACACCCGGGGGCCCGCGCCGGGGCGCGCCCCAAAAACCTCGGGGGGGCGGCCCCAATGCCCCCCCCCCCGCTTCGTATTGCTCGGCGCAGCGGGTCGCTCAGGCGCCCGTGACCTCCACCGCCGCCAGGTTCTTCTTGCCCCGGCGCAGCACCAGCCAGCGGCCGTGCAGCAGGTCCTCGCGGGCCGGCACGGCGTCCTCGGCGGCCACCTTCACGTTGTTCACGTAGGCCCCGCCCTCCTTCACCGTGCGGCGCGCGGCGGACTTGCTCGCCACCAGGCCGACCTCCGCGAGCAGGTCCACGACCGGGCCCAGCTCCGTGACCTGGACGCGCGGCAGCTCAGAGAGCGCGGCGGCCAGCGTCGACTCGTCGAGGTCGGCGAGCTCGCCCTGGCCGAAGAGGGCCTTGGACGCGGCGATGACCGCGGCGCACTGGTCGGCGCCGTGCACCAGCGTCGTCAGCTCCTCGGCGAGCGCACGCTGGGCGGCGCGCGCCTGCGGGCGCTCCTCGGTCTGCTTCTCGATCTCCTCGAGCTCCTCGCGGGACTTGAAGGAGAGGATGCGCATGTACGTCGAGACCTCGCTGTCCTCGACGTTCAGCCAGAACTGGTAGAAGGCGTACGGCGTGGTCATCTCCGGGTCGAGCCAGACGGCCCCGCCCTCGGACTTGCCGAACTTGCTGCCGTCCGACTTGAGCATCAGCGGGGTGCCGACGGCGTGCACCGTGGCCTCCGGCTCCAGCCGGTGGATCAGGTCGATGCCCGCCGTGAGGTTGCCCCACTGGTCGCTGCCACCGGTCTGCAGGACGCAGCCGTGGCGCCGGTACAGCTCCAGGAAGTCCATGCCCTGCAGCAGCTGGTAGCTGAACTCCGTGTAGGAGATGCCCTCCTGGGACTCCAGGCGGCGGGCGACCGAGTCCTTCGTGAGCATCTTGTTCACGCGGAAGTGCTTGCCGATGTCGCGCAGGAACTCGATCGCGGACATGCCCGCGGTCCAGTCCAGGTTGTTGACCATCGTCGCCGCGTTCTCCCCCTCGAAGGAGAGGAAGGGCTCGATCTGCGTGCGCAGCCGGGACACCCAGTTCGCGACCGTCTCGGGGTCGTTCAGGGTGCGCTCGGCGGTCGGCCGGGGGTCGCCGATCTGGCCGGTGGCGCCGCCCACCAGGGCCAGCGGGCGGTGGCCCGCCTGCTGGAGGCGGCGGACCGTGAGGACCTGGACCAGGTGGCCGACGTGCAGGCTGGCCGCGGTCGGGTCGAAGCCGCAATAGAACGTGACGGGGCCGTCCGCGAGCGCCTTGCGCAGTGCATCTTCGTCAGTGGAGAGGGCGAAGAGCCCGCGCCACTTCAGCTCGTCGACGATGTCCGTCACGGTCCTGTGTCTCCTTGAACGGTTCCGATGGATACCCGCCAGTCTATGGGCGTCATACGCCCTGGCTGACCGAGCTCATGTTGAAGTCCGGCACCCGGAGCGCGGGCATCGCTGCCCGAGTGAACCAATCGCCCCATTCCCTCGGCAATGTCTTTTCGGTGCGTCCGGCCTCCGTCGTACGGCCGAGGAGGTCCACCGGCGACTCGTTGAACCGGAAGTTGTTCACCTCGCCGACGACCTCGCCGTTCTCGACCTTGTAGACGCCGTCCCGGGTGAGCCCGGTGAGCAGCAGCGTCGCCGGGTCGACCTCGCGGATGTACCAGAGGCAGGTCAGCAGGAGCCCGTCGCGGGTGTCGGCGACCATCTCGTCCAGGGAGCGGTCGGTGCCGCCGTCCAGGATGAGGTTGTCGATGGCGGGGGCCACCGGGAGGCCGGTGAGGGCGGCGCTGTGCCGGGTGGTGGTGAGGTGCGCGAGCTCGCCCGCGCGCACCCACTCGGTGGCGTCGAGGGGCAGGCCGTTGTCGAAGACCGAGGCGTCGTCGCCGGAGGTGTGCGCGAGCACGAAGGGGGCGGATTCCAGGCCCGGTTCCCGCGGGTCGCTGCGCAGCGTGAGCGGGAGCTCCGTGAGGCGCTCGCCGACGCGGGTGCCGCCGCCCGGCTTGGAGAAGACCGTGCGGCCCTCCCCGGCGTCCCGGGCCGCCGACGACCACAGCTGGTACACCAGCAGGTCCGCGACCGCGGTGGGCGGCAGCAGCGTCTCGTAGCGCCCCGCGGGCAGGTCCACGTGCCGCTCGGCCCAGCCCAGGCGCTGGGCGAGCTCGGTGTCGAGCGCCGCCGGGTCGACGTCCTTGAAGTCCCGCGTCGCCCGCCCCGCCCACGCCGAGCGCAGCCGGTCCGGCGACTTGGCGTTCAGCTCAAGGGTCCCGTTCGGCTGGTCGTGCCGCAGCCGCAGCCCCGTCGACGTACCGAGGTAGCTGGAGACCATCTCGTGGTTCGCGAAGCCGTAGAGCTCGCGCCCGCCCGCGCGGGCCACCGCGAAGGACTCGCCGAGCGCGGGCGCGAAGTCGGCGAAGACGGCCGAGGAGGTCTCGGCGGGCGCCTCGGTGAACTCGGGGGAGTGCGCGACGCCGGACACCAGCGGCTGCGCGTCCTCGGCGGGCCCGGCGCCCCGGGCGGCGTCCTCGGCGGCCCGCACCAGCGGCTCCAGGTCGTCGGCGGTCACCGCGGACCGCGAGACGACGCCGGAGGAGGTGCCCTGCCTGCCGTCGACGGTCGCGATGACGGTGAGGGTGCGGCCACGGGTGACCCCGTTGGTGGTCAGCGCGTTGCCCGCCCAGCGCAGATTCGCGCTCGACTCCTCGTCGGCGATGACCACGCAGCCGTCGGCGGTGGACAGCTCGAGGGCGCGCTCGACGATCTCGTGCGGCTTGGTCGTACGACTCGACGAGCTCATCGCCCTGCCTCCTGCGTCGTGTTGAGGCTGTGCTTTCCCGGGGGACGACCCCCGGACCCCCAGCCGATTCCGTGGTGAGCGCTGCTCATCGCCCGGCCTCCTGCGTCGTGTTGAGGATGTTGACGCCCCGGAAGAGGGCGGAGGGGCAGCCGTGGGAGACCGAGGCGACCTGGCCCGGCTGGGCCTTGCCGCAGTTGAAGGCGCCGCCCAGGACGTACGTCTGCGGGCCGCCCACCGCGGCCATGGAGCCCCAGAAGTCGGTGGTCGTCGCCTGGTACGCCACGTCGCGCAGCTGCCCGGTCAGGCGCCCGTTCTCGATCTTGTAGAAGCGCTGTCCGGTGAACTGGAAGTTGTAGCGCTGCATGTCGATGGACCACGACCGGTCGCCCACCACATAGATCCCGCGGTCCACGCCGGAGATCAGGTCCTCCGTGGCGAGCCCGCCCGGGTCCGGCTGCAGGGAGACGTTGGCCATGCGCTGCACCGGGACGTGGCCGGGGGAGTCCGCGTAGGCGCATCCGTTGGAGCGCTCGAAGCCGGTGAGCCTCGCGATGCGCCGGTCCAGCTGGTAGCCGACCAGGGTGCCGTCCTTGACCAGGTCCCAGGACTGCGCGGCCACGCCCTCGTCGTCGTAGCCGATGGTGGCGAGGCCGTGCTCCGCGGTCCTGTCACCCGTCACGTTCATGATCGGCGAGCCGTACGCCAGCTTGCCGAGCTGGTCGAAGGTGGCGAACGAGGTGCCCGCGTACGCCGCTTCATAGCCGAGCGCGCGGTCCAGTTCGGTGGCGTGGCCGATGGACTCGTGGATGGTCAGCCAGAGGTTGGAGGGGTCGACCACGAGGTCGTACGCGCCGGGCTCGACGCCGGGTGCCCGCATCTTCTCGGCCAACTGCTCGGGGATCCGCTCCAGTTCGCCGTCCCAGTCCCAGCCGGTCCCGGTGAGGTACTCCCACCCCCGGCCGACCGGCGGAGCCAGCGTACGCATCGAGTCGAACTCACCGCTCGACTCGTCGACGGCGACGGCGGTCAGCTGGGGGTGCAGGCGCACCCGCTGCTGGGTGGTGACGGTGCCCGCCGTGTCCGCGTAGAACTTGTTCTCGTGCACGGTGAGCAGCGAGGCGTCGACGTGCGCGACCCCGTCGGCCGCGAGCAGTCGCGCACTCCACTCCGCGAGCAGCCCGCTCTTCTCCTCGTCCGGTACGGAGAAGGGGTCGATCTCGTACGAGGAGATCCAGGTCCTGTCCGCGTGCACCGGCTCGTCGGCGAGCTCCACGCGCTCGTCGGACCCGGCGGCGGCGATGACCTGGGCGGACAGCTGCGCCATCGCCACGGCCTGGGAGGCGACCCGCGCGGCCGCGTCCATCGTCAGGTCGACGCCCGACGCGAACCCCCACGCCCCGCCGTGCACCACCCGCACCGCGTACCCCACGTCGGTGGTGTCCGAGGAGCCGGCGGGCTGGGCGTCCCGCAGCCGCCACGAGGCGCTGCGCACCCGCTCGAAGCGGAAGTCCGCGTGCGTGGCGCCGAGCGCCCGGGCGCGGGCGAGGGCGGCGTCGGCCAGAGCCCTAAGCGGCAGCGCCGTGAAGGCTGCGTCGAGGGTATGAGGCACGGTGTCTCCTGTCGGCTGATGCGGAAGCGAACCGTAGGGCCCGAATCATGTCGCGCGCGGGGGTGCCGGGGCCACTCCATGGGGGAACCCTTGCCGCCGGTTTCTGTAGGGACCCGACAGCGAGTCCTCTGAGCCACTGTCGGAGGCGGATTCTCCGGAAGGGGCGCGGGACCGATAGGTTTCCGATGTACCAGACCGCTACCGAAAGGGTGATCCGTTGAGCCGCTCGGTTCTCGTCACCGGAGGAAACCGGGGCATCGGCCTCGCCATCGCCCGCGCGTTCGCCGACGCGGGGGACCAGGTCGCGATCACCTACCGTTCGGGAGAGCCACCACGGGTCCTCGCCGAGGCGGGTGTTCTGTCGGTGAAGTGCGACATCACCGACACCGAACAGGTGGAGCAGGCATACAAGGAGATCGAGGAGAAGCACGGCCCGGTGGAGGTGCTCGTCGCCAACGCGGGCATCACCAAGGACCAGCTCCTCATGCGGATGTCCGAGGAGGACTTCACCTCCGTCCTCGACACCAACCTCACCGGCACCTTCCGTGTCGTGAAGCGCGCCAACCGCGGCATGCTGCGCGCCAAGAAGGGCCGCGTCGTGCTGATCTCCTCCGTCGTCGGCCTGCTGGGCTCGGCGGGGCAGGCGAACTACGCCGCTTCGAAGGCCGGCCTCGTCGGCTTCGCGCGCTCCCTCGCCCGTGAGCTCGGCTCGCGCAACATCACCTTCAACGTCGTCGCGCCGGGTTTCGTCGACACCGACATGACCAAGGCGCTCTCGGACGAGCAGCGCACGAACATCGTGTCCAACGTGCCGCTCGGCCGCTATGCGCAGCCGGAGGAGATCGCCGCCGCGGTGAAGTTCCTCTCCTCCGACGACGCCTCGTACATCACTGGAGCCGTCATCCCTGTTGACGGCGGATTGGGCATGGGTCACTGATCACCATGAGCGGAATTCTCGACGGCAAGCGCATCCTGATCACCGGTGTGCTGATGGAGTCCTCCATCGCCTTCCACGCCGCGAAGGTGGCTCAGGAGCAGGGCGCCGAGGTCATCCTGACCGCGTTCCCGCGGCCCACGCTCACCGAGCGCATCGCCAAGAAGCTCCCCAAGCCCGCCAAGGTGATCGAGCTCGACGTCACCAACCAGGAGCACCTCGACCGTCTCGCGGGCCTCGTGAAGGACGAGCTCGGCGGCCTCGACGGCATCGTGCACTCCATCGGCTTCGCGCCGCAGGGCGCCTTCAACTTCCTCGAGGCGAGCTTCGAGGACGTCTCGACGGCGATGCACGTCTCCGCGTACTCCCTGAAGTCGCTCACCATGGCCTGCCGCCCGCTGTTCGAGAACGGCGCCTCGGTCGTCGGCCTCACCTTCGACGCGCAGTTCGCCTGGCCCAAGTACGACTGGATGGGCCCGGCCAAGGCCGCCCTGGAGGCCACGAGCCGCTACCTCGCCCGTGACCTGGGCAAGGAGGACATCCGCTGCAACCTGATCTCCGCGGGCCCGATCGGCTCCATGGCGGCCAAGTCCATCCCGGGCTTCGCCGACCTCGCGGAGGTCTGGAACACCCGCTCCCCGCTGGAGTGGGACATGGCCGACCCGGAGCCCGCGGGCCGCGGCATCGTCGCGCTGCTCTCGGACTTCTTCCCGAAGACCACCGGCGAGATCGTCCACGTCGACGGCGGCGTGCACATGATGGGCGCCTGACCAGCGCCTTCTCCCGCCCTCCGGGACGCTTACCACGACCACTCGCCCGCAGCGCGCGCGAGCCGGGGCGACGCCC
>NZ_JBHYJB010000022.1:0-21203 GCF_042740175.1 Streptomyces sp. NPDC059009 | reverse complement strand
CCGTCCACTTCCTGGCGCCCTCGGAAGCGACGACACTCCCCTCCGTGTTCTCTTTCCACGCCCCGTCGCCCGTATCTCGCGGGCGGGGGGTCCTCGCCCGTTCGGCCCCCTGGCCGGGCGCCGCCCCCCTGGTGCCGCGCACTCTGAAGTGTGCGCCTGTCACCTCGTGCGGTGCCCGCCGCTCTCGCCCTCCTGCTCGCCCTGCCGTACGACGCCGTGTCCCTGACCGGCGGTGCGGCGGAGCAGGCACGCGCGCGCGTGGCCGACGGCGGAGCTCAGGAAGAGCGGCCGTTCGGCGCGGAGTGCCGCAACGCCGTCGAGGGCTCGCGCGTGGTCGCGTACTGCCACAACCCCTACCCGGACACCGACCGGGTCCGGCTGCACATCGAGTGCGACCGGTGGTGGGACATCGACACCGACGCCGCCCCCGTGGAGGCGGGGCCCGCGCAGACGGTGCGGCTCACCGGGCGGTGCTGGAAAGAGGTCAGGTCGGCCTGGGTCAGCCACGAACGGTGAGCCCGCCCGGCGACCGGCTCAGTGCTCGTCGGTGAACAGCTCCGGGCGGCACAGGAACGGGTAGCCCGCCGCCTCCGAGGCCGCCGCCTCCGCGTCCTGTACGCGGATCGCCTCGACCAGGCGGGCGTGGTCCATGTGCGTCTCGGGGGTCAGGGTCTGCCCCACGTCCTCGCGCAGCCAGTCCCGCAGAACCTCGCCCAGATCCGCGTACAGGGCCGTCATGACGTCGTTGTGGGACGCCGCCACGACCGCCATGTGGAAGGTCGCGTCCACCGTCACGAAGTTCTCCGCGTCCCCCGACGCCCACGCCTTCTCGCGCCGCTCCAGGAGCCCGTCCAGCTGCCTGAGGTCGCGCTCCGTGCGGCGCTCCGCGGCCAGCTTCGCCGCGCTCGACTCCAGCGTGCTGCGCAGCTCCGCGACGTGCCGGGGGTCGGCGTCGGCGAACCTGCGGTGCATCACGCCCGCCAGCTCGCTGGTCGCGACCACATAGGTGCCCGAGCCCTGCCGGATGTCCAGGAGGCCGTTGTGCGCGAGCGCGCGGACCGCCTCGCGGACCGTGTTGCGGGCCACCCCGAGGCGCTCGACCAGCTCCGGCTCGGTGGGGATGCGGCTGCCCACCGGCCACTCGCCCGAGGAGATCTGGTTGCGCAGCTCGGAGATGACCTGCTCGGACAGCGCCGAGCGGCGCGGGGAAGTCAGCGGCATGACGTTCCTTCGTGCGGAAGAGCCGGACAAGGGAGGGGACCCAGTTCGGGACGAGGACGAGGACGGGGACTCAGTGTGCGACAAGGGATTGGACAACCAATCATCCCATGATTCTATGATGGCTCCATGGTCAGTGAGGGAACCGAGACGACGACGATGACGCAGCGCCCGATACGCACCGAGACGCCCGCGCCCGCCGGGGCGAAGGAGCCGCACGCACGCGCGTGGGCGACGCGTCTCGTGATCGTCGGCATCGTCCTCGCCGCCCTCAACCTCCGCCCCGCCATCACCAGCCTCGGCGCCCTCCTGGAAGAGGTGCGCGACGGACTCGGCATGAGCGGCACCCTCGCCGGACTCCTGACCTCCGTACCGCCCCTGTGCTTCGCGGTGTTCGGGGTCATGGCGCCGCGGCTCGCGCGCCGCTTCGGGCCCGGCGCCGTGGTGTGCGCGGGCATGGTGGCCATCGCCGCGGGCGTGGTGATCCGGCCCTTCGCCGGGGGCACCGTGGGCTTCCTCGCCGCCAGCGCCCTCGCCCTCATGGGCATCGCGGTCAGCAACGTCCTGATGCCGGTGATCGTCAAGCGCTGGTTCCCGGACCGCGTCGGCTCCATGACCGGCCTCTACTCGATGGCGCTCGCCCTCGGCACCTCCCTGGCCGCGGCCACGACGGTGCCCATCACCCATGCCCTGGGCGGCAGTTGGCGCACCGGCCTCGCCGTGTGGGGCGTGCTCGCCGCCGTCGCGGTGCTGCCCTGGATCCCGCTCGTACGGGAGCGGGGCAACCCCTCCGCGCCGGCTCCGGCCGAGCACGTCAGCGCCGAGGTGCGCGGCGAGGACGACGCGCTGCGCGTCACCCGCAGCCGCACCGCCTGGGCGCTCGCCGTCTTCTTCGGGCTCCAGGCCACCGCCGCCTACATCACCATGGGCTGGATGCCACAGATCTTCCGCGACGCGGGCGTCCCGGCCGGTCAGGCCGGTCTGCTGCTCGCCACCACGATGGCGATGGGTGTCCCGCTCGCCTTCGTCATCCCCAAGGTCGCCACCCGGCTGCCGAACCAGGGCCCGGTCGTGGTCGTCCTCGGCACCTGCGGCCTCATCGGATACGCGGGTCTCTACCTCGCCCCCGCGGGCGGTGCCTGGGCCTGGGCGCTGCTGCTCGGCGTCTCCAACTGCGCCTTCCCGCTGGCCCTCACGATGGTCGGGATGCGCGCCAAGAGCAGCGTCGGCGTCGCCAAGCTCTCCGCGTTCGCGCAGAGCACCGGCTACCTGATCTCGATCCCCGGGCCGCTCCTGGTGGGCGTGCTCAACCAGCACAGCGGCGGCTGGGGGCTGCCGATCGCGTTCATGGCGACCCTGATGGTCCCGCAGATCGTCGTCGGCTGCCTCGCGGGGCGCAACCGCACCGTCGAGGACGAGGCGGCGGCCGCCTCCAGGGTCGTCGCCGCGAAGAGGCCCTGACCTCGGGGCCGATACGAGCGGTCGATACGAGCGGTGGATACGAGTGGCCGGTGCGGGGGCCGACCCCGGGGCCCGGCCCCCGGACAAAGGGTGCGAGACTCTCCGTATGCCCGTCCTCGACCCGAACCCCCAGAACGGCCAGAAGAAGCTCCTCATCGTGCTCGGCGCGATGCTGGCCATCACCGTCATCATCGGCATCGTGGCGTCCGTCGCGTCACCGTGACCCCGCCGCCGGAGCGGGATGGTGGGGCTAGCACCCCCATCCCCTAGGGGGTCAGTGTCAGGGTCAAGTGGGTGGATCACCGGATGGGTTGAAGGGCCCGGAGTCCGTACCTTCGAGATGTGGCCGCGACGCGGCGGTCACGCACCGGTCGAAGACCACGGACACCACGGAGGCATCATGTCGGCCCGTACGCACACCTCGCGCGGCGCGGGATCCCCGGCCGATGCGGGCCCCGTCCAGATCCGGCTCCCCTGGTGGGCCGTCGCGCTCCCCGTCATCGCCTTCGTGGCCCTGCTCGCGCTGATCCTCAACCCGGCGGACGCGCACGCGGCGGGCAGCGAGCCCACCCTCGCCCACCTTGTCGACCGGATACAGGAGACGATCCTCAGGCTCGCCTCCTGACACCTCTGCGCACACGCCGTCACTCTTGCCGGGGGAGCACGTCAACTCCCTGCGCCCTGTGGCGCGTTTCATGCGAAGCTGGGACGCATGAGCGTCGCAGAACCCCGCAGGATTGTCCTTTTCCGACATGCGAAGGCCGACTGGCCGCAGGTGTCCGACCATGAGCGTCCGCTCGCGGAGCGTGGCCGCAAGGACGCCCCCGTCGCCGGCCGCAAGCTGGCCGACACCGGCATCCCCTTCGACCTGGCCCTGTGCTCGACGGCCGCCCGGACCCGCGAGACCTGGAAGCTCGCCGTCCAGGAGTTCCCGAGCCGCCCCAGGACGGTGTACGAGGAGCGGGTCTACGAGGCATCGCCCGGAGAGCTCATCGCCGTGCTCAACGAGACTCCGGACGACGTGCGGAACCTGATCCTGATCGGCCACAACCCCGGAGTGCAGGGCCTCGCCGACATCCTCGCCGGCGACTCCGAGGGCGACGCCCAGGTGCGGATGAACCGCCGCGGCTTCCCGACCTCGGCCTTCGCCGTCCTGACGTACACCGGTTCGTGGAAGGGCCTGGAGCCCGGCACCGCGACCCTGGCCGACTACTGGGCGCCGTCGGAGTAGCAACAGCTCGCGCACGTCGTACGGAAAGTACGGAAACGGGGCCCGGCGCCGAAGTGCCGGGCCCCGCCGACGTATTGACGGGCAAGCCGCCCCAGGGAGACCGCTCAGTCCGTGTGCGTCTCAGTCCGTGTGCGCCCCTCAGTCCGTGTGCGTCTCCGCCGCCTCGACCTCTTCACGGGTGACGCCGAGGAGGTAGAGCACGGTGTCGAGGAAGGGGAAGTTGACCGCCGCGTGCGCCGCCTCGCGGACCACGGGCTTGGCGTTGAAGGCCACACCGAGACCGGCCGCGTTCAGCATGTCGAGGTCGTTCGCGCCGTCGCCGATCGCCACCGTCTGCTCCTGCGGCACCCCCGCCTCCTTGGCGAAGCGGCGCAGTAGCCGGGCCTTGCCCGCCCGGTCCACGATCTCCCCGGTGACCTTGCCGGTCAGCCTGCCGTCGACGATCTCCAGGGTGTTGGCCTGGGCGAAGTCGAGGCCGAGCCGCTCCTTCAGATCGTCCGTGACCTGGGTGAACCCGCCCGAGACGACGCCCACTTGATAACCGAGCCGCTTCAGGGTGCGGATCAGGGTGCGGGCGCCCGGGGTGAGCCGCACCTCGCTGCGCACCTTCTCCACGACCGAGGCGTCGAGCCCCGCGAGGAGCGCCACGCGCGCGTGCAGCGACTGCTCGAAGTCGAGCTCGCCGCGCATCGCCGCCGCGGTCACCTCGGCGACCTTGTCCTCGCAGCCCGCGTGCGCCGCGAAGAGCTCGATCACCTCGTCCTGGATCAGGGTCGAGTCGACGTCCATCACGACCAGGCGCTGCGCCCGGCGGTGCAGCCCCGAGGCGACCACCGCGACATCGACGCCGAGCGCGGCACCCTCCGTCGCGAGGGCGGTGCGCAGCGGCTCGGTCTCCGCGCCGGACACATCGAACTCGACGGCGGTCACGGGGTACTTGGCGAGCCGGAAGATCCGGTCGATGTTGCCGCCGGTCGCGGTGATGCGGGCGGCGATCCGGGCCGTCGACTCGGCGGTGAGCGGATGCCCGAGCACGGTGACGTGCGAACGGCCGGAGCCGCGCGGGCGGTTGTCGCCGAGGCCCGAGATGATCTCGGCCTGCATCCGCACGGACTCCGCCCAGCTGTGCACGGTCGCCCGCAGATCGCCCTCCATGCCCGTGGGCGGCGCGGTGATGAGCGCGCACAGCACCATCCGGCCACGGGTGACGACCTGCTCGATGTCGACGACATCTACGGAGTAGGCGGCGAGGGTGTCGAAGAGCCCGGCGGTGAGACCGGGCTGGTCCTTGCCGAAGATCTTGACGAGAAGAGTCGGGACGTCGGCGGTCGCCGGGGCAGCGACGGGCTGAGGTGGCTTCGAAGCGCTCATGGTGCCCTTACGGTATCCCCCGCCCTGTGGCCCGGGAACGCTGGTCCGTGTGGTGGACAGACGGGCGACAGGTGCCCGATGGGCGGGGGACAGCCGCACGCAACCGAACGGACAAGTTCGTCCGTTTCGAGCTCTCGCGTCCTCGGGGTCACCTCTCCCCGCGCGGCCTCCGACGCGGCGGCCCGTCCTTGGGCGGCGGTGGTGGTGGCGGGGGCGGCGGTGGCCACTCGCCGTCCTGCTGGGGGCGGGGCCGGTTCCGGGACGGGGGCTTCGGGCGGGGCGGGGGAGTGATCGGGCCCACCATGGTCGGCGCGCCGGCGACGTCGTCGGGCGGCGCCCCGGAGCTCCCGCCATGGGCCGACGGCGCCCCCGAGTTCTCGTCACGCCGCGACGGCGCCCCCGAGTCTTCGTCACGCCGCGACGGCGGCCGTGCGCTCTCGTCACGCCGCGGTGGCGGCTGCGCGCCCGGCGGCCGCAGGTACGGATTCGTGTCCGGGTTCGGCGGCCGGTACGAAGGTTCACCCGGCTCGTACGGCCCCGCCTGCCGCCCGGCCGGCGCATCCCCGCGCAGCCCCGCCGACCCCCGTACATCCGCAGGCTCCCGCGCACCCTCGACCCCCGCCACCTCCGAGACCCCCGCGACCGCCAGCGGCGCCACCCCACCACCGGCCGCCCCCGTCGCCCACGCGAGCAGCGCCCCGGCCGCGCCCGCCCCGGCCCCCCAAGCGGCGCCCAGGACCAGCGCCATCGCCGTGCGGCCGTGCAGTTCGAGCCCGGCCCCGACCGCGTCGAAGCCGAGCACCGACAGCGAGGCGTCCGCCGACACCCCGGTCAGCCACACGAGGAGCGGCAGGGCGAGCGCCGTCACCGCCCCGAGCCGCAGCGCGCACCGCCCGGCGAAGCCGAGAGCCCCCACCTCGCGCCCGGCCGCCCCCGGCCCGTGTCCGGGAACCGGCGTCCGTACCGCCGTGAGCACCCCGGCGAACAGGATCATCAGCGCCGCCGCGACCCCCAACAGCCAGACCCTGCCGTCGAGTTCGGCGAGCCGCCCGAGGGTGAGCGGCTCGTCCGTCTTGCCCGCGAGCAGGTCGTCCACGGGGTCGGGCAGGACCTGGGTGAGCTGGCCGGAGGCCGTGCCGTCCCAGGGCACGAAGAGGCCGAGGGGCACCCCGAGCCACACCCCGTTCGGCGTCCCGAGCAGCGCGGCGCCCGCGATCCGCTTCGGGTGCGCGTCCCCGATCATCGCGTACGCCGCCGCGGCGAGCCCCGCGAGGACCGCGACCAGCAGCACGGTGACGAGCGCGGACGCGGCGGGCCGCACCACCCGGTGCAGTCCGTCCAGGGCGTACGGGAGCGGGGTGCGGCGCGAGGCGAGCAGCGCGATCAGGAGCACCCCGGCCGCGAAGACGGCGCCGGCGAGCAGCGTCGCGCCGGTGTCCACCGTGAAGCCGACCGCGGCCTTCGCCTTCACGAGGTCGCCGATCCGGTCGGGCAGAAGTCCGCCGATGTCTCCGATTCCGCCGGGCAGTTTGTCGCCTATGCCCCCTGGCAGTTCGTCGAGTCCTTTGTCGATGCCTTTGTCGAGTCCGAGCTTCTCGCCGTCGATCGTGATGATGTCGTGACCGGCCCAGGCGAGCCCGCCGAGCAGCGCCACGAAAAGGGCGATCACGGCGCCCGCGCGCGCCGCCAGTTCGCCCGGTGTGATCACAACTCCCGCCCCGCGCAAGGACCGTGAGAAGAAGAAGGCGAGCAGCACCGCCCCCGCGAGCCCCACCCCGAGCGGCATGACGTCGATCGCTGTGTGCGCCTCGGCCCCCTTGAGGCCGAAAGCCGACACATCCCCGGACGGGGTGACCGATCCGCCCACGCCGAGCGCGATCGCCGCCGCCGTCATCGGGCCGAGCGACCCTGCCGCGTCGGCGCCGAGCAGATGCAGGCCGAGCGCGGCCGTTCCCGCCATGCCGACGAAGGCCCAGCTCACCGAGGCCACCGCGGAGAGCAGCACGTCACCCCAGCGCACGCTCTTCCGTCCGCCCCTGTACTCGCCGGTCTCCATCAAGACCCCCCGAACCACAGCGCGTTATCCCATTCGTACGGAATGCGCCTGATGCGCATGATCCGTCCCCACCGATGGGCGCTTACTACTTTCCGGGCAGGTTTCTGCCCCGTCAACGGGGCAACCATCAGGGCCCGTACGCACTCTTCACAAGGCCCGACTTTCGGTCAGAGCCCTCCGCCTGAAATAGTTCCTCCCGATGTTCGACATCCCTAGACTCCCCATCGACGGGGGCTAGCTCGGGGGACAACTCAGTGGGGCTGGAGTGCCGGAACTCGTACTGGAATTGAATGGCAGGACCTGGACGCTTGATCAGTCCAGGGCATACACCCTCGGGCGCGATCCGCAGGGAGACATCGCGCTCGACGACGCCAGGGTCTCGTGGCGGCACGCCACGATCAGCTGGGGCGGCCGCAGCTGGGTCATCGAGGATCACGGCTCGACCAACGGCACCTTCGTGCAGGGGCAGCGGATCCATCAGATGGAGATCGGCCCTGGCTCGGCCGTCCATCTCGGAAACGCCACCGACGGCCCGCGGATCAACGTCTCGGGCAGCGCGTCCGGTGCGGCGGGTGCGGCCGCCGCCGTCTCCGCTCCGCAGCAGCAGTCGGCCCAGGCCGCACCGCAGCAGAACGCCCCCGGCTGGGCGGCGCAGCAGGCCCCCCAGCAGCCGCAGCAGTACCAGCAGCAACAGCAGCAGGTGCCCCAGCAGCAGAGCTGGCAGCAGCAGCCGCAGCAGCCCCCGGCGCAGCAGGCGCACGTCCCGCCGCAGCAGGGCGGCCACGGCGCGGGCATGGGTTCCGGCGGAGTCGCGGGGGCGCCGCCGGTCTACGGCGACCGCAGCCCGACGACGTTCCACCAGCTGGCGCTCGGCCACAAGATGCGCATCGGCCGCGCCCTGGAGAACGAGCTGGTGGTCTCCGACCTCCAGGTCTCCCGCCACCACGCCGAGTTCACGGCGACGCCCGACGGCCGCTTCGAGATCCGCGACCTGGGCTCGCACAACGGCACGTACGTCAACGGCCAGCCGATCGCGAAGTCCGGCACGGCCCTGATCGGCCCGAACGACATCGTCGGCGTCGGCCACTCGACCTTCCGCCTCGTCGGCGGCCAGCTCGAGGAGTTCGTCGACACCGGTGACGTCTCCTTCTCGGCCCGCCACCTCACGGTCACGGTCGACGGCGGCAAGCAGATCCTCAAGGACGTCTCCTTCGGCGTCCCGGAGAAGTCGCTCATCGCGGTCATCGGCCCCTCGGGCTCCGGCAAGTCGACGCTCCTGAAGGCGCTCACGGGCTACCGCCCCGCCGACCAGGGCGACGTCCTCTACGACAACCGGAACCTCTACAAGCAGTTCGCCGAGCTGCGCCAGCGCATCGGTCTGGTCCCGCAGGACGACATCCTGCACAAGGAGCTGACCGTCAAGAAGGCCCTCAAGTACGCGGCCAAGCTCCGCTTCCCCGGCGACACCGCCGAGGCCGAGCGCGAGGCCCGCATCAACGAGGTCCTGCGCGAGCTCAAGCTGGACATCCACAAGGAGAAGAAGGTCACCTCCCTCTCCGGTGGTCAGCGCAAGCGCGTCTCGGTGGCCCTGGAGCTCCTCACCAAGCCGTCCCTGATCTTCCTGGACGAGCCCACGTCGGGCCTCGACCCGGGCATGGACCGCGACGTCATGCAGCTGCTGCGCGGCCTCGCCGACGACGGCCGCACGGTCCTCGTCGTCACGCACTCCGTGGCCGAGCTCGCGATCTGCGACAAGCTCCTGGTGATGGCGCCCGGCGGTTCGGTCGCCTACTTCGGTCCGCCGGAGGAAGCGCTCAACTTCTTCGGCTACAGCACCTGGGCCGACGTCTTCTCGGCGTTCGAGAACTACCGCGACTACGACTGGGCGGGCCGCTGGAAGGGCTCGCAGCACTACCAGATGTACGCCGCGGACATCGACGCCGTCGCCCCGCAGTCGGCGCAGATGCCGCCGCCGCAGGCGGTCCGCCCGCCCAAGCCACAGGGCTGGGGCTCCCAGCTCTGGACCCTGATCCGCCGCTACACCTCGGTGATCGCCTCCGACAAGGGCTTCATGGGCCTGATGGTGATCCTGCCCGCGGTCCTCGGCATCGTCAGTGTCGTGATCCCGGCCGACTTCGGCCTGGGCCCGCCCAAGCCGCCGGTGAAGTTCAACGGCGACGCGGGCACGATCATGCTGATCCTCGCGGTCGGCATGTGCTTCTCCGGCGCGGCCAACTCCGTACGAGAGTTGATCAAGGAGCGGGTCATCTACGAGCGCGAACGGGCCACCGGCCTGTCCCGCTCGGCGTATCTGATGTCCAAGGTCATCGTCCTCGGCGTGATCACGGCCTTTCAGGGCGTCATCATCTGCGCCATCGGCTTCGCGCCCCGGGAGCTGCCCGAAGAGGGCCTGATCATGCCGCCGGCCGCCGAGATCTGCCTGGTGATCATCGCGCTCGGCTTCACCTCGATGATGTTCGGCCTGGTCATCTCCTCGCTGGTGAAGACCGCCGAGAAGACCATGCCGCTCCTGGTGATGTTCGCGATCGTCCAGGTCGTCTTCACCGGCGTGCTCTTCCAGATCTACGGTTCGCCCGGCCTCGAGCAGTTCGCCTGGCTGATGCCGTCCCGCTGGGCCATCGCCGGTGCGGGCTCCACGCTCGACCTGGCGCACCTGATGCCGCCGTGGGACCCGAAGAAGCCGGGTGACCTCGACCCGCTGTGGGAGCACTCGGTCGGCCAGTGGGGCCTCAACATCACGGTCCTGCTGCTGCTCGGCGTCGCCTGCGGCTTCGCGGTCGCCCGCCTGCTGCGGCGGCACGAGCCGGAGGTCATGCGCAAGTAACGGCGCGCGCACATGCGAGAAGGGCGGCACCCCGCACGGGGTGCCGCCCTTCGGCGTCGTTCGCTGAGCCTCGCTGAAGAGGTCCCCTTGTTCAGGGGCTCAGTAGGCGCCGTTCACGTTGTCCATCGAGCCGTACTTGTCGGCGGCGTAGTTGGCCGCGGCGGTGATGTTGGCGACCGGGTCGTAGATGTTGTTGGCGGTGCCCTCGACGTGGTACGCGTCGAACGTCGGCTGGATGACCTGGAGCAGGCCGATCGACGGGGTGCCGTTCTGGGCGTTCACGTCCCAGCCGTTCATGGCGTTCGGGTTGCCCGTGGACTCGCGCATGATGTTGCGGTGCAGGCCCTCGTAGGAGCCGGGGATGCCCTTGGCCTTCATGATGTCCAGGGACTGGCGGATCCAGCCGTCGAGGTTGTTGGCGTAGACCGGCTTGCGGGCGGCGGCGCGGCTGGCGGCCTCCTTGGCCTTGCGCTCGTCCTCGGCCTTCTTCTTGGCCGCGGCCTCCTCGTCCGCCTTCTTCTTGGCGGCGGCCTCTTCGTCGGCCTTCTTCTTCGCCTCGGCCTGCTTGTCGGCGTTGGCCAGCTGCTTCGTCACGTTGGCGTGGGTGGCCTGCTGCGCGTGGGCCGGGGCGGCGAAGGCCACCGGGGCGGCGTCCACGGACTGCGCGGCATCGCCCGTGGCGCTGCCCGCGCCCGGAACCAGGGAGAACGCGAGGGCCGCGGCACCGAGGGTGGCGACACCGGCGATCGAGAGCTTCTGGGCCTTGGTCAGGGTGTTGCGACTATGACCAGGAGTGGCGTGCTTGGACATGGCAGTGGACCTCTTCGAAATAGCGGAGGTCGCTCTCGTCCGGCGGGGGACAGGTTGCTTCTCCGGCACAAACGCCGCGGTGCGAAGACCGCGGCGCCGAGCGACGGGAGCAATTCTTAGCGGCCGCAAAATTCTGTGGCAAAGGTGTGACGTACGATCCGAGGTAGTGGATCACGGGGTGACCGTCCTCGCCCCCGCCCCGCCCCCACCGCGCCTGTAAAGGACATTCTCATCAACTAGGCGCCTTCGTACGTGATGTGCGCCCTATGCGCGGGCTCACATCGAACACGTAACAGTCTCACCAGTAGTTGCCAGAGCAACGCTCTCCGTGAGCACCCTCATCCTGAAGTAGGAGGCCCCCGGCGCCGGGCTCCCCCCAAGGGCAGAGAACGGACAAAGCATCCGTACTGCCTATATAGGGGTCACCCTCATCGCTATATAGGGGAGAAGCCCGAGAAGAGGACAGGGAGACGGGCAGAGAACGGGGAGGGCGAGGGACCCACGGCCTACGCCGCGAGCCCTAGGCGGCGGCCGTCCCAGGTCCGATCCGCCCCGCCCCGGCCCGCCGGTACGGTGAGGCCATGAGTCAAGGACCCCGGACCGGGCTGACCGCGGTGAGCTCCGCACTCCTCGCCATGAGCAGCCACCTGGAGGTGCGCGACGTCCTCAAGACGATCGTGGCCTCCGCGCGCGAGCTGCTCGACGCGGAGTACGCGGCGCTAGGGGTCCCCGACGACCACGGCGGATTCGCCCAGTTCGTCGTCGACGGTGTCAGCGAGGAGCAGTGGAAGGCCATCGGCCCGCTGCCCCGCCAGCACGGCATCCTCGCCGCGATGCTGCAGAGGGCGGAGCCCGAGCGGCTCGCCGACGTCCGCGAGGACCCCCGCTTCGAGGGCTGGCCCGCCGCCCACCCCGACATGTCCGACTTCCTCGGCCTCCCCATCCGGTACGGGGACGAGACGCTCGGCGCGCTCTTCCTCGCCAACAAGCGGTGCCCGAAGCCGGAAGGCGGCTGCGGCTTCACGGCGGCGGACGAGGAGCTGCTCGGCATCCTCGCCCAGCACGCCGCGATCGCCCTGACCAACGCCCGCCTGTACGAGCGCAGCCGCGAGCTCACCATCGCCGAGGAGCGCTCCCGCCTGGCCCACGAGCTGCACGACGCGGTCAGCCAGAAGCTCTTCTCGCTGCGCCTGACGGCCCAGGCCGCGGCCGCCCTGGTGGACCGCGACCCCACGCGCGCCAAGGGCGAGCTCCAGCAGGTGGCGGCCCTCGCGGCGGAGGCGGCGGACGAGTTGCGCGCCGCCGTGGTGGAGCTGCGCCCCGCGGCCCTGGACGAGGACGGCCTGGTCGCGACCCTGCGCACCCACATCCAGGTCCTCGACCGCGCCCACTCCGCCGCCGTCACCTTCGAGAGCCGCGGCGTGCGCGCCCTGCCCGCGGCCCAGGAGGAGGCCATGCTCCGGGTCGCGCAGGAGGCCCTGCACAACGCCCTGCGGCACTCCGGCGCGGGCGCGGTCTCCGTGGTCCTGGAGAAGCGCGGCCAGGCCGCCGTCCTCAGCGTCACGGACGACGGCGGCGGCTTCGACCCGCGGGCCATACGCCGCGCGGGACGGCACTTGGGCCTGGTCTCCATGCGGGACCGGGCCGGCGGGGTCGGCGGACGGCTGACCGTGGAATCGGCGCCCGGCAAGGGCACCACGATCGAGATGGAGGTGCCCGGTGGCTGAGTCCGAGTCGAGCCCCAAGGCAGGGATCCGGGTACTGCTGGTCGACGACCACCAGGTGGTCCGCCGCGGTCTGCGCACGTTCCTGGAGATCCAGGACGACATCGAGGTCGTCGGCGAGGCGTCCGACGGCGCCGAAGGAGTCGAGCGCGCCGAGGAGTTGAAGCCCGACGTCGTCCTCATGGACGTCAAGATGCCGGGCATGGACGGCGTCGAGGCGCTCCGCAAGCTCCGCGAACTGTCCAACCCCGCGCGCGTGTTGATCGTCACCAGCTTCACCGAACAGCGCACGGTGGTCCCGGCCCTGCGCGCAGGCGCCGCCGGTTACGTCTACAAGGACGTCGACCCGGAGGCCCTCGCCGGCGCCATCCGCTCGGTGCACGCGGGCCACGTCCTGCTCCAGCCCGAGGTCGCCGGCGCCCTGCTCTCGCAGGAGGACGCCAACGGAGGCCAGGGCAGGGGCGGTTCACTCACCGAGCGGGAGCGCGAGGTCCTCGGCCTGATCGCGGACGGCCGCTCGAACCGCGAGATCGCCCGCGCCCTCGTCCTCTCCGAGAAGACCGTCAAGACGCACGTCTCGAACATCCTGATGAAGCTCGACCTCGCGGACCGCACCCAGGCCGCCCTGTGGGCCGTACGCCATGGCGTGACCGGCTGAACGGGCACCGAACCGGCAGAGCGGAGCGTCTAGTTCCGGGCTGAGATTCATACCGTCGTGTGGATGTCCCCCGGATGGCGCATCCTGCGGCGGGCCCGGGCGTTCTCCAGTGCATGCTGCGGCGGCTGGCCGTGGCGATCGCAAGGAGGATCTAGGAATGAAGAACCTGAAGAAGGCTGCGGCCATCACCATGGTGGCCGGTGGACTGGTTGCCGCGGGCGCTGGTCTCGCCTCCGCCCACGACGGTGCGGACGCCAACGGCAAGGCCGTCAAGTCGCCGGGCGTCGGTTCGGGCAACCTGGTCCAGGCGCCGGTGCACGTCCCCGTGAACGCCGTGGGCAACACCGCCACCGTGATCGGCGGCCTCAACCCGACCTTCGCGAACGACGGCTTCAACGGCTGACGCACGCCTCTGGTCCAGCAGTGACCACCGGCCCCTCGGGATTCCCGAGGGGCCGGTCTGGTGTGTGCGCACCTGTGACGGCATGGCATGCACTCCGTGACGGCGTGGCCCGCATCGGCTGTCACAACGCCCTCGGGGGCCTCAAGTTCCGCAGATCGTCGGCCTATTGATCCAAACGGGGGCATCGTCCCGCCGCCCCGTGTCATCCGGTCGGCCCAGGCGTTTCTCAGCGTGCGACTCCGCGGCTGGGGTCGCTACGAAATAGCTGGAGGAACACTTCCCATGAACATCGCCAAGAAGGCCGCCCTGGCCATCGCCGTCGCCGGTCTCGCCGCGGGCGCCTCCGCCGGTGCCGCGTTCGCCGACGCAGACGGCAACGCCAAGGCCGAGAACTCCCCGGGCGTCGGCGCGGGCAACGCCGCGACCGTCCCGGTCCACGTCCCGGTCAACGCCACGGGCAACAGCGGCAACGTGATCGGCGCCCTCAACCCGACCTTCGACAACACCTCGTCGAACGGCTGACGCGCCGCCACAGGCACAAGGGCCCCACGGACCACCCGGTCCGTGGGGCCCTCTGCTGTGCGGAACAGCACACCCTCCGTCCGTCGGGCGGGACGCCCCCGCGCCGACGCCTCAGCTCCGCTCCCGCTCCTCCACATAAGCGTTGTAGGCGGCCACTTGGGCCCTCCTGGCCGTCCGTTCGACCGGGCGCAGGGCCTGGGCCCGGGCGGCCATCTCGGAGGCGCTCACGGCGCCGCCGTGGCCGTTCTCGTACGCCACCGAGATCAGCAGACCGACCCGCTGCGCCAGCTCCAACACCCGTACCGCCCGCGGGGGATAGCCCGGGGCGAGCACCTCGCGGCCGCGCTCGGCCCGGGCCCGGTACGCGTCGACCGCCGCCTCCGCCACCGGCCCCGAACCCGCCACGTCGAGGCGCGAGAGAACCGCCGTGGCCTCCCGCAGCGCCTCCGCGAGCTCCCGCTCCGCCTCGCCCAGCGAGGGCACGTCGGCGGGCGGCGCCTCGCGTACGGGCAGGCAGTGCCAGACGACTTCGACGTGTACGTCGCCCTCGGGCCCCGCCTCGTACGCCTCCGGCACCAGGCCGTGCGGCGCCCCGAACGCGACGACGGCCTCCTCCGCCTCGAGCGCCCGCGCGTTGAACTCCGGCGGGCCGCTGAGCCCGAGCGGATGCCCCGGCGCCGGCAGCGCGACCCGGAAGCCGGTCACCCCGAGCGAACGCAGCCGCCCGAGCGCGAGCGTGAGCCCCACGGGCGCCGACTCGCCGGGAAGCCCCTCGACCCGGTGCACCGCGTCCTCGCCGACGATCGCGAGCACCGCGTCATCCGGTGAAATAAGTCCGGCCAAAAGGGCATTTCCCCAAGAGGCCAACCGTCCTGAGCGTGGTTCCGAGAGCATGACCACAGCCTAAGGACCGGTCTGGCGACGGGAGTGCTCGGCCAGTGGCGTAGGTTTTATCCGGGGGCTGCGTCCACAGACGCACGCGACGACCGACACTGCAATGGGAGACAGCGCGCTCATGAGCGATGTACTGGAGCTTGAGGACGTATCCGTGGTCCGAGAGGGCCGGGCTCTGGTGGACCAGGTCTCCTGGTCGGTCAAGGAGGGGGAGCGCTGGGTCATCCTCGGACCGAACGGCGCGGGCAAGACCACCCTCCTCAACGTCGCCTCCAGCTACCTCCACCCCAGCTCGGGCACCGCCACGATCCTCGGCGAGACCCTCGGCAAGCCCGGCACGGACGTCTTCGAACTCCGCCCGCGCATCGGCGTCGCCGGCATCGCCATGGCCGAGAAGCTGCCCAAGCGCCAGACCGTCCTGCAGACCGTCCTCACCGCCGCCTACGGCATGACCGCGGGCTGGAACGAGGACTACGAGGAGGTGGACGAGCAGCGCGCCCGCGCCTTCCTCGACCGCCTCGGCATGACCGACTACCTGGACCGCAAGTTCGGCACCCTCTCCGAGGGCGAGCGCAAGCGCACCCTGATCGCCCGCGCCCTGATGACCGACCCCGAACTGCTCCTGCTCGACGAGCCCGCCGCGGGCCTCGACCTCGGCGGCCGCGAGGACCTCGTGCGCCGTCTCGGGCGCCTCGCCCGCGACCCCATCGCCCCCTCGATGGTCATGGTCACGCACCACGTCGAGGAGATCGCCCCGGGCTTCACCCACGTCCTCATGATCCGCCAGGGCAAGGTCATGGCCGCGGGCCCACTGGAGCTGGAGCTCACCTCCCGCAACCTCTCCCTCTGCTTCGGCCTGCCGCTGGTCGTCGAGCAGAAGGGCGAGCGCTGGAGCGCCACGGGCCTGCCCCTGAGCTGACGAGCGCGAACGGCCCCGCCGGGCTGATCGGCGCCCTGTCCGTAAGGGGACCCGCGGTCCTACCATGACCTTGTGGAGAACATCGACGCATGGGTCTGGTGGCTGATCGGCGCGGCGGTGCTCGGCATCGCACTCGTCCTGACCGCGATGCCCGAGCTGGGCATGCTCGCCGTGGGTGCCGTCGCGGGCGCGGTGGCCGCGGGGTTCGGCGGTGGCCCGGTGATGCAGGCCCTTGTCTTCGTCGCGGTCTCGGCCGCGGGCATCGCCGTCGTACGGCCGATAGCCAACCGCCATCGCACGCAGCGCCCCCAACTCGCCACCGGAGTCGAGGCGTTGCTGGGCCGCACGGCCGTGGTCCTGGAGCGCGTCGACGCCTCCGGCGGGCGCATCAAGCTCGGCGGCGAGATCTGGTCGGCCCGTGCGCTCGACGCCGACAAGAGCTATGAGAAGGGCCAGAAAGTGGACGTCGTCGAGATCGACGGAGCGACAGCGGTCGTCCTCTGACTCTGAGAGACTCGACCCGCGAGATCTCCAAGATCTTCCAGAGACTCCGGAAGCGCCGCGAGCGCCGAGGCAAGAAGGGCACGGGGAACCACGATGGAACCAATCATCATCGTCCTGATCATTCTGGTGGTGCTGGTCTTCATCGCCCTGATCAAGACGATCCAAGTCATCCCGCAGGCCAGCGCGGCCATCGTCGAGCGCTTCGGCCGCTACACCAGAACGCTCAACGCGGGCCTCAACATCGTCGTCCCGTTCATCGACTCGATCCGCAACCGCATCGACCTCCGTGAACAGGTCGTGCCCTTCCCGCCGCAGCCGGTGATCACCCAGGACAACCTGGTCGTCAACATCGACACGGTCATCTACTACCAGGTGACCGACGCCCGCGCCGCCACGTACGAAGTCGCCTCCTACATCCAGGCCATCGAGCAGCTGACCGTCACCACACTCCGCAACATCATCGGTGGCATGGACCTGGAGCGGACCCTGACCTCCCGCGAGGAGATCAACGCGGCCCTGCGCGGCGTCCTCGACGAGGCCACCGGCAAGTGGGGCATCCGCGTCAACCGCGTCGAGCTCAAGGCGATCGAGCCGCCGACCTCCATCCAGGACTCGATGGAGAAGCAGATGCGCGCCGACCGCGACAAGCGCGCCGCGATCCTCCAGGCCGAAGGTGTCCGGCAGTCGGAGATCCTGCGCGCCGAGGGTGAGAAGCAGTCCGCGATCCTGCGCGCCGAGGGTGAGGCCAAGGCTGCCGCGCTGCGCGCCGAGGGCGAGGCCCAGGCGATCCGTACGGTCTTCGAGTCCATCCACGCCGGCGACCCGGACCAGAAGCTCCTCTCGTACCAGTACCTCCAGATGCTCCCGAAGATCGCCGAGGGCGACGCCAACAAGCTCTGGATCGTGCCCAGCGAGATCGGCGACGCCCTCAAGGGCCTCGGCGGCGCCATCGGCAACTTCAACCCCATGGGCGGCGGTTCGAGTGGCACCGCCACCGCCACCGAGCGCCGCGAACAGCCCCCGCTGGACTGACCTGGCATACGTGAAGGGGGCCGCCTCTGTGGGAGGCGGCCCCCTTCACGTATGCCTGCCGCGCTAAGCAGCCGACTCGTGCAGCCTTCCCCACACCCTCAACTGCGTTCGAGGAGGGGAGACCCCATCGGGAAGACCGGCCAACTCCTCCCGCCCGAGCGCGAGCAGCATCGCGTCCGCCGGGGTCGGCTCGAACGGCTGCCGGAGCAGCGGCATGCCGGCCTGCTCCGGAGTCCGGTTCGCTTTGCGGTGGTTGTCCGCCGAGCACGAAGCCACCGTGTTCAGCCAGCTGTCCGCACCGCCCTGCGACCGCGGCACCACGTGGTCCACGGTCGTCGCGCGCCTGCCGCAGTACGCGCAGCGGTGCTGGTCCCTGACCAGAACACCGCGCCTCGACCACGGAGCCTGTCTTCGGAACGGCACCCGGACATACCGGCAGAGCCGGATCACCCGGGGCACCGGAATATCAACGGCGGCCGCGCGCATACGGAGTCCGGGGTGGGCCTGCTCGACGACGGCCTTGTCCTGGAGCACCAGAACGACGGCGCGATGGAGCGTCACCGTCGAGAGCGGCTCAAAGCCCGCGTTCAGCACCAGCGTGTCCCGCATTTCCCTGCCCACCTCCCGTTTGCACCGGCCCACCCCTGGCGGGCTTGGATCAACTCTGGCCGGGCACGCCGAGATGGACAACGCAATAAAAATGCCCGCCCCTGATCACTTCCATGACCAGGGACGGGCAAACGTTCAGTGAACGCTCAGCCTTGAACTCGCTGTTGGACTCAGCTGTCGGGAAGGGCCGCGTACTCCGCGAGCACCTGCGCCCGAGCCAGCGTGTGGAACCGCAGGTTGAAGCCCACGACGGCCGGTGACGCGTCCGCGTCCGGGCCCAGCTTCTCCTGGTCCACGGCGTACACGGTGAACACATAGCGGTGCGCCGGATCCCCGGGCGGCGGCGCCGCGCCCCCGAAGTCCCGCGTCCCGTAGTCGTTGCGCACCTGCACCGCGCCCTCGGGCAGCCCCTCGAACTTGCCGGTGCCCGCACCCGTGGGCAGCTCCGTCACCGACACCGGGATGTCGAAGACGGACCAGTGCCAAAAGCCGCTCCCCGTGGGGGCGTCCGGGTCGAAGCACGACACGGCGAAGCTCTTCGTCCCTGCAGGGAAGCCCTCCCACCGCAGGTGCGGCGAGGTGTTCCCGGCCGCGTAGACCTGAGCGTCCTTGAGCACCGCGCCGGGCTCGAAGTCCTCGCTCACCACGGTGAAGGACGGCACCTGCGGATGAAAGTCATGGGGAAGCGGGGCCCTCTTGGCCTGCTCGGTCACGACGACACCTCCTGGATCTGCATCGGCGACAACTCTCCGGACCGACCCTAGAACCAGTTGCGCTTGCTGCCGACCTGGGACAGCCACTCGTTCAGGTAGGCCGACCAGTCGGTGCCCTGGAAGTCGTGCAGACCCACCTGGAACGACTTGTAGCTGTCGCTGCCCTCACTGAAGAGCCCCGGCTTCTTGTCCATCTCCAGGATGACGTCCATCGCCCGGTCGTCCGCGACGAAGCTCAATTCGACCTGGTTCAGGCCGCGGTACTGCTGCGGCGGGTAGAACTCGATCTCCTGGTAGAAGGGGAGCTTCTGCCGCGTGCCCCGGATGTGCCCGCGCTCCATGTCGGCGCTCTTGAAGCGGAAGCCGAGCTGGATGAAGGCGTCCAGGATCGCCTGCTGCGCGGGCAGCGGGTGCACATTGATCGGGTCCAGGTCACCCGAGTCCACGGCCCGGGCGATCTCCAGCTCCGTCGTCACACCGATGTTCATGCCGCGCAGCTGCTGCCCGTCGATCGTCGTGACCGGCGTCTCCCAGGGGATCTCAAGGCCGAACGGCACCGCGTGCACGTTGTTGGCCTTCAGCTCGAAGGCCCCGCCGAGCCGCACCTTGGTGAACTCGATGTCCTGCTTGGTCTCCTGGTCCTGCCCCTCGACCTCGACCCGCGCCTGCAGACCGACGGAGAGCCCCTCGATCTGCTGGTCGACGGAGCCGCCCTGGATCCGCACCTCGCCCTGGACGATGCCACCGGGCACGACATTGACCTCGGTCAGCACCGTCTCGACCGACGCCCCGCCGGCCCCCAGGCTCGCCAGCAGCTTCTTGAACCCCATGACTCTCCTCCCCAGGCCCCCGGCCTGTGGTCGACTCGATGCTCAATTCCTGACCCGTACAAACGCGATGGGCCCGTGCGCGGTTCCGCTTCTTCACCCTGGCAAGCCCAAGGCCCCTTGCCCACCGTCCGCTCGAACCATCCGCACTACCTGCACTACGCTCGTACGCCATGATCGCGGCCCCTGACCGTACGCCCCTGCCCCGGGACTTCTTCGACCGCCCCGTCCTGGAGGTCGCCCCCGACCTGCTGGGCCGCATCCTCGTCCGCAGCACCCCGGACGGGCCGATCGAGCTCCGCCTCACAGAGGTCGAGGCGTACGCGGGGGAGACGGACCCGGGATCACACGCCTATCGCGGCCGCACCGCCCGCAACGGCGTGATGTTCGGCCCGCCCGGACACGTGTACGTCTACTTCACCTACGGCATGTGGCACTGCATGAACCTGGTGTGCGGACCCGAGGGCAAGGCGCGGGCGGTCCTGCTCCGCGCGGGCGAGATCACCACTGGAGCCGAACTGGCCCGCGAGCGACGACTCTCGGCCCGCAACGACAAGGAACTGGCCAAAGGTCCGGCCCGCCTTGCCACGGCCCTTGACGTGGACCGATCCCTCGACGGAGCCGACGTCTGCGCGGGCCCGGACGCCCCGCTCTCGCTCCTCACCGGCACGGCCACCCGCACCGACCAGGTCAGAAGCGGACCGCGCACCGGCGTCGCGGGCGAGGGCGGCGTCCACCCCTGGCGCTTCTGGACCGCCAACGACCCTACGGTGAGCCCTTATCGGGCCCATACGCCCCGTCGCCGCCGAACTTGACGCACCCCTGGCCGGTCCGTAATGTAGCCCGAGCCGCTTGAACCGGGTACGGCGTTCAGCCAGCAGCCGGAAGCGGCCAACCACTACCTACGACTTCCCCTCAGCGGGGCCGTATTTCGCATGCCCGCATGCCGAAATTCGAACTCGCGGGCCTCGATTATGAGTTGCTCGGGAAATCGGCTAACGTAGTGAATGTCGAAAGGCCGCGAGGCCAAAAGACAAATCCCGCCGACCGGGAATCGGACACGAAAGAGTCTGATAGAGTCGGAAACGCAAGAACAAAAGAAACACCGAAGGGAAGCGCCCGGAGGAAAGCCCGAGAGGGTGAGTACAAAGGAAGCGTCCGTTCCTTGAGAACTCAACAGCGTGCCAAAAATCAACGCCAGATATGTTGATACCCCGTCTCCGGCCGGATGTCCGGTTGGGGCGAGGTTCCTTTGAAAAAGTCCTGCCGGTCTCACCGACCGTCAGGCACACAGCGAGGACGCTGTGAACTGCCGGGCTTATTCCGCCCGGTGGTTCCGCTCTCGTGGTGTCGGACCGGATTACCGGTACACATTCACGGAGAGTTTGATCCTGGCTCAGGACGAA
>NZ_JBHYJB010000021.1:0-165491 GCF_042740175.1 Streptomyces sp. NPDC059009 | reverse complement strand
AGGCCGAGGCCGCGCCCGCCGCGCGCCCGCGCCGCCGTGCGACCCGCCGCGCCAGCGCGCCCGCCGGGGCGCCGAAGGGGGACGAGACCGCCGCGCCCGCCCAGGAGGAGCCGGCCAAGGCCGCCCCCGTCGAGGCCGAGGCCGAGCAGCCCGCCGCCGAGCCCGCACAGGAGGCCGCGCCCACCGGGCGCACGCGCCGTCGTGCGACCCGTCGTGCCTCCGCGCCCGCCGGGGCGCCGCAGTCCGCGGCGGCCACCGAGGCCACCGCCCCCGCCGAGACCGTGACCGAGCCCGCCGCTGAGGCCGCTCCTGCCGCTGAGGCCGAGCCCGCCGCCGAGCCTGTCGCGGACGCCGCCCCGCGCCGCTCGCGTCGCCGTGCCACCCGTAGCGCGTCCGCGCCCGCCGGGGAGCCCAAGGCCGCCGAGGCCGCGCAGGAGGCGGAGCCCCAGCAGGCCGCAGCCCCCGCCGAGACCAAGGCCGAGGAGCCCGCCGAGGCCGCGCCCGCGCGCACCCGCCGCCGTGCCACCCGTAAGGCCGCCGCCGGGTTCTCCGCGCCCGCCACGCAGAAGGCCCGCGCCGCCAGGGACGAGGACGCCGAGGACTCGGGGCGCGGCCCCAAGCGGCCCGCCGTCGCGGTGTTCCAGGCGCCGGTCTTCACCGAGCCGATGTTCCAGACGCCGGAGCGCGCCGCCGCGGCCGCCGCCGCCGAGGCCGCCGAGGCGCCCGCCGAAGAGGCCCCGGCCGCCGCGGAGGAGGAGCAGGCCCCGCGCCGCTCGCGTCGTCGTCGCCGCGCCGCCGACGAGGAGGCCGCCGCCCCGCAGGAGGCCCCCGCCAAGGCCGCCGACGAGGACACCGAGACCGAGGTCGAGGCCGAGGCCGAGACCGATGAGCAGCAGTCCGCCGAGGACGGCGACGCCGAGGAGACGGGCGAGCGCCAGGGCCGCCGCCGTCGCCGTGGCGGCCGCCGCCGCAGGCGCGGTGAGTCCGCCGAGACGGACGGCGAGGACAGGGACCAGCACGCCGACGGCGACGCCGCCGAGCAGGACGCGGAGGCGGGCGCCGACACCGCCGAGCGTGCCGACGAGGACGCGGAGGACGCCGAGGACGGCGACGCCGAGTCGGAGTCCTCGGGGTCCGGCTCCAGCAGCAGCCGCCGGCGCCGGCGCCGCCGCCGTCGCGCCGGTGACTCGGCCGACGGCGAGCCGGGCGCCGGTGACCCCGAGCGCACGGTCGTGAAGGTGCGTGAGCCGCGCGCCAAGAAGTCCTCGGACGACGCGCCGTCGGACGAGGTGCAGTCCATCAAGGGCTCCACTCGTCTCGAGGCCAAGAAGCAGCGTCGCCGCGAGGGGCGCGAGCAGGGCCGCCGCCGGGTGCCGATCATCACCGAGGCGGAGTTCCTGGCGCGCCGCGAGGCCGTCAACCGCGAGATGATCGTCCGCCAGAACGGCGACCGCACCCAGATCGGCGTCCTCGAGGACAACGTGCTCGTCGAGCACTACGTCAACAAGGAGCAGTCGACCTCGTACGTCGGGAACGTGTACCTCGGCAAGGTGCAGAACGTCCTGCCGTCGATGGAGGCCGCCTTCATCGACATCGGCAAGGGCCGCAACGCCGTCCTGTATGCGGGCGAGGTCAACTTCGAGTCGCTCGGCATGGCCAACGGGCCGCGCCGCATCGAGTCCGCCCTCAAGTCCGGCCAGTCGGTCCTCGTTCAGGTCACCAAGGACCCGATCGGCCACAAGGGCGCCCGCCTGACCAGCCAGGTCTCGCTGCCCGGCCGCTACCTGGTCTACGTCCCCGAGGGGTCGATGACCGGCATCAGCCGCAAGCTGCCCGACACCGAGCGCGCGCGTCTGAAGACCATCCTCAAGAAGATCGTCCCCGAGGACGCGGGCGTCATCGTGCGCACCGCCGCCGAGGGCGCGAGCGAGGACGAGCTGCGCCGTGACGTCGAGCGGCTGCAGCAGCAGTGGGAGGACATCCAGAAGAAGGCGAAGGCGACCTCCACCAGCTCGCCGAGCCTGCTGTACGGCGAGCCGGACATGACCGTCCGCGTCGTCCGCGACATCTTCAACGAGGACTTCTCCAAGGTCATCATCAGCGGCGACGAGGCGTGGCAGACCATCCACGGCTATGTCTCGCACGTCGCCCCCGACCTCGCGGACCGGCTCCAGAAGTGGACGTCCGAGGTCGACGTCTTCGCGACGTACCGGATCGACGAGCAGCTGATGAAGGCGCTCGACCGCAAGGTCTGGCTGCCCAGCGGCGGTTCGCTGGTGATCGACAAGACCGAAGCCATGATCGTGATCGACGTCAACACCGGCAAGTTCACCGGTCAGGGCGGCAATCTCGAAGAGACCGTCACGAGGAACAACCTCGAGGCGGCCGAGGAGATCGTGCGCCAGCTGCGGCTGCGCGACCTCGGTGGCATCGTCGTCATCGACTTCATCGACATGGTCCTGGAGTCCAACCGGGACCTGGTCCTGCGGCGGATGCTGGAGTGCCTGGGCCGGGACCGGACCAAGCACCAGGTCGCCGAGGTGACGTCGCTGGGTCTGGTGCAGATGACGCGCAAGCGCGTCGGCCAGGGTCTGCTCGAGTCCTTCTCCGAGACCTGCGTCCACTGCAACGGCCGCGGCGTGATCGTGCACATGGAGCAGCCCACCTCCCAGGGTGGCGGCGGCAAGCGCAAGAAGCGCGGCGGCCGGGGCGGCTCGGACCACGGTCACGAGCACACGCACGAGGCCGCTGCCACCGAGACGGCCGAGGCCGTCGAGACCGAGGCCGAGGTCGCGGCGGAGGCCGCCGCTCCGGTGGCGCTGCCCGAGCCCGACTTCGTACCGGACGAGGAGCTGTACAGCAGCGCCGCCGAGGCCGAGGCCGCCGCGTCCCGTGGTGGCCGCTCGCGCCGCCGTGCGACCCGCAGGGCGTCGGCTCCGGCCGGGGCCCCCAAGGCCGAGTCCGAGCAGCCGGAGACGGCTGAGAAGCCGGAGAAGGCCGCGAAGGCGGAGAAGAAGTCCGGGAAGAAGGCCGAGCAGAAGGCCGCTTCGAAGGCTGAGGCTCCGAAGGCGGAAGCCCCGAAGGCGGAGGCGCCCGTCGAGCCCGAGCAGCCGGTGGCCGCCGAGGCCCCGGCCGAGGCTCCCGCGGCCGACGACGCCGCGCCCAAGGGGCGTACGCGCCGGCGTGCGACCCGCAAGGCGTCGGCCCCGGCCGGTTCGCCGAAGTCGGCGGAGGCCGCGGAGGTCGTGACCCCCGCCGAGCCCGAGCCGGTCGCCAAGGAGGCCGAGCCCGTCGCCGAGCCGGTGGCGGAGCCCGTCGCCGAGGAGCCCGCCGAGGCCGCGGCCCCGGCCCGTCCGCGGCGTCGCGCGGTCCGCAAGACCGCGGCGCCGACCGCGTCCGAGGACACGGCCGTCGTGGTCGTGGCGTCGGCCGACAAGGACAAGGCCGAGGCCGAGCAGTCCGAGTCCGATGACAAGGCTGAGGTGAAGGCCGAGGCCGAGGAGGCGGCGCCCGCCAAGAAGACGGCGCGCAAGACCGCCAAGAAGGCGACGGCCAAGAAGGCAGCCACCAAGAAGACGGCTGCCAAGAAGACCGCCGCCAAGAAGACGACGACGGCAAAGAAGGCGGCGAAGACCACCAAGTCGGCGTCGAAGAAGACCGCGGCGGCGGAGCAGCCCACGCTCTCCGGCGTCTCGGCCTCGGCCGACGAGGGCTGAGCCGACCGGTAGGCAGTACGGCAGTACCACGGTGCCCCTGGCCGACGGAATGCGTCGGCCAGGGGCACCGGTGCGTGCAGGGCGCACCGGATGACGTGATGCGCCCTGCCCCGGCTGTGGCGAATGGTGTACAACACAGGCAGAACAACACACGGCGCGTACGCGGGGGTTGGGGAGATCACGCGGCCGCGCCAGGGGAGGGAACACCGATGACGCTGCCGCGTCTCAGAGGCACGGGCAGGCACCGTGCGACGAAGCCGACCGCGACCGGGCGCCGGGCCGTGGCCCTGGCCACCGTCCTGTCGGCCGCCGGGATCCAGGCCGTCGGCGCCGTGGGCACCGCCGAGGCCGACATCGCGCAGGACACCGCGCAGGCGTGGCCGGAGGGCCCGGTCTTCAACGACCCGAAGGGCGACGCCGACCACCAGTACGCGATACGCACCCGGCTGCTCCAGCTGACCGACGCCGCCAAGCCGGGCTCGACGATCAAGGTCGCGGTCTACCACGTATGGGAAGCCACGGTCGTCGACGCGCTGGTGAACGCCAAGAACCGTGGCGTGCACGTGCAGATCCTGCTCGACGAGTCCAGCAGGAGCGACCGGCCCACGAACACCTCGTACGCCACGCTCGCCGAGGCCCTCGGCACCGATCCGGCCAAGTCGTCCTTCGTGACGCTCTGCCCGCCGCACAAGTCCTGCCTGGGCGACCCCAAGTACGGCCAGTCGATCATGCACAACAAGTTCTGGCTGTTCTCGGAGGTCGAGGGCGCCAAGGACGTCGTCGTGCAGACCACGTCGAACTCGACGCCCTCGGCACACACGAAGTTCTTCAACGACGCGCTGCTGCTGCCGAACAACCCGACGATGTACGACGCGTACGCGGACTACTTCAGGGAGATGGTCGGCAAGCGCTGGCGGGACTGGGACTACCGCACGGTCAGCAGCGGCCTCTACAAGGCGTACTTCTTCCCGCGCGACGGTTCGGTGAACGAGACCGACACCATGTACTCGGTCCTGAACAACGTGAGCTGCACCTACAAGGACGCGCACGGCGTGAAGCAGCGCACCAAGGTCCGCGCCGCCATCTTCAAGGTCACGCGCAAGCAGATCGCCGACAAGCTGGTCTCCCTGAAGAAGGCCGGCTGCTCCGTGGACCTCGTCTACGCCGAGACCGACAGCAAGAAGAGCCAGGGCACCCCCGGCACCTGGGAGACCCTGCACAAGTCCGGCGGTCCCACGCTGCGCTGCTTCAACGACGACCGGGACCCGCTGCACCCCGGGCAGAAGCTCACGACGCCGTACATCATCCACACGAAGTACCTGCTCATCGACGGCGTGTACGACGGCAAGCGGAACAAGATCTCCTTCACCGGCTCGCAGAACTTCACGGCCCCGGCGCTGCGCGAGAACGACGAGGCGATCGTGAAGGTCGACGACGACGGCGTGCACGACACCTACCGCGCCCACTTCGACCGGGCGAAGGCGGTGGCCTGGCCGGGCAAGGCCGACACCACCGATCTGTGCAAGGGCGTGAAGCCGCTGCCGCCGGACGGCGAGAATCCCAAGACCTGAGCTGGTCAAGGGCCGGTTTGACCCTTCAGGGCGGGCCCCGTAACCTTGACCGTCGGCGTGTCCACATGGACTGCCGCACCCTCGTAAACCTATTTCCTCCCCTGGCTCAGGCCGGGGGAGAGGCCGTCCGCTTTCTCGCGGGCGGCTGGACTGCGGGGATCCGTTCCGAGCGAGAGAGAGTCCCGCGTGTACGCCATCGTGCGCAGCGGTGGTCGCCAGCACAAGGTTGCTGTCGGCGACATCGTTGAGGTTGACAAGATTTCCACCGCCAATGTGGGCGACACGGTCGAGCTCTCGACCCTGCTCGTCGTCGACGGCGACTCCGTGACCAGCGACCCGTGGGTGCTGGCCGGCATCAAGGTCCAGGCCGAGGTCGTGGACCACCACAAGGGCGCGAAGATCGACATCCTTCGCTACAAGAACAAGACCGGCTACCGCCGTCGCCAGGGTCACCGCCAGCAGTACACGGCGATCAAGGTCACCGGCATCCCCACGGCTGCGAAGTAAGGGACTGAGACAAGATGGCACACAAGAAGGGCGCATCGTCCACTCGGAACGGTCGCGATTCCAATGCTCAGCGGCTCGGCGTGAAGCGCTTCGGCGGTCAGGTCGTCAACGCCGGTGAGATCCTGGTCCGCCAGCGCGGCACCCACTTCCACCCGGGCTCGGGCGTCGGCCGCGGCAAGGACGACACCCTGTTCGCGCTGGACGCCGGTGCGGTGGAGTTCGGTACCCACCGTGGCCGCAAGGTCGTGAACATCGTTCCGGTCGCCTGACTCAGGCTTCCGTAGAACAGGTTCTTCGCGAGGGCGGACCTCACTTCCCGTACGGATTCCGTACGGGAAGAGGGTCCGCCCTTCGTGTGTTGTAGTTGAGACATTTCGTACGTACGTAACTTGCGTAACTGGAGGCACCAACCATGACCACCTTCGTGGACCGCGTCGAGCTGCACGCCGCCGCGGGTAACGGAGGCCACGGCTGTGCCTCCGTGCACCGGGAGAAGTTCAAGCCGCTCGGCGGGCCCGACGGCGGGAACGGCGGTCGGGGCGGTGACGTGATCCTCGTCGTCGACCAGGACGTCACCACGCTCCTCGACTACCACCACAGCCCCCACCGCAAGGCCACCAACGGCCAGCCGGGCGCGGGCGACAACCGCGAGGGCAAGAACGGCCAGGACCTGGTCCTGCCGGTCCCGGACGGCACCGTCGTCCTCGACAAGCAGGGCAACGTGCTGGCGGACCTGGTCGGCCAGGGCACCACCTTCGTCGCGGGCCAGGGCGGCCGCGGCGGCCTCGGCAACGCGGCCCTCGCCTCGGCCCGGCGCAAGGCCCCCGGCTTCGCGCTGCTCGGTGAGCCGGGCGAGACGCGGGACGTGGTCCTGGAGCTGAAGACCGTCGCGGACGTGGCGCTCGTCGGCTACCCGAGCGCGGGCAAGTCCTCGCTGATCTCGGTGCTCTCCGCCGCCAAGCCGAAGATCGCGGACTACCCGTTCACGACGCTCGTCCCCAACCTGGGCGTGGTGACGGCCGGTTCGACCGTCTACACCGTGGCCGACGTGCCGGGGCTCATCCCGGGCGCCAGCCAGGGCCGGGGCCTCGGCCTTGAGTTCCTGCGCCACGTCGAGCGGTGCAGCGTCCTCGTGCACGTCCTGGACACCGCCACCCTGGAGTCCGACCGCGACCCCGTCTCCGACCTCGACGTCATCGAGGAGGAGCTGCGGCAGTACGGCGCGGGCCTGGAGAACCGGCCGCGCCTCGTCGTCCTCAACAAGATCGACGTGCCGGACGGACAGGACCTCGCCGACCTGGTCAGGCCCGACCTGGAGGCGCGCGGCTACCGCGTTTTCGAGGTCTCCGCGGTGGCCCACAAGGGCCTCAAGGAGCTGTCGTTCGCGCTCGCCGAGCTGGTCGGCGCGGCCCGTGCGGCCAAGCCGAAGGAGGAGGCGACCCGCATCGTCATCCGCCCCAAGGCCGTCGACGACTCCGGCTTCACGGTCACCCGCGAGGAGATCGGCGGCGAGCCGCTCTTCCGCGTGCGCGGCGAGAAGCCCGAGCGCTGGGTGCGCCAGACCGACTTCAACAACGACGAGGCCGTCGGCTACCTCGCGGACCGGCTCAGCCGCCTCGGCGTCGAGGACGAGCTGATGAAGGCGGGCGCACGCTCCGGCGACGGCGTCGCCATCGGCCCCGAGGAGAACGCGGTCGTCTTCGACTGGGAGCCCACGATGCAGGCCGGCGCCGAGATGCTCGGCCGCCGCGGCGAGGACCACCGCCTGGAGGCCCCGCGCCCGGCCGCGCAGCGCCGCAAGGACCGCGAGGCCGAGCGGGACGAGGCCCAGCGCGAGTACGACGACTTTGAGCCGTTCTAGGAGGGCCGGGAGCCGACGGCTCCGGTAGACCTCCCCCAGGACCCTCCCGCGTACGGGAAAGGCCCCCAGAATCGCTCTGGGGGCCTTTCCCGTACCTACTGGGTGCTACCGCACGACGGGACCGCGCGGGACTACGCGGTGACCGAGTCCTCCGCGCCGTTGTCCGCGCCGCTGTCCATGGCGGCGTCCTGAGCGGCCTCCCGCGCCGCGTCCTCCGCCTCCTCGGCGGTGCGCTGGCCGGGGATGCCGGCGCCGAGGCGGGCCTCCATGCGCAGGCGGCGCTCGTCGGCCTGCTCGCACAGGGCCAGGGCCGCGGCGTTGAAGCGGGCCAGGGACGGCGGGTCCGAGGGGCCGAGGAGGTGCTCCTTGAGCTCGGCCCGGTCCTCCGCGTACGGGTCGGTGGCGGGGTTGCGCACCGACTCCAGGAGCGCCGGGACGCCCTCGGCCGACGGCGACAGGATCGCCGCCGCGCGCACCGTCGGGAAGCCCGCGCGGAACTCGGCCTCCGACATCCCGGAGGTGTTCGCCACCGCGTACGGCTTCTCGCTGCTCAGCCAGTCCGAGACGACCGAGGAGACATCGCTGATCAGCAGGTCGGCGGCGTTGAAGCAGGTGAAGATCGCCGGGCGGGGGCCGGTGACGATCTGGTGCTCCCACTCGGGGAACGAGGCCCAGTACGCGGCCTCCCAGGCGGCGGTCGCCTCGGCCACGGCCCGCTGGCGGTCGCCCTTCGGGCTGCCCTGCAGCAGCATCCGCTCCATCTCGTCGGAGCTCTTGCGGAACGCCGTCCGGGTCAGCTCGTCGAGCTCGGCGGCGCGGCGGGTCAGCTCGGCGGCGGCCTCGGGGCCGGGCCGGGCGCCGGAGCGCTTGGTGTTGGCCTCGGCGATCATCGCCTTGATGCGCTCGTTGGCGGCGCCCGCGCGCGGGTCCTGCGAGCCGGTCATCGGGTGCGGCTTGTACAGGAGGCGGACCTTGGGGTCGGCGAGCAGCGCGCGGACGATGTTCTCGCCCGCGAGGACGACCGAGGTGTTGCCCGGGTTGCCGTCCCAGCCCTCCCAGGTGGGGGCGTACAGGACGGTCGTGTACGGGCTCGTGGGCGCCCCCGTGTACGGGCGGATCGGGGAGAGCTGCGGGCGGCCCACCTCGACGACGTCCTTGTCCTCGACGCCGATGTCGGCGAGCTGGTAGCGGTCGCGCGCGGCGGGGCCCGCGACCCAGACCTGGTCGTACGCCTTCGCGTACGGGTTGCAGGAGGAGAGCTTGTCGCTCTCGCCGTGGTTGATGAAGGCGTGCTTGATCGAGGGGATGCGCAGGACCTGCGAGGTCTTCGCGGCGTTCGCCGGGTGCAGCATCATCTTCAGCGTCGACGTCTCCAGGGAGAACATCGTGGCGACCTTCGGGAAGCAGATGATCGGGACGTCCGTCGCGTCGATCTTCTGCACCATGAAGCGCTCACGCAGCACGATCAGCGGGTTGCCGTCGACCGCGGAGAGCGTGGAGAGCCACATGTTCGCCTGGTACGCGGAGGTCGTGCCGCCGGAGAAGTACATCGCGACGGTCGGCTTGTAGTCGGCGAGCCACTTGTCGAGCCACTGCATGACCTGCTCGGCGTTCTTCGCGCGCTTCTTCGGGAGCAGCCAGGTGGCGAGGTAGAAGGTGCCGCCGGCCAGCAGGGCGATGGAGATGCCGAGGCCGATGCCGCCCCAGTAGGCGTCGGTGGTCGCCGCCGTGATCAGCAGGCCGACGGTCGTGGGGATCGAGAACAGCAGCAGGCGGTGGCCCTGCCGGCGGGACAGGATCCGCGGCGGGGCGGCGCTCAGGCGCAGCGCGGACGCGTCGATGTTGCGCGTGACGATCGGCAGCGAGCGGGTGCGGCGCACCAGGACCGCGGCCGCGTGGCAGCAGAAGTGCAGCACGTAGAAGGCGAGCAGCGCGATCGTCAGCGGGGACTGCTCGGCCAGCGGCTCGATGCCGTCGATGCGCAGCAGGCCGACCAGGACGAGCATGTCGCGCAGGAGCTGCCGCACGGTCACGTCGAAGCGGATCTTGCTGAGGAGCGAGAGCAGTCCCGGCTGCTTGTACTGCAGGTAGACATCGAGTGCGAGGTTCGCTGCGGACGCGGCGATGAACACCGGGACGTACGGCAGCAGCGCGGTCACGAGCTGGGCCGTGAAGAGCGCGAACATCGCGAGCAGCGCGGACAGCTGCACGATGCGACGGGGGGCGAGTCCGGCTGAGGGCACGGGCTGGGCTCCTGGCGGGGGGATGGGCAGGATGGACAGGGGGGAAGTCGACCACTGACCGTATGACGCCCGGTGGCTCCGGAGCAATCTTCCGTGACCACTATCACCGGATACAGGGGCAAAGGTAATGAACCGAAGCGGCCATTTTTACCTCGGGAACGGTCGCCGTCCGCCCCTCGAAATGCGCGGGCGCCCCGTGCGCGCACTCGCGTAGATTGCAGGCCCTAAGCGCAAATGTGAGCAACTGGGGAAGCGTGTGACAGGGGCAAGGCAGTCAGTGGCAGAGGCCCACCGGGTCGTCGTCAAGGTCGGGTCCTCATCCCTGACCACCGCATCGGGGGGCCTGGACGCCGACCGCGTTGACGCCCTGGTCGACGTACTGGCCAAAAGCCGCAGCGGGGGAGAGCGCGAGGTCGTGCTCGTCTCCTCCGGCGCCATCGCCGCCGGGCTCGCCCCGCTCGGCCTGCGCAGGCGCCCCAAGGACCTCGCCCGCCAGCAGGCTGCCGCCAGCGTGGGCCAGGGCCTCCTGGTGGCCCGCTACACCGCCTCCTTCGCGCGCTACGGCGTACGCGTGGGGCAGGTGCTGCTCACCTCCGACGACATGGCGCGCCGGGCGCACCACCAGAACGCCTCGCGCACCCTCGACCAGCTCCTGGCCATGGGCGCGCTCCCGGTGGTGAACGAGAACGACACGGTGGCCACCGACGAGATCCGCTTCGGCGACAACGACCGGCTCGCCGCCCTCGTCGCCCACTTCGTCCGCGCCGACCTCCTCGTCCTCCTCTCCGACGTGGACGGGCTCTACGACGGGGACCCCGCCAAGCCCGGCACCTCCCGCATCGGCGAGGTGCGCGGCCCCGCCGACATAGCGCACGTGAAGATCGGCAGCGCGGGCAGGGCCGGGGTCGGCACCGGCGGCATGGTCACCAAGGTGGAGGCCGCCGGGATCGCCGCCGCCGCCGGGATCCCCGTCGTGCTGACCTCCGCGAGCCAGGCCGCCGACGCCCTCGCGGGCCGCGACACCGGCACGTACTTCCACAGCACGGGCCGCCGCTCCGCCGACCGCCTGCTGTGGCTGCGCTACGCCTCCGAGCCGCGCGGCGCCCTCACGCTCGACGACGGGGCGGTGCGCGCGGTCGTCGAGGGCCGCAAGTCGCTGCTGCCCGCGGGGATCGCCGCCGTGGAGGGCGAGTTCACCGCGGGCGACCCGGTCGAGCTGCGGGACACGTCGGGCCGCGCGGTCGCGCGCGGCCTGGTGAACTTCGACGCGAAGGAGCTCCCGCGGCTGCTCGGGCGCTCCACCCGCGAACTCGCCCGGGAGCTCGGACCGGCGTACGAGCGGGAGGTCGTGCACCGGGACGATCTGGCGCTGCTGCACCCCTGAAGGCGCCTGGCCCGTCCCTGAAGGCCCCTGACCCGTCCCTGAAGATCTCCGGCACTTCCCTGAGGGATCCCTGCGGCACCCCTGGGGCCCTTGGATCCCTCGGCTCCCGGCCGAAAATCGCTGCGAATGCAGGTGTGGGGCGGCCTCTGCGAGGTGAAACTCCCCAAAACTGCCCCGCGAGAGCTCTTGGCCTGCTCAACTTTGTTGCAAGCAGTTCGAGTTCCGCAGCACCGTTGCGTATCGGCACCACCATCGCGTAAAGGAGGCCGTCGTGAGACGAGTACGCCAAGGGGCGGCGTCCCGCGGGCCCGGCGAGCGGGCCGCGCTGACGAGCGTCGCCACGGGGGCGGCGTACGCCGGTGCGCGGGAGAGCTCAGGCAGCAGCACGGAGGAGAGCCAGGAGGGCGACACCGTGGAAGCGCCCCGCCTGTGGCACGTCACCCTGAGCGTCTCGGGCGCCGAGGCCCCGCTGAAGGAGGTCAGGCGCGGCCTCGAACAGCTCGCCCACGACCACCCCTTTCTCCTGACGAGCCGCTACGCCCAGGACCACGCCGAGATCCGCTACTGGGAAGAGGCCCGCGACCTGCACGACGCGGCCGCCGTCGCCCTGCGCCTGTGGGGCGAGCACCGGCAGAGCGCCCAGCTGCCGCCGTGGGAGATCGTCGGCCTCGAGGTCATCGACCGGGACACGTACCACCACCGCATCGCCGAGGGCTACGGTCCGCAGCCGGCCACCCCGGTCGGCGTGCACCCGTTCTGACCCGCTGGCCCCTGTCGGCCACCCCGTCTCGGGGACTGGAAACCCGCTCGGCGCCCGCCCGCGGGCCCATTACCCTGCCCCCATGACCTCGTACGACGACACTCTCTCGCCCGTAGCCCAGGCCGCCCACCGCGCGCGGGACGCCGCCGCGGTGATCGCGCCGCTGCCGCGCGCCGCGAAGGACGCCGCCCTTCTGGCGATCGCCGACGCCCTGGAAGCGCGCACCGCCGAGGTCGTCGAGGCCAACGCCGAGGACACCGCCCGCGCGCGTGCGGCCGGGACCAGCGAGACCGTCATCGACCGGCTCACGCTCACCCCGGAGCGCGTCGCCGCCATCGCCTCGGACGTACGGGACGTCGTCGCGCTGCCCGACCCGGTCGGCGAGGTCGTCCGCGGCTCGACCCTGCCGAACGGCATCGACCTGCGCCAGGTCCGCGTCCCGCTCGGCGTCGTCGGCATCATCTACGAGGCCCGGCCGAACGTGACGGTGGACGCCGCCGCGCTCTGCCTCAAGTCGGGCAACGCGGTGCTGCTGCGCGGCAGTTCGTCGGCGTACGAGTCGAACACCGCACTGGTGAAGGTCCTTCGGGGCGCCGTGGCGGAGGCCGGTCTGCCCGCCGACGCCGTGCAGCTCGTGCCGGGTGAATCCCGGGACTCCGTACGGGAGTTGATGCGCGCCCGCGGGCTCGTGGACGTGCTCATCCCGCGCGGCGGCGCCTCGCTGATCAAGACCGTCGTGGAGGAGTCCACCGTCCCGGTCATCGAGACCGGCACCGGCAACTGCCATGTCTACGTGGACGCGGACGCCGACCTCGACACGGCCGTCGACATCCTCGTGAACTCGAAGGCGCAGCGCCCCAGCGTCTGCAACGCCGCCGAGACCCTCCTGGTGCACCAGGACATCGCCGACGCCTTCGTGCCGCGCGCCCTGGACGCCCTGGCCGAGGCGGGCGTCACCGTCCACGCCGACGCGCGCGTCGGGGCGTACGCCCCCGGCTCGAAGGCCACCGTCGTGCCCGCGACCGAGGAGGACTGGGAGACCGAGTACCTCTCGTACGACATCGCGGCCGCCGTCGTGGACTCCCTGGAGGGCGCCGTGGAGCACATCCGGCGCTGGACCTCCGGGCACACCGAGGCGATCGTCACCACCTCGCAGCAGGCCGCCCGCCGCTTCACCCAGCTCGTGGACTCCACGACGGTCGCGGTGAACGCCTCGACGCGGTTCACGGACGGCGGCCAGTTCGGCTTCGGCGCCGAGATCGGCATCTCCACGCAGAAGCTGCACGCACGCGGCCCGATGGGGCTGCCCGAGCTCACGTCGACGAAGTACATCGTCACCGGCGACGGCCACACCCGCTGATCCTCCGCCGTTGCGTCCGGAACCTCGTAGCAACCCCTGAATTCCCTTACCGTCTGCCCAAATTGCCCCTTCCGGGTCTAGGCTGGAAGGGTGCCGGAGGACGTGGGGGGCACGCCGTCGTTCCCTGACGGCTGGGAGCCCGACGACGAGCGCGACCGCGGGGGTGCGGACGAAGAGTTCGCCTCCGTGGTCTTCGACGAGGACTTCGTGCGGGCCGCCGAGATCCATGAACCCACCGCGGTGGAGCGGCTGTTGGCCGCTGCCCAGGCGCGCGCCGAGGCGTCCGAGGCGGAGGCCCGCCGCGCCCACACACGATCCGGCCACGACCCGGGCGACGACGAGCTGTACGAGGACGGCTACGGCCCGGACGGCACCGGCGAGTTCGGCCGCGACTACGACAGTGCCGACGACTTCTACGAGCGCGACCTGGACCCCGAGGAGTACGCCCGCGCCAAGGGCTATGGCTCCCACATCCGTTGGCAGCGCCCCATAGCGTGGATGCTCGCCCTGCTCATGGGCATCGGCATGGTCGCCCTCGCCTTCACCGCGGTCTACCGGGGAGCCTCGTCCGGCCGCGAGGACCAGGTGCCGCCGCCCGCCTCCGAGCAGCAGGACCGCGTCTCGCCGACCGTCTCGGACAGCCCCTCGGCCTCCGCGGAGTACGGCCCGCCACCGGTCTCCGCGGTGCCCCGCACCCCCTGACCGGCCCGCGTGAAGAGTTGTCGGAACTTGTCGTGTACCAGGGCGTTTACCTGACGGCCCGGAGACCTACCCTGAAGGTATGGGCGGCCCAGGAGAACCACCTGCGGGGACCCCCGAAGGCGCACCCGGCGGTGGTGAGGACGAGTACGGATCCGTCGTCTTCGACGAGTCGTTCGTCCGCGCTGCCCGGCTCCAGGAGTTCTCCGCGCAGGAGCGCATGGGGGACCACGCGCGCGCGGTGCGCCGCCGCCCGGGCCTGCGCAAGAGCCTCTCCCGGCAGGCCGTCATCCTCGTCATCCTGATCGCCGTCGCCTTCGGCACCGCGATCTACATGGGCGTCCGCCACCCCTACCAGTCCCCGGCGGCCCGGCGACCCGAACCGCTGCGGATGACCGTCGTGCCGCTCGCCCCGCGCGGCGCCGTGCCCGGTGCCGCGCAGGCCGCCGAGCTGTACGCGCACAGCCCCGCCAAGGAGTTCCGGGTGGGCGCCAGCGGCATCAACCTCCCGGCGGCCCGGCGCACGGCGCACTTCTCGGACGGCCAGGTCGTGGCCGCCCTGACCACCGCCAAGGACTACCTCGTCGAGTCCTCCCTCGACCCGGACGTGCTCACCGGCGACTCGGTGCGCTCCGCGCGGATCCTGCTCGACCCCGAACTGCTCGACCAGTTCGACGAGAGCTTCCGGCACCCCGCGGCGGACGGGCGGCACGCCCCCACCGGCTGGCTGGTGCGCTTCGACCCGCGGCGGGTGGAGCTCGCCGACCCCGGCATCCGCGTCCAGGGCACCCTGCGCATCGCCGAGACCGACAAGAACACCCTCGAGGTCGTCTCGGACCACACCTTCGTCTACGCCCTGCGGCCCGCGGGCACGCGCACCGGGCCGGTCTCGCTGTTCACCCTCCGCCGCGAGCTGCACTTCCGCTTCGACCGCGACGACCTGCGGCTGCGCCAGACCGAGCTGTTCGGCTCGGCCGCGCAGGCGGGGCCGCTGTCCTGCTCGGCGGACTCGACGGCGCGGCTGCGGCCGCTGCTCGCCGGGGAACACGCGACGGCGGGCGGCCCGGCCGGTACGGACCCGTACGCGACGGGCGCCGCGACCGCGCTCTGCGGTGCGCTCGCGCCCGCCGCCCAGCCTTCGCTGTCGCGGTAGCTCCTTGCGCCCGTCGCGGCTACTTGCCCCCGTCCTCCGGGGAGTTGCCGGAGCCGGGGTCCGAACTGCCCGTGTCCGGACCGGAGTTGCCCGATCCACCGGAGCCACCGGAGTTGGCGGAGCCGCCGGCCGCGCCGCCCGTGAACTTCCCGCGCAGCTTGCCGCCCAGGTCGCCCGCGCCGCCCGCGATGTCGGTGACCAGCTTCATCAGCGGGTCCTTGCTGCTGCGCACGTCGCTCGCGTAACTCGCCGCGGACTGGCGGAAGGAGTCCGAGACCGAGGTGTCCTTGTCCTCGTCGCGGCGCGGGTAGTGGCCGTCCATGATCCGCTGGTAGTCGCGGGTCGCGGCCCACTTCTTCAGCTCGGCGGCGCGCACGGTGGTGAAGGGGTGCGAACGCGGCAGCACGTTCAGGATCTTCAGGACCGAGTCGCGCAGGTCGCCCCCCGCCTCGTACTCCTCGGCCTGCTCCAGGAACGCGTCCACGTTCATCTCGTGCAGGTGGTTGCCGCCCGCGATCTTCATCAGGCCGCGCATCGACGCCTGGAGGTCCTGCCCGACCAGCAGGCCCGCGCGGTCCGCCGACAGCTCGGACTTGCGGAACCACTCGCGCAGCGCCGTCACGATCGCCATGATCGCGACGTTGCCCAGCGGGATCCACGCCACCTTCAGGGCGAGGTTGGTGAGGAACAGCAGGATCGTGCGGTAGACGGAGTGGCCGGACAGGGCGTGGCCCACCTCGTGGCCGACGACCGCGCGCATCTCCTCCTCGTCGAGCAGCTCGACGAGGCCCGTGGTGACGATGATGATCGGCTCGTCCAGGCCGATGCACATCGCGTTCGGCACCGGGTCCTGGTTCACGTACATCGGCGGGACCTTCTCCAGGTCCAGGATGTAACAGGCGTCCCGCAGCATGGTGTTGAGGTGCGCGAACTGCGCGTCCGAGACCCGCACCGAGTCCGAGAGGAACAGCAGCCTGAGGCTCCGCTCGGGCAGCAGCCCGCTGAGCGCCTTGAAGACCGTGTCGAAGCCGCTGAGCTTGCGCAGGGCGACCAGGGCCGAGCGGTCCGCCGGATGCTCGTACGCCCGTGAGGAGATCCCCGGGAAGCGCCTGCGCTGCCTGCTGGGCACGCTCTCGTGGCCGCTGCCCGAGCCGCCGTGGTTGTCGTCGGTCATGCCGCATCCCCCATGTCTGGTCCTCCTCTGGCCCCCGAGGCTGGCCCCAGCCTAGGCGGAGATACCGTGACAGGGCAGCCACAGAAGGAGTCGTCCGTCATGGAGTACACCCCCGCAGCCGCCTGGGTCACCGAGGCCGCCAAGGCGACAGGGCATCAGGGGCCGGGCAACCTGCTCCGCGTCGTGCTGATCGTCATGGTCGTCGGCTGCGTCCTGGTCGGCTGGTTCCTGTTGCGGGGCTACCGCGACGGGGGCACGCAGGGGTCCGCGAACGGAGGCGCGCAGGGGTCCGCGAACGGGGGCGCGCAAGAGCCCGCGGCTTCTGCACAGGGGCCGGACGCCGCACCCGGCAACTCCCCGGGTGACCGCAACAGCTGAGTCGGCGTGAGCCGGAGCACGGCCCCCGCTTACGATGGGCCGCAAGTCTGTAATCCCGATCTCACCGATCCCACAGATCCCACATCCCATCACCCCGGATAGGTCCTGCTGACGATGAGCCTCCACAGCACCGCCGCCCAGCTGGCCACCCTCGCCTCCGAGGGCGGCGAGCACGGCGGCAACCACGAAAGCCTCAGCCCGTATCTCACCGGTGGCGGCGCCCTCGCCGTCCTGCTTCTGCTGCTGTGGATCACCACGCGCTTCAACCGGGACCGCTGAACCGGGTTCACCGTTCAACCGGGCAGAACGAGAGCCCGTCCGCCGGGCCGGTAGGGTCTGCACGCATGGGAGAGCAGGACATGCCTACCGGCCCCGGTGCCGGCCCGGCGAGCAAGGGCAAGCGCCGCCTCGGCGTCATGGGCGGAACGTTTGACCCCATCCACCACGGACACCTGGTGGCGGCCAGCGAGGTCGCCGCGCAGTTCCACCTCGACGAGGTGGTGTTCGTGCCGACCGGGCAGCCGTGGCAGAAGAGCGACAAAGAGGTCTCTCCTGCCGAGGACCGCTATCTGATGACGGTCATCGCGACCGCCGAGAACCCGCAGTTCTCGGTGAGCCGCATCGACATCGACCGCGGCGGCCCCACGTACACCACGGACACCCTGCGCGACCTGCGCACCCTCAACCCCGACACGGACCTCTTCTTCATCACGGGCGCCGACGCGCTCGGCCAGATCCTCACCTGGCGCTACACCGAAGAGCTGTTCTCACTGGCGCACTTCATCGGAGTCACCCGTCCCGGCCATACGCTGGCCGACCCGGGGCTGCCCGAGGGCGGAGTCTCGCTCGTGGAGGTGCCGGCCCTGGCGATCTCGTCCACGGACTGCCGTGCGCGGGTCTCCAAGGGGGATCCCGTCTGGTACCTGGTACCGGACGGTGTGGTGCGTTATATCGACAAGCGCGAGCTGTACCGCGGCGAGTGAGCCGAGAGGGGCACCGGTGAACGACCGACAGTACGACCCGTACGCGGGCGGCGACCCGTATGCGGGGGAGTACGCGGCTGATCAGTACCAGGTCGTCGGGTACGACGAGTACGGGCGGCCGGTGTACCAGCAGGTCCAGCAGCAGCCCCAGCAACACCAGCAGCCCCAGCAGCCGCCCGCGTACGACCCGTACGCCGGGCAGCAGCAGGCACAGCAGCCCCAGCCACAGCAGCAGCCCCAGGGGTACGGCTACGACCCGTACGCCACCGGCACGCAGCCGACGGCCGCCCCCTCGCCGTACGACACGGGCACCCAGCCCGCGTATGACACCGGTACCCAGCCCGCGTACGACACCGGCTCCTACCCGCCGTACGAGCAGCAGCAGACCGGCTGGATCCCGCAGCAGCAGCCGCACGAGCCGCACCAGCATTCGCACCAGCCCCACCAGTCGCCCCCGCAGCAGCCGCACCAGCAGCCGCAGGAGGCCCCTCGGCGCCACGAGCCCGAACCTGAACCCGGGCCCGCGGCCGGTCCGGAGCGCGACTACCGCACCGAGCAGTTCTCCTTCATCGAGGAGCCGGACGACGACTCCGAAGACGTCATCGACTGGCTGAAGTTCACCGAGAGCCGCAGCGAGCGGCGCGAGGAGGCCAAGCGGCGCGGCCGCTCCCGGCTGATCGCGCTGGTCGTGGTCCTCGCCCTGGTCGCGGTCGGCGGCGTCGGCTACCTCTGGTACGCGGGCAAGCTGCCCGGCCAGTCGGACAGCGACTCCGGCGGGGCCGCGGCGGCCGGTCCGCAGAACCGCGACGTCGTCGTGATCCACCTGCACAACACCAAGGGCGGCGGCACCTCCACCGCCCTGCTCGTGAACAACACCACCACCGGGCAGGGCACCACCGTCCTGCTCCCCAACGCGCTGTCCGTGACCGACGACGACGGCGCCGCCACGACGCTCGGCAAGTCCGTGGACGACGACGGCTCCAGCGGCACCCGCGAGTCGATCGACACCCTGCTCGGCACCAAGGTCGAGGGCACCTGGCGGCTGGACACCCCCTACCTCAACAACCTCGTCGACCTCGTCGGCAACATCGACATCAACACGAACGCGGACGTGCCGGACCCGAAGGCGAAGAAGAAGGGCGAGGCCCCCCTCGTCAAGAAGGGCGAGCAGCAGACGCTGAGCGGCCCGATGGCCGTCGCGTACGCCACCTACCGCGCGCCCGGAGAGTCCGAGAACGCGCAGCTGACCCGGTTCGGCCAGGTCCTGCAGGGCGTCCTGCGCAAGCTCTCCTCCGACCAGCAGGCCGCCACGACCACCGTGCAGTCGCTCGCGCAGGTCCTCGACCCCTCGCTGACGGACAAGGACCTCGGCGCCTTCCTCGCCAAGCTCGCCGACCGCGCGAAGGGCGGCGACTACACGACGGCTCTCCTTCCGGTACGCCAGGACGGCACCCTCACGGAGAAGGCCAGCGCGAGCGTGGTCAAGGATGTGCTCGGCGGCGCGGTGAAGAGCCCGGACAAGGGCGCGGCCGTGCGGGTCGGCGTCCAGAACGCGACCGGCGCCAAGGGCGCGGAGGAAGGCGCCCGGGTCTCCCTCGTCAACGGCGGCTACACCTTCGTCGACGCGGGCACGGGCTCCGCCGCCCAGGCCGCCTCGCGGGTGACCTACGCGGACGCGAAGCAGAAGGAGTCGGCCTCCGAGGTCGCCAAGACCCTCGGCCTCCCGGCGAGCGCGGTCCGCAAGGGCAGGACGGCGGCGAACGCGGATGTGTCGGTGGTCCTCGGCCAGGACTACAAGACGCGGTGAGCCCGGCGACGAACGGTGTGCGGGGGCGGTGGCGCGCCCCCGTGCGGGGCCGGTGACGTAATCGCCTGGGGCGCTGTCGGCGGTCCGTGAGACCCTTGGGGAGTATCGACCAGCCGAAGGAAAGCTCACCAGTGACCGTTACGGACCGCTCCACCGAGCTCATCACCGTCGCCGCGCAGGCGGCCGCCGACAAGCTCGCGCACGACATCATCGCGTACGACGTCAGCGACGTCCTCTCGATCACGGACGCCTTCCTGCTCGCCTCCGCGCCCAACGACCGCCAGGTCAAGTCGATCGTGGACGAGATCGAGGAGCAGCTGAACAAGCAGCTCGGCGCCAAGCCGGTCCGCCGCGAGGGCGACCGCGACGCCCGCTGGATCCTGCTGGACTACGTGGACATCGTCGTGCACGTCCAGCACAGCGAGGAGCGTGTGTTCTACGCGCTCGAGCGCCTGTGGAAGGACTGCCCCGAGATCGAGCTGCCCGCGGACGCCAAGGCGACCCGCGGCAAGGCCGCCGCCCACGCCGAGCAGCAGGCCGCGGAGGAGGCAGCCGACCTGGACGGGGAGCTGCGTTGAGCGGCGCCCGCGGCCCCCGCGTCATCCTGTGGCGGCACGGCCAGACGTCCTGGAACCTGGAGCGCCGCTTCCAGGGCTCGACGGACATCGAGCTGACCGAGACGGGCGTCGCCCAGGCCCGCCGGGCCGCCCGCCTCCTCGCCTCCCTGGAGCCGGACGCGATCATCGCCTCCGACCTCAAGCGCGCGGCCGCCACGGCGGGCGAGCTCGCGGCCATCACGGGCCTTGAGGTCACCCACGACGAGGCCCTGCGGGAGACCTACGCCGGCGAGTGGCAGGGCCTCACGCACGACGAGATCATCGCCCGCTTCGGCGAGCAGTACGCCGCGTGGAAGCGCGGTGAGGCGGTGCGCCGCGGCGGCGGCGAGCTGGAGACGGAGGTGGCCGACCGGGCCGCCCCCATCGTCCTGCGGCACGCCGAGAAGCTCCCGCAGGACGGGACGCTGGTCGTCGTCAGCCACGGCGGCACGATCCGCACGACGATCGGCCGCCTTCTCGGCCTGGACTCCCACCACTGGGAGAGCCTCGGCGGCCTCTCCAACTGCTGCTGGTCGGTCCTCGGCCAGGGCGCGCGCGGCTGGCGCCTCCTGGAGCACAACGCGGGCACGCTCCCCGAGCCGGTGCTCGGGGACGACGACTAGGGCCTGGTCAGGCCGGGTGCGGGCGGCCCGCTGAGGGCCCGGGACCCGGATTTCACTTTCTGGCTGGTCGCAGGCTAAAGTTCTTCTTGTTCGCCCCGCCAAGCGGGGGGAACGGAAGAACGCAAGGGGCTATAGCTCAGTTGGTAGAGCGCCTGCATGGCATGCAGGAGGTCAGGAGTTCAATTCTCCTTAGCTCCACGTCTTATGGAATCCCGTCCCCGGCAGGGGGCGGGATTTCTGCTTGTGGTCCCCGGGCGGGGCGCAGCTAGGCGGGCCACAGCGTCTCCCGGAGCGTCCGCAGCTTCGCCATCCGCTCGCGGCTCTCGAAGTCGTCCGGCGTGTACGTCACGATCCGGCACTCCTGCAGTCCGTCGATGGACAGCGAGACCGACGTCATGCGGAGCTCGCCGACGGCCTGATGCCGGAACGTCTTCACTCGGGCGCCCGGCGGTGTGACGTCGCCGCTCTCCCACAGCTCGGCGAAGTACGCGCTGGCCGTGGAGAGTTGCTCGATGAACCGCTCCCAGGCGGGCTCGCCCACATGCCGTCCGTACGCGCTGCGCAGCGTCGCCACCATCATCGGCAGCTCCGCGTCCCGGAAGACCAGGGGGCAGACCGGCTCGGGGACCGTGAACAGGGACCACAGCACATTCGGAACGCCCATCAGCTCGGCCGGCTGGACGGCGAAGAGGTCGCGGTAGGCGGGGTTGGTGGCCAGGACGTCGTAGCGCGTGTTGTACACCACCGCCGGGTGGGGGTCGAGGGCGTCGAGGACGCCCTGGATCTCCGGGCCCACCTTCTGTGTGGGGGCGCCCAGGAGCGGGGCGCAGGGGACCTCGGCCAGGTGGTACAGGTGCTCGCGCTCGGGCTGATCGAGGCGGAGGGTGCGGGCGACCGCGTCCAGGACCTGCGCCGAGGCGTTGATGGGGCGGCCCTGCTCCAGCCAGGTGTACCAGGTCACGCCGACGCCGGAGAGCTGGGCGACCTCCTCGCGGCGCAGCCCCGGGGTGCGGCGCCGCAGGCCCGGCGGCATGCCCACGTCGGCCGGTGTGACCCGCGCCCTGCGGGTGCGCAGAAAGGCGGCGAGCTCCGGCCTGCGTCGCTGTGTCGTGGCCAACGTCGTCACATCCCCCATCGGTCCATCGTCGGTGCCCGTCCCGCGCGCTGCCAGGTGCTGGCAGTACCAGCATCAGCGGGCTCTCGGTACCCGTGTCCGGTCGCCGCCAGGCTCGACGCCATGACAACGACCACCCCTCCGGCATCCGCCGGATCAACTCCCGCACCCAGTAAAGACCCTGGCACTGACAACGGCCCCGGGCGGCGGCCCGGGCGGCTGCTCGCGGTGGTGCTCGGCGCCCAGTTCATGGCGCTGCTCGACGTCTTCATCGTCAATGTCGCGGCGCCCACCATCGGCGCCGAACTGCACGCGTCCGGCGCCGAGTTGCAGCTCGTCATCGCCGGCTACACCATCGCGTACGCGGTGCTCCTGATCACCGGCGCGCGCCTCGGCGACCTCGTCGGGCACCGGCGCATGTACCTCGTCGGGCTCGCCCTGTTCACCGCGGCCTCGCTCGCCTGCGGGCTCAGCCGGGGCACCGGCGAGCTGATCGCGTTCCGCCTTGCGCAGGGCGCCGGTTCGGCGCTGCTGATCCCCCAGGTGCTCAGCCTGATCCAGCGCAACTTCACCGGAGAGGCCCGTGCGAAGGCCCTCGGCGCGTACTCGGCGGTGCTCGCGACCGGGGCCGCCGCCGGGCAGGTCGTCGGCGGAGTCCTCGTCAGCGCCGACCTGTTCGGGGCCGGGTGGCGGCCGGTGTTCCTGGTGAACGTGCCGGTCGGGGTGGCCCTGCTGTTCCTCGGGCGGCGGGTGCTGCCGCGCGACCGTGCGGAGGAGCGAGAGCGGGCGCGCGGGCTCGACCTGCCGGGGCTCGTGCTGCTCGGCGCCGCGGTCTCGCTGTTCACGGTGCCGCTGGTGCTCGGCCAGGAGGAGGGCTGGCCACTGTGGTCGTGGCTCTCGCTGGCCGGGTCCGGGGCCGTCTTCGCCCTGTTCTGCGCGTACGAGTCCCGCCTTGCCCGGCGCGGCGGGGCGCCGCTGGTCGCGCCGCGGGTGCTCCGGGTGCCGGGCATGGGGCTCGCGGTGTTCCGGATCGGCGCCGTGATGGCGGTCAACGGCGGCTTCCTGTTCGTGCTCACGCTGCACCTCCAGAGCGGCCTCGGCTACAGCGCGCTGCGCGCCGGGCTCACCTTCGCGCCGACGGCGGTGGTCTTCGGCGCCGTCGGGCTCACCTGGCGGCACTGGCCGGCCGCGGTCCAACGGGCCCTGATTCCTGGCGGGTTCGTGCTCACCACCGTGTCGGTCGCCGCGATGGGGCTGCTGCTGCGGGACGGCGGCGGCATCGGCCCGGCCGTGTACGCGACCTTCGCCGGTACGGGAGCGGGCCTCGCTCTCGCCTTCAGCCCGGCCCTCACGCGCGCGCTCTCGACGGTGCGCCCCGAAGACGCGGCCGACGCCAGCGGCCTGCTCGCCACGGTCACCCAGCTCGGCCAGCTCATCGGCGTCGCGGTCTTCGGTGCCCTCTTCTTGAACAGGCTTGAGGCGCACGGGGTTCAGGGGGCGTACGGCTCCGCAGATGCGCTCCTGGTGTGCGCGTACGCGCTGGCGGGGGCGGCGGTCCTGGGCGTCGTGTCCGGACTGGTACGACTGCGTCGCTGACCGGGTCGCTCGCGCCGTGGCAGAATCGGACGGCCGGAAGGGGACTGCGATTCACCGAGGGTGGCCCGTCGGGAGGGAGACGTGATGCCTGCGAGCATCCTCGGGGAGGTCGGCAACCTCCCCGGCAAGGCAGTGATACGTCGTGAAGGCACGTTTCTGAACTGCCCGTCCTGCGGCTCCTCCCACGTCGCCCAGGTCCTCGGCGACAACGGCGGTGTCTCCTACGTGTGCACGGCCTGCGGCCACAGCTGGAGCTGATCGATGGGTGCACACAGGCGAAAGTGCGACTGGTGCGGCAGTGGTACGCCGATCGTCCGCGACATGGAACCGGTCAATGCGGACTACCAGTACTGGTGCGAGGAGTGCGCGCGGGCGCTGATCATAAAGGGCGATCCGATCGAGACGTACCGCGAGCTCGAGGGCGAGCCGATCTACGGCCGTCTGCTCGACGAGCACTGCACGCTCAAACGCTTCTATTCGTTCGCCACGGCCTGAGCGCCGCGGCCCCGAGGAAGGTGACGGCGCTCAGCGCGTAGAGCGCGGAGAGCGCCATCTCGCCGTGTTCCTGGGCGAGTTCGAGGCGCCCCGCCCCGTGCGGCACCCACCACAGGGCGTACGAGCAGAAGACCAGGCCGACGGCCCCGGCGACCGTCCAGCGGACCCGCCCGCCCCACCGCAGCGCCTCCCGTCCGAGCAGCAGCGCCATCGGCACGCACCACACCCAGTGGTGTGACCACGACACCGGGCTGACCAGCAGCGCCGTCGCCGCGCACGAGACGGCCGCCCAGTCCCGCTCCCCGCGCAGCGCCGCCGCCACGGCGACCCCGAGCCCCGCGGCTCCGGCGACGGCGGCGCCCGCCGCCCACCACAGGCCGGGCTCGGGCGTGTGCAGGAGCCGCGCGAGCACCCCGCGCAGCGACTGGTTCGCGGTGTCCTCGGGGAACCCGACCCGGCCCGCCTCGAAGACCATCCGGGTCCAGAAGCGGCGCGAGTCGTACGGCAGGACGGCCGCGGCCAGGGCCGTCGCACCGGCGAAGGCCGCGACCCCCACGCACGCGCGGCGCACGGGGGGCCGCCAATGGCCGTTCCGCGCCGCCTCGGCGACCCCGGCGAGGAGCAGGAACACCGCGAACAGCGCGGGCGTGAGCTTGATCGCCGCCGCCAGGCCGATGCCCACGCCCGCCCAGCGGTGACCGGGGCCGCCGGGGCGCCGGGTCAGGTCCCACAGCACCAGGACGGCCAGGAGCAGATTGATCTGCCCGTACCGCAGCGTCGTCCACACCGGCTCCGCCCAGACGGCGAGCGCGGCCACCCACAGGGCGGCCCCCACGCGCGCGTGGGGGGCGATCAGCCGCAAGGAGAGGTGCGCGAAGGCGACGAGGAGCAGCAGGTTGCCGACGGTCGCGAGGGTCCGCATGGCCGCCGTGTCCAGCAGCGTCAGAGGCGTGAACAGGAGCGCAGCGAACGGCGGGTACGTGGTCGGCAGATGGGCCTCGGTGGTGCGCAGTGCGTACAGGTCGCCGCCCGCCCGCACGGTCTCGCCCTCGGCGCGGTAGACCATCAGGTCGATCATGGACACCTCGGCGGCGCGCTGCGCCAGCCAGAAGGCCGCGAAGGAGAGCAGGCAGACCCCGGCGGCGAGGGGCACACGACGGCGGGCGGCGGCGAACGCGATCACGGTCACGACGGCTGACAGTAGTGCCCGAATCGGGCTGTACCGGGCCAGACCGGAAACGATTTGGTGAGGCAGGGGGAGGACCGTGTAATGTTGGCGGAGCCGCCGGGGAAACCGGGCGGAACGAAGCACGGGGCTATAGCTCAGTTGGTAGAGCGCCTGCATGGCATGCAGGAGGTCAGGAGTTCAATTCTCCTTAGCTCCACAGGTTGGGAAGTTCTTGAGTTCGCTCAGGGTGGCTTCCCGAGATCCCGTCCGATCGAGTCGATTGGGCGGGATCTGGCAGTTTTCGGGGGCGTGTTGAGGGCTGGCCGGGGCTGAGCGGCGGTTTCTGGGGTTCTCGGGGGCGCCTTCCGGGGGTGGGCGATGCCGGAGCGCGTGCGGTGGTGTGGCTGCGGGACCGGGGAAGTCTCGTGGCGGCGGTTGGTGTGGCTGTTCACTTCCGGATCATCCCGGTGCCTGTGGCGGAGGCCGTCCGGTCGGTGCGGGGACGGTCTGCTCGGTGGCGGTGGGCTCCGTGTCGTAGCTGGTGGCGGGCAGGTGTTCGCCCCGGGTGGTCTGGCAGAAGACATCGAGGATCATCAGGTTCGCGACGGTGACCATGAGGGCGACCAGGAGGGTCTGGGCGACGCGGCCGTGCGCGAGGCGGTTCTTCGGCTCGGAGATGTCGATCCTGTGGCCCTTCAAGATCCCGTTAATCCCCTCCGTTTGGGCCCTGACGACCGCGAACGTGCTGGACCAGGCGTCGGTGAGGTAAGGCAGGTCCTGACGGAACTTCTCCATGGTGCCGAGATCGCCGGGGCGGATGGTGATCGACTTCTGGCGGCACACGTCGGGGAGAGGCCCGCCGGGGGTGTTGGTGGCGATCACGGTGGGCCGGGCGGCTGGATGATTGCTCCTTTCCCGCGAGTCGGTCAGGTCGATGGTCCGGGGCGGGGGTCGGGTGCTGGTTCTGCGGGGGCAGTTGACGGTCGGCGAGGTGCCGGCGGCCGGGCAGGCGAGCCGGATCATCCCGGTCGGGTCGGGGCCCTGCTTGAGGCGGAGGAAGTACGGCTTCCGGTTGTCGATCCGTGCCTGGGTGGTTGTGTCCGGGCGGCGTGCGTTCTTGTCATCGAGGCGATGGGTGGCGTCTCTCAGGGCGGGTGGGGTGAACGGGCAGGCGAAGACACCGTCGATCATGACGGCGCCGCGGTGGGTGCCCTGGATGCCGCGCTGGTCCTGCTTGTAGTCGAGCGCGAGGCGGTAACCCAGCTCGCGGGCGGGCAGTGCGAAGGTCTCGGGGCGGGCGTCGGTGTAGAGCTTGTCAACCGCCAGCATCCGTGCGGGCAGGCCGAGTTCGGCCAGCGACCCCAGCAGAGTGATCGCGTTGGTGCCGGTGCGGCGCCCGGGATAGTCGACGACCAGGCCGAGAGCGATCTGAGCAATCCGGCCGGTGGCAGGCCGGGCCAGCGCGGCGAGAGCGAGGTGTCCGCTCAGTCCGAAGGTGGGCTCGCTGGATCCGCCGGAGAAGTGCCAGCCCGCGGTCAGGTCGACCGAGGCCAGCTGGAGTTTGTCGTTGGGCGGCTTGTGCCAGGACGGCAGGGCGGTCGCGTCGACGCCGACGTCGCCCTTCCAGCGCTTCAGGGCCCCGCAGCGGCGGGCGATCGTGATGGTCGTGGTGATCAGCGCGGTGACGATTCGCTGCAGCAGAACCTTTCTGCGGACGTGCTCAGCCTCCTCGTCCTCCCAGGCCGCGGCGAAACGCCGGGCCACTTCGAGTGGCAGACGGCGCCGCCGGTCATGGCGGGCCGGGTCGAGCACGGAGGTGACGCGCTCGAAGGTGCGGTAGATGCGGCCCGACAAGGCCGCCGGAGCGATGTGCGCGATGCCAAGCCGCTGCTGAGCGAAGGGCGAGAGGCCGAACGCGAGAATGCGCCAGGCATCCGCCAGAGACGCCTTGCCGGTGTAGTGGACGGACAACAGCAGGCCGGTCAGCACCGACCTCGCCGCGAGCCCCGCCGGTCCCGGCCGCCTCGCCAACTCCTGGCCGAGCACGTCGAGGGCGCCGGAGCCATCCAGCAGGGCGGCCATCTGAAAGACCTTCGAGTCCGGGATCCGGGCCGGGGCATCGGTCACCGGCCGCGGACGGCCTCGCCGGGAGGCGGCCGGATGCCCCGGCGGCGGGCGGTTCACCTCGTTCCCCGCAGTAGCCGGGCCGTCTCCTCCTTGCTGAGCGGGGGCACGAAGTGCTGGTAGCGGGCGAGCGAGGCGGTCGAGGAGAGCCCGGCCGCCGCGGCGATCACTCCCGGATCGATCCGGCGCCGCATCAACGACACGATCCAACTGGCCCGCAGCCGACGGGCATTTACCCTGGGCAGCGGATCATCGGGCCGGTGCTCCCAGGTCCACGAAGCGATCAGGTTGTCCGGCGGCGGGTCCTGGTGACCGGGACGGAACAAGAAGTCGTCCCCGGCCCGCGTCGCCAGTTCGGCGAGGGTCTCCTCCCATTCGGCGCGGGCCACCAGGAGCCGCCCGAGCACATTGCTGTCGAGCACACAGGCCCCGGACCGGGTCCGGCGCAGCTGGCTTCCGCGAAGCCGGGCGATCTCTCCGGGAGCCAGGCCCATGCCGTCTGCGAGCGCGAGCAGGGCCAGCGCATCGAGGCGGGTGCGGGGCCGCAGTTGCCCGGCCCAGGAACGAAGCGTGGCAATCTCGCCTTCCTCGTAAGGCGGGGCAGGAGCGGGCGGAGCCGACAGCCGGATTCCTTCGCCCTCGCCGCCCCCATCCCAGATGAGGACGTCACGGATCCGACGCAGCCATGTGCGGTAGGTCCGCAGGGTGTTCGGTTTCAGTCCCGCGCAGCCGGTCAGCACGAACGCGTCAATGGTTTCGTTGGTGAGCCAGGCCGCCGGCTCGCGGGCGACCCCGCGTCCCTCCGCCCAGATCGCCAGCCGTGCCAGCACGTGCAGCAGGTCCACGGCCTCGTAGGACACCCGCTCGACGGTCGCGGTGACCAGAGCCTTCACCAGCGGAGCGACCTCGTCCCAGACGGGCGCCGGCTCGCGCGGGGCGTACGCGTCGATGACCGAAGACGTCGCCGCATCCAGTGCCATGGACCACGAATACCGGCAGGACAAGCTGCCACTCAAGTCGCGCACGACCTCGACGAACAGGAGCGTGGAAGCATGGTCGGAGGAACTGCGCGCTCCCGCGCGCCCAGGGAAGCCGCCCGCGATCCGGAAGCCTGGCCCGACGCGGTCATCGACGACGTCGCCGCAGCAGTCGTCCAGACCATCGCCCGCCGCCTGGCCGCCGCCCTGACCGAGCATGGCTGGAGCCGGCGGGCGGCCGCCGATCACCTGGGCGTCAACCGGCAGACCATCGGCGACGTCCTCGACGGCCGGACCTGGCCCGACGTCGCCACCATCGCCCGCCTCGAGGCGGGCCTGAACACCCCGCTGTGGCCGCCGCTTGCGCGACGGCAACGGTGCAGCCATCGCTGCCAAAGCCCTTCCGACCCTGGCCAGCACCCGCAATAGTCGCAGGCCAGAGCCCAGTTATGGCCCGGCGAACCCAACACCGTGCAATCGCGCTAGCGTCGAAGACGCGCGAGCCTGTCCGATATCTCACCAGGGCGCTCACGCAACCCGGGTGCCGCCGGGATGGCCGTCCCGGCGGCACCGCCTCACACGCCGTCGGCCGCAGTGCCGTCCACGCCCCCGCTCATCTCGGGTGAATCCCCGACTCCGGGCGCGATCGCGAACAGGCCGACCTCGTCCTCGGTCAACCAGCCCTGCTTGACCAGCCGCTTCAACTTCACCCGCATTCTTTCCACCGCCCGGTGTTCCGTCTTCCAGCCGACGGCCTCGCAGATCGGCTTGGCCCGCAGCGGCCGTCCGGCCGACGCCAGCGCGAGCACCACGTCCTCGTGCGACTCACCCAGCACCTTGCCGTCCGCCCGCGTCACGGGAGCCGACACCACCGTCCGTTCGACCACCGTCGCAGCCACCGAAGCCTCGGGCGGCCGGGCCTCCGCCCCTGCGACGGACGCAGCTTCAGCATCCGTGTTGCCGTCCTCGGCCAGCAGTTCGTCCACGGCCTCCTCGGCCACCGCCCACCGCGATAGCTGTTCTTCCTCAGCGGCAAGCTCGTTCTGAAGCGCGGAGATCTGCGTGCGCAGATCATCCACACGCATCCGAGACTCCGAGGCCCTCGCTCGCAACCTCTCCACCAGCGACGCCATGAGCCGCCCCTCACGCGAGGTCGACAACCGCCAACGCCCCTTGAATCACGGAGCGTTAGCGGACACTCCACCCCACACTGCAGGAGGGGATCACGAAACATCGCCAACAGATCCCAACATCCCGCAAGGGGCATAGCGGCAACACTCGCGGCGCCTAGGATCACGCCCGACGCGCGGGAGCCCGCGGAGGAGCCTTCCTGTCGGGCTGGCCACCAGCGCGGTGGACACGGTGCCCGAGGCGTCCTGCGAGCCCCGCCCCGCCTGTAAAGCAAGCTTGACAGTCGACTAGGGGTGACAAGTAAGCTTTACATGTGCGAAACAGCGTCAGGAAACTGCGGTCGGAACGCGGGCTCTCCCAGGGGCAACTGGGCGCAGACCTTGGGGTCTCACGGCAAACGATCAACGCCATCGAGACCGAGCGGTACACGCCTTCCCTGCCGCTAGCCATGTCCATGGCCAAGTTCTTTGAAGTCAGCGTTGAGGAGATGTTCCATGCCGAAGAGAGCTCAGCAGGTGACCAGTAGCACAGCCCGGCGGTCCGTCCCTGGCTTCTTCCTCGCCGTCGGAGGCGCCTGCCTCGTGGCTGCGACTTTCGGCGGCCGCCTCGCTCTCGGCCTGGTGACGTTCGGGATTCTGGCGGCCTGCAGTCTTGTTTTGGTGCTGCTGGGACGCCGGAGTGAGACCTACCAGGGCTTCACCGAGAAGGAGCCCGACGAGCGCTTCGCCCGGATCTCAGGGCGAGCCTGGGCCGGCACGGGTGTGGTGCTGACCGTGGGGAATCTCTACGCCTTCATCGGTGACCTGGCATCCGGACGAAGCGGCGACCCGTACTTCTGGTTCGTGGCCACCGCCGCCATCGCCTACATCGGGTTCGTCGCCTTCTGGTCTCGGCGCGCCTGAGAAGCCATCGCCTCAAACGCGGCTTCGACGACTGGGGCCTCCACGGTGGCTGACCGCAGCTGACGGGCAACGATCACCCGCCTCACGGGAAAAGTTCTTCAAGCTGACGAGTTGTGCCTGATCAGATCCACTCGTGAACACCCCACAGATGATGAAGGCGGCAAGATCCAAAAGGATCTTGCCGCCTTCGTCGTGCTGCGGGTCGCGCGGCTCTCAAGTCGCGCTGGTGACGGCCTCGTTGAGGGCGCTGAGGGCGTCGGAGGCGTCAGGGGCGCCCGGATCCGAGGGCACGGCGGCCGCGGCCTGGCGGGAGCGCCGGGGGCGGGGCAGGGCGCGGGGGAGGTGCCGCCGGGTCTTCTTCCAGACGCAGGGCGAGGGCCGGGCAGCGGCGCACGGCGCGCGAGGCACGCGCTTCGGAGTACTGCGGTACGGGCGCTTCCGCGACCGAGGGGAAGCCGTCGGGGCCCAGCTGGATCAGCTCGGGGACGATGTCCGCGCACAGGCCGTGGCCCTGGCACAGCGTCCAGTCGACGGCGATGCGGCGCCCGCTCGGGGCCTCTCCTTGCGGCACTTCTTGCTGGAGTGGCAGCACGCCCACTACAGGGCGGCCGCATCCGCCGCTCAGGACGTGCGCCGCGAGGTCGTCCGTGAACGCCGAGAGCGCCGACTCCAGGAAGGCCGCCGAGCCGTCCGGGTGCTTGCAGGCGCCCCGTCGCTGCACCGCCCGCGTCACCTCGCGCAGCGCCTCCAGAGAGGTCGGCCCGCCCCCCTCCAGGACGTCCGCCAGGCCCCGCGCGGCCGCGGGCAGGCCGAGGTAGCAGGGGCCGCACTGTCCGGAGCTCTCGGCGGCCAGCCAGTTCGCGACGCGCAGGGACTCCCCGAGGGGGCAGGTGTCCGCGCCGAGCGGCAGGACCGCACCCGCGCCGAGCGCACCTCCGCGCGCTTCCAGAGCGGCCCGTGAGACGACCGCGTCGTGCGCCGTGGCGGCATCCAGCCACCTGCCGTGATACCCGCCCGTCAGGACGCCCTGGGGGAGCGTCGGGGCCCCGGCCAGCTCGAGGACGTACCGCAGCGGCACCCCGGTGGGAGCCTCCACGACCATGGGGCGGGCGACGGCTCCGGAGAGGGTGATCAGGACCGTGCCCGGCTCGTCCTGGAGGCCGGTGCGCGCATAGCGGTCGGCGCCGATGCGGGCGGCTACGGCGAGTTGGGCGAAGGTCTCCGCATTGGAGAGCAGGGTGGGGGCGCCGCCCACTCCGGAGTCGGCGGTACGGGCCTTGCGTCCAGGAGGCAGCGGGGGGCCGCCGTCGGCCGAGCGCACCAGGGCCGAGGACTCCCCGGTGACCATGCGCACCGGGTTGCGCTGCACGCGCGCGCGTAGTGCCGCTCCGCGCCGGTCCCGCAGTCCGCGCTCGGCGAGGGCGGTCCGCATCGACGACTCCGTGGACTCGCGGGTCACGCCGATGACGAGGGTGCGCGCGCCGAGGGCTTCTGCCGCGAGGAGGGCGCCGTCCAGGATGAGGTGCGGGGCGCGGTTGAGCAGGACGGTGTCCTTGCGGCAGGCCGGCTCGTCCTCGCTTCCGTTGACGACGACCACGGGCCGGACCCCGCGCCGTATCGCCGCGTCGGCGACCGCCCGCAGCTTCCGGGCGAAGGGGAAGCCCGCGCCGCCGCGGCCGCGCAGCACGATCTGCTCGGCGAGGGCGGCGAGCGGCTCGCCCGCCATCGGCCGCAGCGGCCCGTGGACCTTCAGGTGCAGGTCGAGGCCGAGCCGTTCGACCAGGTCGAAGCCCGCGGTCAGCAGGGGGAGTCCGACGACGCGGACCTCCGGGACGTCGGGCAGCGCGGCGTTCACTGGGGACCTCCGGTGGACGCGTTCCAGGGTTCACCCGGGCCCGGCGCCGACAGGCCCGTACCGGAGGCGTGGCGGGGGCCGTGGGTGCGGTCGGGTTCGTGGCTGGTGTCGTGGCCGGGGCCGTGGTGGGCCGGGGGTGCTTCTGCGGGTGGTGGGGGCGAGGGGGCGGGCCAGCGGGGCGTGCGGGCGGTGTGGTGGGACGGGGGTGGCGGGGCGGCGGCGAGGGCGCGGTAGGCGGCGGCAAGTCCGTGTGGCGGGGGGTCGGCCGTGTCTGCCGTGTCTGCCGTGGTGTCCGCCTGGGGCGGGGCAGGGGTTGGGGCGGCGTTGGGGGCGGTGCTGCGGGCGGCAGGGGCGCTTGCCGGGTAGCGGGTGCCCGGTTCCAGGAGGGCCAGGACGCGGGCGGCCACCTTCCGCTTCACCGGCAGCGGGGCCCCGCGCAGCACGACGGCCCCGGCGACGCCGGCCAGGCACAGGCAGTACAGGGCGATCACCCAGGGCTTCGGCGGGCGTCCCGCGTACAGGCCGTGGACCAGGGCCGCGCACCAGGCGGGGTAGGCCAGCATGTGCAGCGACCGCCAGCGGGAGGCGACCCCGGCGGGTGCGGCGAAGGCGCTGCGCAGGGCGCCGGTGATCCCGGTGAGGACCATGAGCAGGCCCGCGAGGGCGCCGAGGCCGATGAGCCCGGCGCTGCCGGTGACGCCGAGCCCGAAGGGCACGAGGGCGCCGACCAGGGACACATGGCCGAGCGCGAGCTTCACGGTGCCGTGCAGCAGCAGGAAGCCGATGGCGGCGACGGCGGTGGCGCGGTGCACGGCCTGGGCGAGTAATCGCTGGCGTGAGCGCAGGAAGAGCCGGTCCGTGGCGACCAGGCCCCAGGCCACCGAAGCGGTCAGGGAGACGAGCGAGAGGACCCCGGTGGTGAAGTCGAGCGCGGCCCGGAAGGCGTCGCCACCGGCGAGGACCACGACGGGTATCAGCACCGGCACCGCCACCGCGGCGGCGCGGCGGAGCGGTCTGCCAGGGCCGGCGGGGGTGCGGAACGAGGCGCTCCGGCGGCGGGGATACCCGGACTGCGGAGAATTCAGGGGGTGCGGAGAGTTCATGGGGGCGGCTCCGAAAGAAGTTCGGTCCCGCCGCATGCTAAGTCGCTCCATACCGGTGGGTACGGGGTTTGAGTTATTGCGTTGTTATCAAAGCGCGATGGGATCTTGGTGTTGTCCCGGTAAGAGGCGGTACGCCGAGTAATCCTTGGCCATGAGTCGTCTCCGGAGGCGGCCGCCCGAAAGCTCGTCGCGGGCCGCGCGAGGGCTGCGGTACCCTGACGCCATGCGTGCCGTACGCCTTCTGCTTAGCGAGCCGCGCTGATCAGTCCCGACCGCCGCGGAATCGCGGTCGGAATCGGCGCGGCGTCCCCTCCTGTGTGAGGGGCATTTTTATTTGGCCAGCTGCGACCAGCGCGGCCAATGCGCAGGCAGAGACGATCGATGGAGCTTTGAGGATCATGAGCGAGACGAATTCTGCTGCCGCCTCCGAGGTGGCCGCGCCGCACCGCTACACGGCCGCCCTGGCCGCCGAGATCGAGGCACGCTGGCAGGACTTCTGGGACGCCGACGGGACGTACGAGGCGCCGAACCCGAGCGGCGACCTGGCGGGCGACCCGGCGGTCGTCGCGCGCCCCAAGAAGTTCATCATGGACATGTTCCCGTACCCTTCGGGCGCGGGCCTGCACGTCGGCCACCCGCTGGGCTACATCGCCACGGACGTCTTCGCCCGCTTCCAGCGCATGACCGGCCACAACGTCCTGCACACCCTGGGCTTCGACGCCTTCGGCCTGCCCGCCGAGCAGTACGCGGTGCAGACGGGCACCCACCCGCGGGTCTCCACCGAGGCCAACATCGAGAACATGAAGGCGCAGCTGCGCGGCCTGGGCCTGGGCCACGACAAGCGCCGCTCCTTCGCGACGATCGACCCGGACTACTACAAGTGGACCCAGTGGATCTTCGTCCAGATCTTCAACTCCTGGTACGACACCGAGGCGAAGAAGGCCCGCCCGATCGCGGACCTGGTGGCCCAGTTCGAGAGCGGCGAGCGCGCCGTACCGGACTCCACGCGCGCGTGGAGCGAACTGAACGCTTCGGAGCGCGCTGACGTCCTGAGCGGCTACCGCCTGGCCTACGCCTCGGACGCGCCCGTCAACTGGTGCCCCGGCCTGGGCACCGTGCTGGCGAACGAGGAGGTCACCGCCGACGGCCGCTCCGAGCGCGGCAACTTCCCCGTCTTCAAGGCGAAGCTGCGCCAGTGGAACATGCGCATCACCGCGTACGCGGACCGCCTGCTGGACGACCTGGACGCGCTGGACTGGCCCGAGGCCATCAAGCTGCAGCAGCGCAACTGGATCGGCCGCTCCGAAGGCGCCCGCGTCGACTTCGCGGTCGGCTCCGAGGGCGACGCCATCACCGTCTTCACCACCCGCCAGGACACCCTGTTCGGCGCCACCTACATGGTGCTGGCCCCCGAGCACGACCTGGTCGACAAGATCGTCCCGGCCGCCTGGCCCGAGGGCACGCACGACGTGTGGACCGGTGGGCACGCGACCCCGGCCGAGGCCGTCGCCAAGTACCGCGCGTTCGCCGCCTCCAAGTCGGACGTGGAGCGGCAGGCCGACGCCAAGGAGAAGACCGGTGTCTTCACGGGCGCGTTCGCGACCAACCCGGTCAGCGGTGAGCAGGTCCCGGTCTTCATCGCCGACTACGTACTGATGGGCTACGGCACCGGCGCGATCATGGCCGTCCCGGCGCACGACACCCGCGACTTCGCCTTCGCGCGCGCCTTCGAGCTGCCGATGCGCTGCGTCGTGGAGCCCTCGGACGACCGTGGCACGGACCCCGCCGCCTGGGACGACGCCTTCGCTTCGTACGAGGCGAAGCTGGTGAACTCCGCCAACGACGAGATCTCCCTGGACGGCCTGGGCGTCGTCGACGCCAAGGAGCGGATCACGGAGTGGCTGTCCGCGCGCGGGATCGGCGAGGGCACCGTCAACTTCCGCCTGCGCGACTGGCTGTTCAGCCGCCAGCGCTACTGGGGCGAGCCCTTCCCGATCGTCTACGACGAGGACGGCATCGCGCACTCCCTGCCCGAGTCGATGCTGCCCCTGGAGCTGCCCGAGGTCGACGACTACAGCCCGCGCACCTTCGACCCGGACGACGCCGACACCCAGCCCGAGACCCCGCTGTCCCGCAACGAGGACTGGGTCAACGTCACGCTGGACCTGGGCGACGGGCCCAAGAAGTACCGCCGCGAGACCAACACCATGCCCAACTGGGCCGGTTCGTGCTGGTACGAGCTGCGCTACCTGGACCCGCACAACAGCGAGCAGCTGGTGGACCCGGCCGTCGAGGAGTACTGGATGGGCCCGCGCGCGGGGCAGCCGACCGGCGGCGTCGACCTGTACGTGGGCGGCGCCGAGCACGCCGTGCTGCACCTGCTGTACGCCCGCTTCTGGTCGAAGATGCTGTTCGACCTGGGGCACATCTCGTCCGCCGAGCCGTTCCACAAGCTGTTCAACCAGGGCATGATCCAGGCGTACGTGTACCGGGACAGCCGTGGCTTCCCGGTGCCCGCCGCCGAGGTCGAGGAGCGCGACGGCACGTACTTCTTCGAGGGCGAGCCGGTCAAGCGCGAGCTGGGCAAGATGGGCAAGTCCCTGAAGAACGCGGTCACTCCGGACGAGATCTGTGCCGAGTACGGCGCGGACACCCTGCGCCTGTACGAGATGGCGATGGGTCCCCTGGACGTGTCGCGGCCGTGGGACACGCGCGCGGTGGTCGGCCAGTACCGGCTGCTGCAGCGGCTGTGGCGTCTGGTCGTCGACGAGTCGACGGGCGAGGTCACCGTCGTGGACCTGGCCGAGGGCGACGTCCCCGAGGAGACCCTGCGGGCCCTGCACAAGGCGATCGACGGCGTCCGTCAGGACCTGGAGGGCATGCGCTTCAACACGGCCATCGCCAAGATCACCGAGCTGAACAACCACCTGACCAAGGCGGGCGGCGACCTGCCCCGGTCCGTCGCCGAGCGCCTGGTGCTGCTGATCGCGCCGCTGGCCCCGCACATCGGCGAGGAGCTGTGGCGCAAGCTGGGCCACACCGACTCGGTCGTCCACCAGGACTTCCCGGTCGCCGACCCGACGTACGTGGTGGACGAGGCCGTGACCTGCGTCGTGCAGATCAAGGGCAAGGTCAAGGCGCGCCTGGACGTGCCGCCCACCATCTCGGACGAGGAGCTGGAGAAGGCCGCCCTGGCCGATGAGCGGGTGGTGGCCGCGCTGGGCGGGGCGGGCATCCGCAAGGTCATCGTGCGCGCGCCGAAGCTGGTGAACATCGTTCCGGCGTAAGGCTCGGGCCCCTCGGCCACCGGCCGCGGGCGGCGCATAAGGGTAGTCCCCTACGGGCAGGTTGGGGGTTCCGCTGGAACCCACGGCCTGCCCGTTGCGTTTACCGTGGAGAAGTGGGCGAGGGCCGCTCGCAGCGGCAGGAGGAGGAGCTTCGTGGATGCCGTGTTCGCTGTGTTCGCGCTGATCTTCGTGCTGTTCGTGGCGCTGGGTGCCTATATGACGGTGAAGGTGGTCAAGGCCGCCAAGCGCGGAGTGGACCGCACCATCACGCAGGCCCGCCGCTCCGTGGAGGACACGACGCTGCGGGCGAAGACCTTCTACCAGCCCGGCTCGGCGGGAGAGCTCGCCGAGCTCCGCCTCTCGCTGCGCACGTCGATGCGGGCCACGCAGGACGCGCTGCACGCGGGCGTCGCCGAAGACCCTTCGCTGCAGGAGTCCCTCGACCTCTTCAAGCGCCTCAGCGCCCACGGCCACGAGCTGGACGCCGAGCTCAGGCGCCTGGAGCGCGATCCGGACAAGGCCGGCCTCGGCGAGCGCCTGCCCGTCCTGCGGGAGCGCACGGCACAGATCACCAAGTCCGCCGACTCCCTGCGCTGGGCGGCCCGCGACCGCAGCCGCCGCTTCGCCGACGACGACCTGGAATCACTGAGCACTCAGATCGACATCGAGGCGGGCGCCCTGCGGCACTGGACGAAGGACACCCCGGAGACCGCCCCGCCCGCAGGAACCCCCACCGCGTCCCCACAGCCGACCCCGTCCACCCCGACCGCCGCATCCGCACAGGAACCGACTCAGCCCGCGATCACCCCGCCCACCCCGCAGCCCACATACCCCTGGGAGAAGCAGGCGAGGCCGGAGAGCACGACCTGATCCACCTGATCCGGCGAAATGGGACCGGGCTGCCGCGCCCGGGCCCCGGAAGGTAATCTCCAGCTCATGTCCCGCCATGTCGCGATCGTCACGGATTCCACGGCCTACTTGCCGCAGCGGACGATGGAGCGGCACGGCATCACAGCGGTGCCGCTGACCGTGGTCCTGGGAGACCAGGCACTGGAAGAGGGCACGGAGATCTCCGCCCGCTCGCTCGCGCTCGCACTCCAGAAGCGGCGGCCGGTGACCACGTCCCGGCCCAGCCCGGAGGTCTTCGCCACGACCTACCGAGAGCTCGCCGAGGCGGGCGCCACGGCCATCGTCTCGCTGCACCTGTCCTCGGAGTTCTCCGGGACGTACGACGCCGCGGTCCTCGCCGCCCGCGAGGCACCGGTGCCGGTGCGGGTGGTGGACACGGGCATGGTCGCGATGGCGCTCGGCTTCTGCGCGCTCGCCGCCGCACAGACGACCCAGGCGGGCGGCTCGGTGGACGAGGCGGTGGCGGCGGCGGAGAAGCGGGCCGCGAGCACCTCCGCCTATTTCTACGTCGACACCCTCGACTATCTGCGCCGGGGCGGCCGCATCGGCGCCGCCCAGGCCCTGCTCGGCTCCGCGCTCGCGGTGAAGCCGCTGCTCGAACTGGACGGCGGCCGGATCGAGTTGCTGGAGAAGGTACGTACGGCGTCGAAGGCGATCGCCCGGCTCGAGGAGCTTGTGGTGGAGCGGGCCGGGGGCAGCGAGGTCGACATCGCGGTGCACCATCTCGCGGCGCCGGACCGGGCGTCGGCCCTCGCGGACCGGCTCCGGGACCGGGTGCCCTGCATGGCCGAGCTGCATGTGAGCGAGGTGGGCGCGGTGATCGGGGCGCACACGGGGCCGGGGTTGCTGGGGGCTGTGGTCTCGCCGCGGTGAGGTCTTGCTCGTGTGTCGTTTCTGGTGTGGCGGGTGGGGGCGCGAGGGCGCGTGTGGGTGACGGAGTTGTCCACAACTGCTGGGTAGTCCCCGGGAATTGAGCAAGATCAACAAAAGGATCGGCGGGTGCCTAGCGTCATTCGCATGGCACTTCGATCACTTTCCAGGACGACGGGCGCGACGAGCGGACCGGGGCGCGGGCCCGGGTCGGACGGGCGCGCATCCACAGCGGGACGGCGTCGGGCGCGCCGACGCATGCGGCGCACCCATGCGTCGGAGCGGGCGGCTCGGGTGGTGCGGGAGCGGGCGGAGACGCTCTTTCCCGAACGGGGGAGAGGGCCGCGGGAGTTGGGAGCGCGGGCGCCGGCTGCGGCTGGGGGCGACTCTCTGAGTGAGAGCGGGGGCGGGGGCGGCGGCGAGGCGCCGAATACGGACCCGGAGCCGACCTCGACCCCGCTTCCGGCCTCGACCGCTGCGCGTGTTCCTGCCCCTCCACCTGCCTCGGCCCCAGACCCAGACCCAGCCCCGCTTCCGGCTTCGGCTCCGGTTTCGGTTCCGGCTCCATGGCGCGTGCGCGCCGGGCTCGCGGTGCGTGAACGGCTACCGGTGTGGCTGCAGTTGCGGTGTGGCCTGGAGCGGCGCAGCCTCGTCGCGCTCTCCGCGGTCCTGGTTCTCGCCGCCGCCTTCGCGGGCCAGTACTTCTGGTCCGGCAGGACCCAGCCGGTGCGGGCGCCGGAGGTGGTGCGGAGCGGGGGCGAGGCGGTGTCCGAGCGGGAGGCCGAGCCCGCCCCGGCGCCCGGTGCGGCGCCGAGGCCGGACGGGGCGGGAGCATCGGCGGGCCAGGACGGACGGGGCTCCTCGGGCGGCGCCGGGATTGTCGTGGACGTCAGCGGAAAGGTCCGCAGGCCCGGCATCCACCGGCTGCCACCGGGCTCCCGCGTGGCTGATGCGCTGCGCGCCGCAGGTGGGCTCCGCCCCGGGGCCGACGTCGAAGGGCTCAACCGGGCACGGCTGTTGGTGGACGGGGAGCTGGTGGCGGTGGGTGTCCCCGGTGCGGGGGCGGGGGCCGGACCGTCGGGAGGGAGCGGGGCAGGCGCGACGGGAGGAGCAGGAACAGAAGGGGCGGGAGGGACAGGAGGAGCAGGAGGAGCAGGAGGCGCGGCGGCGCCCTCCACCCCCGTGGGGCTCAACACGGCCACCGCCGAACAGCTCGACGAACTGCCGGGCGTCGGCCCCGTCCTCGCGCAGCACATCATCGACTACCGGACCGAGCACGGCGGGTTCCGCTCCGTGGACGAGCTGCGCGAGGTCAACGGCATCGGTGACCGCCGCTTCGCGGACCTCCAGAATCTCGTACGGCCATGACCTCTCGAACGCGAACGGCCATGACGTCTCGTCCGGCCGTGACATCCCGTACGGCCATGACGCGCGCGGACGTTCACGCCTCGTCCGGGAGCCGACTCGGGGCCGCCCACCCACGCCAGGAGGGCCCGGCGGACCTCCGCCTCGTCCCGCCCGCCCTGGCGGCCTGGGGCGCGGCGGCCCTGGCCCTCGACGCACCCGCAGAGTGGGTGGCGGTCGCGGCGGGCGCCTGCGTCGCGGTGGCGGGCGGGCTGCTCGTGGTGGGCGGACGATGTGGGGTGGGCGGGCGATCTGGGGCGGGGCTGCGTGGTTCGGGGCGGATGCCGGGCCGGGTTCCTGGCCGGGCGCGGGTCGTGGTCCGGGCGCTCGCGGGCCGGGGCGCCGTGGCCCTGGTGGCCGTTCTGCTGTGCGCCGCGGCCGCCGCGACCTCGGCGTCCCTGCACGGGGCGGATCTGCGCCGGGGCCCGGTCCCCTCGCTGGCCCGGCACTACGCGGAGGTGACGGCGGAGTTGGAGATCACGTCGGATCCCCGGCGCACGCGGCCCCGCGTCACCGGCGACCACCAGGCACCGCCCGCGGTGGTCGTGGAGGCGGACTTGGTCGGCGTCACGACGGAGCCCGCGAGGAAACCCGCCGCCCTGACCCGCACCCGCGCGCCCGTCCTGGTCATCACGCCGACGACCCGCCCGGGAACCTCGACCGCACCCCCCGACTCCAGCCGGGACCCTGACTCCGGCCCGATCCTCAACCCCCGCCTCAACTCCGACCCCAGCCTCAACCCCCGTACCAACCCCCGCCCCAACTCCACCACCGACCCCACCCCCAACTCCCCCTGGCTCAACCTCCTCCCCTCGACCCGCATCCAAGTCCGAGCGAGGCTCGCACCCCCCTTGGAGGAAGGCGTTCAATACGCCGCGGTGGCACGGGTGACCGGCAAGCCCGTCGGTCCCACCGTGCTGAGCGGTCCCTCCCGCCCTCAACGTCTCGCGGGCACGCTCCGGTCCGGTCTGCGGAAGGCCACCGAAGGGCTCCCGGCGGACGGGCGGGCCCTGGTGCCGGGCCTGGTCATCGGGGACACCTCTCGGGTGCCGCCGGAGCTGACGGACGCGTTCCGGGCGACCGATCTCACCCATCTCCTCGCCGTCAGCGGCGCCAACCTCACGATCGTCCTGGCCCTGCTCATCGGGCCACCGGGCAGAGCCCAGCTGGCCGAACGGCGGGGGCTCGCCCCGAGGCTGGGCATCCCGTTGCGGGCGACGGCGCTGCTGGGCGGCGGGCTCACCCTCAGCTTCGTCGTGGTGTGCAGACCGGACCCGAGTGTGCTGCGGGCCGCGGCGTGCGGGGTGATCGTGCTGCTCGCCCTCGCCACCGGGCGGCGCCGTTCGCTGATCCCGGCGCTCGCGGCCGCCGTCCTTGCGCTGGTCCTGTACGACCCCTGGCTGTCCCGGAGTTACGGGTTCCTGCTCTCCGTCCTCGCGACCGGCGCCCTGCTCACCGTCGCCCCCAAGTGGAGCGACGCGCTCGAGCACCGTCGGGTGCCCCCGAGACTCGCGGCGGCCCTCGCGGCGGCGGCCGCGGCACAGGCGGTGTGCGCCCCGGTGGTCGTGGTGCTCGCCGCGCGGGTGAGCCTGGTGGCGGTGCCGTGCAACCTCCTCGCCGAGTTCGCCGTCGCGCCCGCCACGGTCCTCGGGTTCGCCGCCCTCGCGGCCGCCCCGGTGGCGATGCCCGTCGCCAAGGCCCTCGCCTGGGGCGCCGGTTGGCCCGCCGGGTGGATCGCGGACATCGCCCGCACCGGCGCCGCCCTGCCCGGCGGCGGGGTCGACTGGCCGGGCGGCTGGACCGGGGGCCTGCTGCTCGTCCTTGTCACGGGGGCGGTCGTGCTGTTCGGCCGGAGGCTGCCGCGCCACCCCTGGATCGCCGTGGCGTGCGCCCTGCTGCTCGTCCTGATCGTGGTGCAACCCGCGCCGCTCACCCGGGTGTTCACGGGCTGGCCGCCGCCCGGCTGGCGCTACGCGCTGTGCGACGTGGGGCAGGGCGACGCCATGGTGCTCGCCGCGGGCGCGGGGACCGGGGTCGTGGTCGACGCCGGTCCCGACCCGGTGCCGGTGGACCGCTGTCTGCGGTCGCTCGGTGTCACGCGCGTACCGCTGGTCCTGCTCACGCACTTTCACGCGGATCATGTCGCGGGCCTCGAGGGCGTGCTGCGGGGGCGGTCCGTAGGGGCGATCCAGACGACGGGGTACGAGGAACCGCCGGGCCAGGCCGCGTTCGTGCGGGAGCGGGCCGCCGCGCACCATGTTCCGGTGATCCGTGCGGTGGCGGGCGAGCGGCGCCGTGCGGGCACCCTCGACTGGCGGGTGCTGTGGCCGCAGCCCCCGCCGGGACCACCCCCGGACGGTCCGAACGACGCCAGCGTCACCCTCCTCGTGCGTACTGCGGGGCTCACCCTGCTGCTGCTCGGCGACCTCGAACCACCGGCGCAGCGAGCCCTGTTGCGCACCCCCGCACTCGCCTCGCTGCCACCGGTCGACGTGCTCAAGGTTGCCCACCACGGCTCCGCGTACCAGGACCCGCTGCTGCTGCGCCGGGTGGCCCCGCGACTGGCCCTGATCTCGTGCGGCGCGGACAACCCGTACGGCCATCCCTCGCGCCGGACGGTGGCCGCGCTGGCCGCCGGGGGAGCGCGGGTGCTGCGCACGGACCGGGACGGCTCGATCGCGGTGGCCGGGCGGGCCGGAGAGGGAGGCGCGGCGCAGGAGTGGGGGGTGGCCACCCGGTGAAATCCGGTAACAGCCGGTAACCCCGGGCCCACCAGGGAAGGAGGTTGAATCGGAGTGATCAATTCGGGCGTCTGGCCATAGTCGAGGCAGTTCGGCGTGATTGCTGCGATGTAAGTTCGTGTTGCATCGAATGCCGCAACGGTGATCGAATGCCTCTTCGTTGCAGGTGGTGTCAAGTCGCTCAGGGGGGCGTCGCAGATGTTCGGCCGTTGGCTGGGAAACCGTACGAATCGGGGCGGGGGAGCGGGACCCCTGTCGGCGATGCCGGTTCCGCCCAGCGCGGGCGTGCTCAGCTGCCGGGTCCTGGATCCGGTCAACGAGCCGGTGCGGCATGCGGAGTTCGCGGTGAGCGACGCGATGGGGCGCAAGGTCGTGAGCGGTGGCACCGACCCGTTCGGGTCCTTCGTGGCGACGGTCCCGGCGGGCGACTACCGCCTCGCGGTCTCGGCGGAGGGCTTCACGCCGTACCGGGCGAGCGCCACGGTCGGGGAGAGCGCGCACGCCTCCATGGGCGACGTCATGCTCCAGGTCGCCGCGCCGCCCGCGCTGCCCGAGCCGGGCGACTGGGAGATCGACCCGATGCACTCCTCCGTCGCGTTCAGCGCCCGCCACATCGGCCTCGCCCGCATCCACGGCCGCTTCAACAGCTTCGCGGGCGCGATACGGATGGCGGACCGCATGGAGGACTCGGCGATGCACGTCGTCATCGACGCGGCCTCCATCGACACCGCCGTGAAGATGCGCGACGACCACTTGAAGTCCGGCGACTTCCTGGACGTGGAGCGGTTCCCGACGCTGGAGTTCTACAGCGACCGCTTCACGCACAAGGGCGGCAGCCGCTGGGCGATCACGGGTGCCCTGTCGCTGCACGGCGTCACGCGCACGGTCACCCTCGACGCCGAGTACCTCGGTGTCGGCCAGGGCCTCCAGGGCGAGACCCGCGCCGCCTGCCGGGCCACCACCGAGCTGCACCGCGACGACTTCACGATGACGTGGCAGACGATGCTCGCCCGGGGCATCGCGGCGGTCGGCGCCAGCATCGCCATCGAGCTCGACATCCAGGTCGTGCCGAAGACGCAGCAGGCTCAGCCGGAGACTCGGCAGCCGTAACCGGTCGCTGGGCTACAGCCGTAACCGGTCGCTGGGTTACGGGGCCTCCAGCCAGCCCTCGTGCTCCGCGGCGAGCTCATCGAGCGCCGCCTTGTCCAGGCGCTGCTCCGGGTCCTCCACGACGACCAGCCACTGGGCGTCCTCGGCGTCGTCCTCGCCGGCCAGGGCGTCGCGGACGAGCTGGGGTTCCTCGGCGACCCCGAAGCGGTCGGGGAGTTCTTCGGCTACTTCCTCCGCGGCGTCGCGGTCGGGCAGCACCAGCACATGTCGTACATCGGTCACCGGCCCATTCTCCGCTACGGGACGGGCTGTCAGTGCCGCGTGGGATGCTTGACCGCGATGGCCAGGAAGACTGATTCAGCCGACAATCCCCTCGCTCCCGTCACGATCGCCGTGGGCCAGGAGGATCTGCTCCTCGACCGCGCCGTGCAGCAGGTCGTCGCGGCGGCCCGCGCGGCCGACGCCGACACGGACGTGCGCGACCTCACCCCCGACCAGCTGCAGCCCGGCACGCTCGCCGAGCTGACCAGCCCCTCCCTGTTCGCCGAGCGCAAGGTCGTGGTCGTGCGCTCCGCGCAGGACCTGTCGGCGGACACGATCAAGGACGTGAAGGCGTATTTCGGCGCCACGGTCGAGGAGATCACCCTCGTCCTGCTGCACGCGGGCGGCGCCAAGGGCAAGGGCCTGCTGGACGCCGCCCGCAAGGCGGGCGCCCGCGAGGTTGCCTGTCCGAAGATGACCAAGCCTGCGGACCGGCTGTCGTTCGTGCGCGGCGAGTTCCGCGCCCTCGGCCGCTCGGCGACCCCGGAGGCGTGCCAGGCCCTGGTGGACGCGATCGGCAGTGACCTGCGCGAGCTCGCCTCCGCGGTGTCCCAGCTGGTCGCGGACGTCGAGGGCACGATCGACGAGGCGGTCATCGGCCGCTACTACACGGGCCGGGCGGAGGCATCCAGCTTCACCGTGGCGGACCGGGCCGTGGAGGGCCGGGCGGCCGAGGCCCTCGAGGCGCTGCGCTGGTCCCTGTCGACGGGCGTCGCCCCCGTCATGATCACCAGCGCCCTGGCCCAGGGCGTGCGCGCCATCGGCAAGCTCTCCTCCGCGCGCGGCGGACGCCCCGCGGACCTCGCCCGCGAGCTGGGCATGCCGCCGTGGAAGATCGACCGGGTGCGCCAGCAGATGCGCGGCTGGACTCCCGACGGGGTGGCGACGGCTCTGCGTGCCTGTGCCGAGGCGGACGCGGGCGTCAAGGGCGGCGGGGACGATCCTGAGTACGCCCTGGAGAAGGCCGTCGTCGTGATCGCCCGTGCGGCCCGTTCACGCCGCGGCTAGGTAGGGCCTGATCCGCCGGACGGATCCGGACGTACCCGCACACACGCCGAAGGCCCCGCCCGTCGTCCTGGGGAAGGACGAGGGGCGGGGCCTTCGGTTCAAGCTCGGTGGATCCGTACCCGCGTGGCGAACGCAGTCGTGTACGGATCCGGGGTGCCGTCCGGGAGCGGGAGAGAGGGCCCGCGGGGTCCCGTGACGGCGTCACATCACGTGAGCGCCGCCGTCCGAAGGATCAGAGGCGCTCAGCAGAGGTTCAGCCCTTGAGGGAAGCAGCCTTCGAAGCAAGCGCCGACTTCTTGTTGGCGGCCTGGTTCTTGTGGATGACACCCTTGGAGACGGCCTTGTCGAGCTGGCGCGAAGCCTCGCGCGTGAGCTCGGCGGCCTTCTGGGTGTCGCCGGCGGCAACGGCCTCGCGAGCCTTGCGGATCGCGGTCTTCAGGGAGGACTTGACGGCCTTGTTGCGCAGCCGAGCCTTCTCGTTGGTCTTGATCCGCTTGATCTGGGACTTGATGTTCGCCACGAAAGAGCCTTTTCAGGTTCAGGTACTGATGAATTGGGTGGTGCTGCGCCGGGAGGACCCGGCTCACCGGGAGATCCCGGCCCGCGCCTCGCGCTGAGAGGGCTACGAGACACAGCTGCCCAGGCTACCAGCCGTCCTCCGACCGGCCCAAACCCAGCACAGTCCCCCGCCCATGGGACGATGGAACCTACGTATAGATCCGACCCGAGGCGACAGGCGCCTCAAGAGACAGGACCCTGCGTGCCCGCGACCCCTAAGAATGTGCCCGAGCCGAGCCGTACCGACCCGGCTCTGATCCGCAATTTCTGCATCATCGCGCACATCGACCACGGCAAGTCCACGCTCGCCGACCGCATGCTCCAGCTGACCGGAGTGGTCGAGCAGCGGCAGATGCGCGCCCAGTACCTCGACCGCATGGACATCGAGCGCGAGCGCGGCATCACGATCAAGTCCCAGGCGGTGCGTCTGCCCTGGGCCCCCACCGAGGGGCCCGACCAGGGCAGCACCCACATCCTCAACATGATCGACACCCCGGGCCACGTGGACTTCACGTATGAGGTCTCGCGCTCGCTCGCGGCCTGCGAGGGGACCATCCTCCTCGTCGACGCGGCCCAGGGCATCGAGGCCCAGACCCTCGCCAACCTCTACCTGGCGATGGAGAACGACCTCAAGATCATCCCGGTGCTCAACAAGATCGACCTGCCGGCCGCCCAGCCGGAGAAGTTCTCCGAGGAGCTCGCCAACCTCATCGGCTGCGAGCCCGAGGACGTCCTGAAGGTCTCCGCCAAGACCGGCATGGGCGTCGAGGCGCTGCTCGACAAGGTCGTCGCCGAGATCCCCGGCCCGGTCGGCGTCAAGGACGCCCCCGCGCGCGCGATGATCTTCGACTCGGTCTATGACTCGTACCGGGGCGTCGTCACGTACGTACGAGTCGTCGACGGACAGCTCAACAAGCGCGAGCGGATCCGGATGATGTCCACCGGCGCCACGCACGAGCTCCTGGAGATCGGCACCAACTCCCCGGAGATGCTGGCCGCCGACGGTCTCGGCGTGGGTGAGGTCGGCTACCTCATCACCGGCGTGAAGGACGTCCGGCAGTCCAAGGTCGGCGACACGATCACGTCCCTGCACAAGGGTGCGACCGAGGCGCTCGGCGGCTACAAGGACCCGAAGCCGATGGTCTTCTCGGGCCTGTATCCGCTGGACGGCTCGGAGTACCCGGACCTGCGTGAGGCCCTGGACAAGCTGCAGCTCAACGACGCCGCGCTGGTCTACGAGCCGGAGACCTCGGCCGCGCTCGGCTTCGGCTTCCGCGTCGGCTTCCTGGGGCTTCTGCACCTCGACGTGATCCGTGAGCGGCTCGAGCGCGAGTTCGGGCTCGACCTGATCGCCACCGCTCCGAACGTGGTCTACCGCGTGATCATGGAGGACGGCACCGAGCACACGGTCACCAACCCGAGTGAGTTCCCCGAGGGCAAGATCGACGAGGTCTACGAGCCCGTCGTGCGCGCCACGATCCTCGCGCCCAGCGAGTTCATCGGCTCGATCATGGAGCTGTGTCAGAACCGGCGCGGCGTCATGCTCGGCATGGACTACCTGTCCGAGGACCGCGTCGAGATCCGCTACACGCTGCCGCTCGCCGAGATCGTCTTCGACTTCTTCGACCAGCTGAAGTCGAAGACGCGCGGCTACGCATCCCTGGACTACGAGCCCACGGGCGAGCAGTCCGCCCAGCTCGTCAAGGTCGACATCCTGCTGCACGGCGACAAGGTCGACGCCTTCTCCGCGGTCACGCACAAGGACGCGGCGTACGCGTACGGCGTGCGGCTCGTGGCCAAGCTGCGCGAGCTGATCCCGCGGCAGGCGTTCGAGGTGCCGGTGCAGGCCGCGATCGGCTCCCGGGTCATCGCCCGCGAGACCATCCGCGCCATCCGCAAGGACGTCCTCGCCAAGTGCTACGGCGGTGACATCTCCCGTAAGCGGAAGCTCCTGGAGAAGCAGAAGGAAGGCAAGAAGCGGATGAAGATGGTGGGCTCCGTCGAGGTGCCCCAGGAAGCCTTCATCGCGGTGCTCTCCAGCGACGACAGCGCCGGGGGCAAGGTCAAGAAGTAGGGCCGCACAGCACGCCGGAAGGCGCCCGTCCATGGACCGGATGGGCGCCTTTTGGGTTGATCTGAGTGTTAGTTAAGCGTCTGCGTCATTGGAGTGGGATGCGAAAAAGGCGGCGATGAGGGGGTTTCTGTCCGTGGTGATGTCCCGTTACCGGGGATGGAAGCGGCGTTCCGAGCGGCCAGCAAGACGCTCGGGCGGCACGACGGTCGTGACCGTGATGATGGGCGCCTCTCCGGAAAGGGACTGAAGTGAAGTACACGAAGGCCGCTGCGGTCGTCGCCGGAACCATGCTCGCCGTGGGTGCCGGTGCGCCCGCCTTCGCCGATGACGTCGACAACGCCCCGGCGGCTCAGAAGGCCGGCAACGAGCAGCTCGTGGACAGCAGCACGGTCTCGAAGAACGAGGTCAAGAACCCGGTCAAGGACGTCAACATCGAGGTCGTGGCGGACGCCGTCAGCAAGGCGGCCGACAAGCTGGCCACCAACAACGACCTGGCCTCGAAGACCAAGGCGCTGGGCAGTGGCGCCAAGGGTGCTGCCGGGAGCCTCCCGGGCTCCGGCCTGATGGGCGGCCTGCCGGTCGGCGGCTGACCTCTCCGAGGCTGTTCCTGCGTTCACGCGTCAAAGGCGTCTGTCCGTCCACCGGACAGACGCCTTTTTGGTTGATGTGAGAATTGGAAAAGCGCCTGCGACATTTGGGTGATTGCCAAAAAAGCCGGAGTTCAAGAGTTTCCGCAGCCGGTGGCCTCCCGTTACGAAGGGTGGAAGCGGCGTTCCGAGCGGCCAGCAAGACGCTCGGGCGGCACGACGGTCGTGACCGTGAAGGACGCCTCTTCAGAAAGGGATTGACGTGAAGTACACGAAGGCTGCTGCGGTTGTTGCCGGAACCATGATGGCCCTCGGGGCTGGCGCTCCTGCCTTCGCCGACGACGTCGACAACGCCCCGGTGGTGTCGAAGGGCGACGACCAGCTCGTGGACAGCAGCACCGTCTCGAAGAACGAGGTCAAGAACCCGCTGAAGGACATCAACGCCGACGTCGTGGTCAACGGTGTCAGCAAGGTGGCCGACAAGCTGGCCACCAACAACGACCTGGCTTCGAAGACCAAGGCGCTCCAGGGTGCCTCCGCCCGCGCCGCCGAGGGCACCCCGCTCATGGGCGGCCTGCCGGTCGGCGGCTGAATTCCCCCCGATGTGAAGTCGTGTCGTTTCCTCGAGCAATGACACGGTGATACATCCCGCGGGCCCGGCGCATTGCGCCGGGCCCGCATTTGTATTCCTAATACTCTCTACGGGGTGCACTGTCCCGGCAGACGAATTACCTGTGTTACGTTCGCTGAATTCTGGTTACCGTTCCCCTTTGAAGGAGGAGAGACCATGAATAAGAACGTAATTGCACGCGCTGCGGGCGGTGTCCTCGCGGCCTTCCTGCTCGTAGGGGCCATGAGCTCGACGGCGGCCGCCGCCGACGCCAAGCCCAAGCCGCCGCAGCAGAGCGCGACTCAGCCGCTGGTGCAGAGCAAGGCCAACACCGGCATCAGCGTCGGCGGTCTGCTCGACATCGGTGCCAGCAACACGGTGAACGGCACCAGCGCCGACTCCGGGGTGAAGGTCCACGGCCCGGCCGGGGTGTCGACCAACATCTCGAACGACACCAATGTCGGGATCGACGTCCTGACCGATCTGGCCGCCACCGTCACCGCCGCCATCGGCTGAGGTGTCGGAAGCGGTCGTCTGAGACGGCAGCACACACGGGCCCGTCGCGCTTCGGCGCGGCGGGCCCGTGTGCGTGAGCGGCGGGTTTCGTTCTGTAGAAAGTGACAGGCAGCAGGCCCTTACGCACCGGGCGTCGGCGCTCTACTCTGATCACTGCTCGAGGTTACTCGCAAGTTAAACAAGTAGCCGCCAGGGACCAACAAGCAGCCGCCAAGCCAGTCGCCGCACTGTCGCGGGCCCGGAGGATGTCGTGAGCGACACACAGACCTTGATCGAGAACCGTCCGCCTTCGGTGGCGCATCTCTTCCTGGAGCGGGTGGCGGCCACGCCCGATGCCGAGGCCTATCGCTATCCGGTCCCGCCGGCCTCCGGTGAGGGCCCCGACGCCTGGAAGTCGCTGAGCTGGGCGCAGGCATCCGAGCGTGTGTACGCCATCGCGGCCGGACTGATCGAGCTCGGTCTGCAGCCCGAGGACCGGGTGGCCCTCGCCTCGTCGACGCGGGTCGAGTGGATCCTCGCCGATCTCGGCATCCTCTGTGCGGGCGCGGCCACCACGACGGTGTATCCGCAGACCAACGCCGAAGAGTCCGCGTTCATCGTGTCCGACTCCGGCAGCCTGGTCCTGATCGCGGAGAACCTGGAGCAGCTCGACAAGGCGCGGGAGCGGCGGGCCGATCTGCCCGAGCTGCGCCATGTCGTGGTCATCGACGGTGCGGGTGTCGCGGCGGTGGAGGGCGACCCCGACGGGTGGGTCCTCACGCTCGCCGAGCTCGAGGCGCGCGGCGCCGCTCGGTTGGAGAAGGACGCGGACCTCATCAAGGAGCGGGTCGCGGCGATCACTTCCGAGCAGCTCGCGACGCTCATCTACACCTCGGGCACCACCGGGCGGCCCAAGGGCGTGCGCCTGCCGCACGACAACTGGTCGTACATGGCGAAGGCCATCGCCGCGACGGGGCTGCTCGGGCCGGACGACGTGCAGTACCTGTGGCTGCCCCTCGCGCATGTCTTCGGCAAGGTGCTCACCTCCGGGCAGATCGAGCTCGGGCACGTCACCGCCGTCGACGGGCGCGTCGACAAGATCATCGAGAATCTGCCGGTGGTCCAGCCCACCTACATGGCCGCCGTGCCGCGGATCTTCGAGAAGGTCTACAACGGCGTGGCCGCGAAGGCGCGGGCCGGGGGCGGGGCCAAGTACAAGATCTTCCTGTGGGCGGCCGAGGTCGCGCGCGAGTACGCGAAGGTCAGCCAGGACAACTTCCGCAGGACCGGGACCGCTTCGGTGCCGTTCGGGCTCAGCGCCAAGCACAAGGTCGCCGACGCGCTCGTCTACTCCAAGCTGCGCGAGGCGTTCGGCGGGCGGCTGCGGGCCGCGGTCTCCGGGTCGGCGGCGCTCGCGCCGGAGATCGGGTTCTTCTTCTCCGGGGCCGGGATCCACATTCTTGAGGGGTACGGGCTCACGGAGTCCAGCGCCGCTTCCTTCGTCAATCCCGGTGAGGCGTACCGGACGGGCACGGTGGGCAAGCCGCTGCCCGGCACCGAGGTGCGGATCGCGGACGACGGTGAGGTGCTGCTGCGCGGGCCCGGGATCATGCAGGGCTACCACGGGCTCGATGAGAAGACCGCCGAAGTCCTGGAGAGTGATGGGTGGTTCCACACGGGCGATATCGGTGAGCTGTCCGCCGATGGGTATCTGCGGATCACCGACCGGAAGAAGGACCTGATCAAGACCTCCGGCGGGAAGTACATCGCGCCGGCCGAGGTCGAGGGCCAGTTCAAGGCCGTGTGCCCGTATGTCTCGAACATTCTCGTGCACGGCGCCGACCGGAACTTCTGCACCGCCCTGATCGCCCTCGACGAGCCCGCGATCCTCGACTGGGCCAAGGAGCACGGTCTGGAGGGCAAGTCGTACGCGGAGGTGGTCGCGGCGCCCGCGACCGTCGAACTCGTCGACGGCTATGTGAAGCAGCTCAACGAGGGGCTGCAGCGCTGGCAGACCATCAAGAAGTTCCAGCTGCTGCCCCGTGATCTCGACGTGGAGCACGGCGAGTTGACGCCCAGCCTCAAGCTGAAGCGGCCCGTCGTCGAGCGGGAGTACAAGCACCTCATCGAGGACATGTACGCGGGCTCGCGGGAGGCGTGAGGCGTCGCGTGCGAGCGGGGTGGCCCGGCGTCAGGCGCCCCGCTCGCGCCGCATGTCCTGGAGCATCTGCTCCATGTGTGTGACGTGGTGGCGCAGTTCGAGCACGTCCTTGAGGCTGCTCGCCGCCATGTGCGTCTCGATCGCCGAGAGCCGGGCCGCCAGGTCGTCGAACTGCTGCTGCTCGCGCAGCAGCAGCCGCTCCAACTGCCGGTTCTTGCGGTGCAGTTCGAGGAAGACCGTGACCTTGGCGCGCAGCACCCAGGGGTCGAACGGCTTGGTGAGGTAGTCCGCGGCGCCCGTCGCGTAGCCGCGGAAGGCGTAGCCCGCGTCGTTGTCGGTGCCCGTCAGGAAGATGATGGGCACGTCCTTCGTCTGGTCGAGGCGTTTGATGTTCGTCGCCGTCTCGAAGCCGTCCATGCCGGGCATCCGCACGTCCAGGAGGATCACGGCGAATCGTTGCCGCAGAATTGCCTTCATGGCCTCTTCGCCTGAACGAGCCCGTACCAGAGGTTCGTTGAGGGATCCCAGGACCGCTTCGAGAGCCATCAGGTTGTCCTCCATGTCGTCGACAAGGAGGATGCTCGCGCGATTGTCGGTCTTGACCTCAGTGCTCATGATCGTGGTGCCTCACTCGGTCTCGTTCGGTACTGCGCTCTCCGCCGGTGATCCGGAAGGCGCCTCGGGCTGTTCGGCGGCATCGGTTCCCTCCGGGGCGAGGAGGGCGCAGACGACGGTGAGCAGCTGGTCCACATCCACGGGCTTGGGCACATAGCCGGTGGCGCCCTGGGAGATGGCCTTCTCGCGGTCGCCCGGCATGGCCTTGGCGGTCAGGGCGATGATCGGCAGGCCGCTCCAGCGCTGGGTGCGGCGGATGGCGGCGATCGTCTCGTAGCCGTCCATCTCCGGCATCATGATGTCCATCAGGATGATGTCGATGTCGGGGTTGCGGTCCAGGGTCTCGATGCCCTCGCGCCCGTTCTCCGCGTACAGGACCGGCATGCCGACGCGGCTGAGGACGTGGGTGAGGGCGAAGACGTTGCGGATGTCGTCGTCCACGATGAGGACGCGGCGACCCGACAGGACCTGGCCGGGCCGCCCCGACTTCCACTCCTCCAGCTTGGCGGGGGCCGGCCAGTTGTCGTCCTGGCCGTAGGGGGTGGGGTGTATCGAGACGGGTGCCTCCGACTCCCTTGCCGACTGCGGCAGTTCCTGTTCCTGGAGCTCCGGCGCCGGGACGAGCCGGGCCGCGTACGCCGCCGCTGCCGCCCCGTGCCCCGGGTGCACCACGGGCACGTACAGCGTGAAGGTCGAGCCCTCGCCCGGCTGGCTCCTGGCGGTGATGCGGCCGCCGAGGAGCCCCGCGATCTCGCGGCTGATGGAGAGGCCGAGGCCGGTGCCGCCGTACTTGCGGTTGGTGGCGCCCTCGGCCTGCTGGAACGCCTCGAAGATGCCCGGGAGTTGCTCCTCGGGGATGCCGATGCCGGTGTCCGTGACGGCGAAGCTGATCTGGTCGCCGGGGTCGGGTGTCAGCGCGCTCGCGGCGGCGTCCGCGGCGTGCACGAGGGTGACGCGCAGCTCGATGCGGCCCGCCGAGGTGAACTTGACCGCGTTCGACAGGAGGTTGCGCAGGATCTGCTGCAGGCGCTGCTCGTCCGAGAACATCTCGCGCGGCACGTCCTTGCCCACCGCCACGTCGAAGGCAAGCCCCCGGTCGAGGGTGAGCGGCCGGAACGTGGCGTGCACATAGTCCAGGACCTTGATCAGCGGGAGGCTCTTGGGGCGTACGTCCATGCGGCCCGCCTCGATCTTCGACAGGTCCAGGATGTCGTTGATCAGCTGGAGCAGGTCGGAGCCGGAGCGGTGGATGGTCGTCGCGAACTGGACCTCCTGGTCGGAGAGGTGGTTGTCGGGGTTGTCGGAGAGGAGCCGGGCCAGGATCAGCAGCGAGTTGAGCGGGGTGCGCAGCTCGTGCGACATGTTGGCGAGGAACTCCGACTTGTACTGGGAGCTGGTGGCCAGCAGGGCGGCCTTCTCCTCCAGTTCCGCGTTCGAGCGGCGCAACTCGGCCTGCTGGCGCTGGAGTTCGTCGCCGCGCTCACGCAGCTGGGTGGCCAGGCGCTGGGACTCGCCGAGCAGCGACTCCGTACGGGAGTTGGCGATGATGGTGTTGATCGCCACGCCGATGGTGGAGACGAACTGGTCGAAGAAGGCCAGGTGGACGTCCGAGAACCGGGAGAACGTGGCCAGCTCGATCACGCCGAGCACCTGGTCCTCGAAGAGGATGGGGATGATCACGACGCTGGCCGGGGACGCGTCCCCGAGGCCGGAGTTGATCTTGATGTAGTCGGTCGGCACCTCGTCGAGGAGGATCCGCTTCTTCTCCAGGACCGCCTGGCGCACCAGTCCGTGCGTGGGCATCCCGGTCGTGTCGATGACCGTGCCCTGCGCGGAGGCGTACCCGGCGATGAAGGCGAGGCCCTTGGCGGGGACCGCCTGCAGCGGGGTGGCGTCGTCGGCGTCCGAACCCGCCAGGAAGAAGGCGCCGTACTGCGCGTTCACCAGCGGGGTCAGCTCGCGCAGGATCAGGTCCGCGACCTCCATCAGGTCGCGGTGGCCCTGCATCAGGCCCGCCAGGCGCGCCAGGTTCGACTCCAGCCAGTCCTTGGCGCGGGTGGTCTCACGGAGGTTGGACACCATCACGTTGATGTTGTCCTTGAGCTCGGCGACCTCGCCCTGGGCCTCGACCGTGATGGAGCGGGTCATGTCGCCCTGGGCCACCGCGGAGGCGACCTCGGCGATCGCGCGGACCTGGGTGGTGAGGTTCAGGGCCAGCTCGTTCACGCTCGTCGTCAGGCGCTTCCACGTGCCGTACACGCCCTCCACCCGGGCCTGGCCGCCCAGTTGGCCCTCCGAGCCGACCTCGCGGGCCACGCGGGTGACCTCGGACGAGAAGGACGACAGCGTGTCCACCATGGTGTTGATGGTGGTCTTCAGCTCCAGGATCTCGCCGCGCGCGTCCACGTCGATCTTCTTTGACAGGTCACCCTGGGCCACCGCCGTCGCGACCTGCGCGATGTTGCGGACCTGGCCGGTGAGGTTGTCCGCCATGTAGTTGACGTTGTCGGTGAGGTCCTTCCAGACGCCGGAGACGCCGCGGACCTGGGCGCGGCCGCCCAGCCTGCCGTCCGTGCCGACCTCGCGGGCGACGCGGGTGACCTCGTCGGCGAAGGCGCGCAGCTGCTCCACCATCGTGTTGACGGTGTCCTTGAGCTCCAGGATCTCGCCGCGCGCCGTGACCGTGATCATCTTGGACAGGTCGCCGTTGGCGACGGCCGTGGTGACCTGGGCGATGTTGCGGACCTGCGAGGTCAGGTTCGATGCCATGAAGTTGACGTTGTCCGTCAGGTCCTTCCACACGCCGGAGGCCCCGCGCACCTGCGCCTGGCCGCCGAGGTTGCCCTCCGTGCCCACCTCGCGCGCCACGCGGGTCACTTCGTCGGCGAAGGCGGAGAGCTGGTCGACCATCGTGTTGATCGTCGACTTCAGCTCCAGGATCTCGCCCTTCGCCTCGACGGTGATCTTCTTGCCCAGGTCGCCCTGGGCCACCGCCGTGGAGACCAGAGCGATGTTGCGGACCTGCGAAGTGAGGTTGTCCGCCATGTAGTTGACGTTGTCGGTGAGGTCCTTCCAGACGCCGGAGACGCCGCGGACCTGGGCGCGGCCGCCGAGCCGGCCCTCGGTGCCGACCTCGCGGGCGACGCGGGTGACCTCGTCGGCGAAGGCGGAGAGCTGGTCCACCATCGTGTTGACGGTGTCCTTGAGCTCCAGGATCTCGCCCTGCGCGGCCACGGTGATCTTCTGGCTCAGGTCGCCGTCGGCCACGGCCGTGGTGACCTGGGCGATGTTGCGGACCTGCGAGGTCAGGTTCGACGCCATGAAGTTGACGTTGTCGGTGAGGTCCTTCCACACGCCGGAGACGCCGCGGACCTGGGCGCGGCCGCCCAACTGCCCCTCGGTGCCGACCTCGCGGGCGACGCGGGTGACCTCGTCGGCGAAGGCGGAGAGCTGGTCCACCATCGTGTTCACGGTGAGCTTCAGCTCCAGGAGCTCACCGGTCGCCTCCACCGTGACCGTGCGCGTCAGGTCGCCCTGCGCCACCGCCGTGGTCACCGCCGCGATGTCGCGGACCTGCGCGGTGAGCCGGGCCGCCATCGTGTTGACGGCCTCCGTGACATCCCGCCAACTGCCGGACAGGCCGCGGACGTTGGCCCGGCCGCCGAGCCGCCCCTCGGTGCCCACCTCACGGGCCACCCGGGTCACCTCGCCGGTGAACAGGGACAGCTGGTCGACCATCGTGTTGACGGCCCGGCCGAGCCGCCGCATGTCGCCGCGCAGCTCCCGGGTGCCGTCGTGCAGGGCGACGCGCTGGGTCAGATCGCCGCCCGCCACCGCGTTCAGGACGCGGGTCGCGTTGGCCGCGGGCGTCGCGAGGGCGTCCAGAAGCGAGTTGACCTCGAAGATACGGTTGGCCCAACTGCCCTGCCCGGGACTGGCGGTGAACCGCTCGTCCAGCCGGCCGTGGCGGACGATCTCCCGTCGTACGCGGCTCAGCTCGGCGTCGAAGTGCAGGGAGCGGTCCACCATCTCGTTGAACACCGAGGTGAGTTCGCTGGCCAGGCCCGAGTTCGCGACGCCCGGCGGGATTCTTGCGAACTTGCCGTCCCGGGCGGACCGCATAGCGGCCAGCAGGATGCGCAGCTCGGCGGCCTCGGGAGTGACGGTGTCCGCGTCCGGAGGCGGCATGGGTGCGGGGACGGTGGCGCGGGTGGCCGTGACGGCGGGGGCCGACGTGGCCGCGGGGGCGGCACCCTTGGGCGCCGTGGGGTCAGGGTCGCGGTCGGGCACAGTGTGGTCCGATGCCGGAATCTGACCGGGTCCGAGCGCGGGCATAGCGCTGTTCTCACTCATGATGGCCCACTTCAGTAACTCGGTGCTTATGGGCGTGGCCAGTCTGTCACTCTGTTCCTGTCGCCTGAGGCGTATTTGCCCTAACTGCTCAGGAGCCGAACCGTGGGGTCCATTCCGATGCAACGGGAGACCGCTTTCCGCGCCTCCGCCACGACCGCGCGCCTCCCCGGCCCGCCCGCGGTGGTGCGCACCTCGCTGCCCGGAAACCCCCTGGCGCCCGCCGCCGCGCGCCGGTTCCTGCGCGCGGCGCTCGCCGACTGGGCCGAGCTCGCCGTGCCCGCCGCGGCCGGGATCACCGACCGGCTCGCCGACGACGCGGTGCTCCTGGTCAGCGAGCTGGTCACCAACGCCGTGGTGCACGCGGGCACTTCGGTGGAGCTGCTCTGCCGCCTGGACGAGGCGGGCCCCGGCGAGAGCGAGGACGCGCTGCTCATCGAGGTCTCCGACCACCACCCCGCCCGCGCCGTCCGCAGCGACGCCCCGGGCCCGCCCGGCACCCCCGAGTACGGCAGGGGCCTCCGGCTCGTCGCCACCCTCTCCGAGTCCTGGGGCATCACCTACCGCACCGGCACCAAGACTGTCTGGGCCCGCCTGCCCGTCGAGGGCGTCCAGGCCGTGCAGGAGATCGAGTCGTACGCCGGTGAGCAGGCCCTCCAACGCGGCCTGCGCGCCGCCGAGATCCTCGCCCCGCTGCCCAAGCGCGTCACCCACGACACGGAGTGGGTCAACCGCGGCGCGCTCACCTTCCTCGCCGAGGCGTCCGACCTGCTCGCCGGGCAGTTCGACGAGGACCTGGTCGCCGCGCTCGCCGGCCAGCTCCTCGTGCCACGGCTCGCGGACTGGTGCGCGATCTGGCTGGAGGACGAGTCGGAGTCCGGCCGGGCCACGGCGGGCGGGGCGGTGGGGACGCGGCTCGCCCGGGTCTGGCACACCAGCGAGCACCGCATGGAGGACCTGCGCGGCGCCCTGGAGAAGGACCCGCCGCGGCTGCCCGAGTCGGTCGGCACCGGCGCGGTGCCGGTGCCGTGGCCCGGCGAGGTGCTCGGCACCGACGAGTCCGGCACGGCCCTCGCGTACCGGCTCTCCGCGGGCGGCCGGTCGGTCGGCGCGCTCGTCATCGGGCGTGCGGGGCTGCTCCGCTTCCCCGACGAAGTCACCGGCCTCATCGAGGACTTCAGCCGCCGGGTGGCCCTGTCGATCGGGGCCGCCCGCCGCTTTCAGCGCCAGGCCACCATCAGCCGTGTCCTGCAGCGCGGGCTGCTGCCCAACGCCGTCGCCGAGATCCCCGGCGTGCAGAGCGGCCTGGTGTACGAGCCCCGGGACCAGGGCGGCCCCGGCGGCGACTTCTACGACGTGTTCCAGGCCGGGCCCGGCCGCTGGTGCTTCGCGCTCGGCGACGTCCAGGGCAAGGGCCCGGAGGCCGCGGTCGTCATCGGCCTCGCCCGGCCCTGGCTGCGGCTGCTCGCCCGCGAGGGCTACCAGGTCGCGGAGGTCCTCGACCGCCTCAACCAGCTGCTGCTCGACGACGCCTCGGAGGCGGCGGACGCGGCGGCGGCGGTGGTCGCGGTGGCGGGCGGCCAGCCGGCGCCGCCGGACGGGACGACGGCGCGGTTCCTGTCGCTGCTGTACGGAGAGCTGGTGCCGCTCGAAGGGGGCGCGGTGCGGTGCACCGTGGCGTGTGCGGGGCATCCGCTGCCGCTGGTGCTCTCGGCGGACGGCGAGGTGCGGGCGATGGGGTCCTCGCAGATGCTGCTGGGGGTCGTGGACGACGAGACGTATGTGAGCGAGACGTACGAGCTGGGTGTGGGGGACACCTTGCTGTGTGTGACGGACGGGGTGACGGAGCGGAGGCGGGGGCGGGCGCAGTTCGATGACGGGGACGGGCTCGCGGTGGCGCTCGCGGGGTGTGCGGGGCTGGATGCGGGGCTGGTGGCCGAGCGGATTCGGCGGCTTGTGCATGAGTTTTCTGAGCGGCCGCCGGATGATGATTTGGCTGTGCTGGTGTTGCAGGCGCGGTGAGTTTTTCCTTTCCCCGATCCCGCCCCTTCCCGAATCCGGCGACTCCGTCGCCCCTGGGGCCGCCTTTCTGGGGCTTCGCCCCTAGGTTCTGTCCGGCGGATCATGTGACTGTCGGCTTGCCGTCTCGTTGTTCTCGACGTGGGGCGAGGTGATCTGACGAACGCGGAGTGGGTGCGGCTCGAGCCTCATCTGCCTATGCCCGGGCAGCGTGGCGGCCGCTGGAACGACCACCGCCGGGTGATCAACGGGATCCTGTTCCGGGTCCGCACCGGCATACCGTGGCGCGACCTGCCCGAGCGTTTTGGCAGTTGGAAGACCGTCTATGAACGCCACCGCCGGTGGTCGGCGGACGGCACCTGGGACCGGATCCTCACGGCCGTCCAGACGGACGCCGATCTGGCCGGCCGGATCGACTGGAGCATGGTCGGCGTGGACTCGACGTCCTGCCGGGCGCATCAGCACGCGGCGGGCGCCCGCAAGAAGAAGCCGCACGTCCCGAAAAAAGGTCGACGCCCCGAAACCATCGCCCCGACGAGGGACTTGGACGGTCCCGGGGCGGCCTGACCAGCAAAATCCACCTTGCTGGTGAAGGCGGATGCCGCCCCATGGCCTTCCTGCTCACGCCCGGCCAGTTCGGTGACGCCCCACAGATGATCGAGATCCTCAGCCGTGTCCGTGTTCCCCGCCCGCACGGTGGACATCCACGAACACGGCCGGACCGCCTCAGCTGCGATAAGGCATACAGCTCCCGTCGAAACCGCAGCTACCTGCGAAGGCGCCAGATCAAGCACACCATCCCGGAGCCGGAAGACCAGCGGGCACACCGCAAACGACGCGGCAACAAAGGCGGCCGACCCACCGGCTTCGACAGCACGATCTACAAACGCCGCAACGAGATCGAGCGGACCATCAACCGGCTCAAGAACTCCCGGGCCGTCGCCACTCGTTACGACAAGAGGGCCTACGTCTTCCACGGCACCGTCACCACCGCAGCCATCAGGCTATGGCTCCGGCAATGATCCGCCGGACAGAACCTAGGGCCGGTTGGGAAAGTGCCGGTCACAACCACTCGTTGAGGACTGAGACCAGCACGGTCGCCTCGTAGCGGACGGCGAGCTTGTCGTACCTAGTGGCCACAGCCCGGTGGCGCTTGAGGCGATCAATCCCGCATTCGACCAATCCCGCATTCGACCGCGTGGCGCTCGCGGTAGTCGGTCCTGTCGAACTTCGATGGCCGGCCTCGTCCGCCGGGATGTCCGTGGCGGTGAACGTCCCGAATGCATCGACCTGGGCGCCGAGTTCGGCCATCAGCGGCCGGTCCAACACCAGAGCCCGGTCGACCCGCTGGAGCAGGTGGTGTTCACCTGGACGGCGCGGTGGCCGGTGAAGTCGGCGCCACTGCCGAAAGGCCGGTTGGAGGTCGTTGGGCGGGCAGTGCCTCGTCAACGGTGCGGCGCCAGGCGTGAAGCGACTTGGTCACGGTCGGCTCCGCCCGGCCCCGGCCCGTGCTGACTTCGGGCCTACCGGACGGAGTTCGCCCTGGTGTGCCTCGACAACTGGTGTGCGAACGGCACCGCGCGTCCGCCCTGGCCGGGCCGGAGCGTGGCCGACGATCACAGACGCTCGGTGCGCAGATCAGGGACGGAACCGACTTCCATCCACCTGCCCCCTTTTGGTCGATATGCACTGGCTTGAAGTGCGTCCCGACAGGCGCCCCGACAGCCTCGAACGGTTCACCGCATCGTCGATCACGCACTCGAAGTGCGACAACTCGATTGATTCTGCCTATAGTTGGATGTTTGGTAGCGAGGTCACCATTTGGCCAGGTGATGCTCACCATGAGTGTCTGGACGTTTCCCCTCGGTTGTAGTTCCGGTGCCACGTTGGGCAAGACTGCGCCTCGTCGGCATGATCAACGACAAGGGAGTCCTTCATGCGCACCATGGCCAAGAGAACGGCATTCGCATCCTCGCTGGGTGCGAGCTTGCTGATAGTCACCGCGGGCACGGCTGCGGCCGCCGCCCCGGAACCCCAGTCCCGGCTCGTGATCGGCGTCGGCCACGGGGAGAACGCCCAGAGCATGCACGCGGAGCGCACGGTGAGCCTGGGCTGTGCGCCGTCGGTGACCGGCGATCACCCGCATGCGGTGAAGGCATGCGACGACCTGATGCGTGTCGACGGCGCGTTCGACAGTCTGGCCGGCCTGAACCAGCACAAGGCATGCACCCTGGAGTACCGTCCGGTCACGGTGACCGTGGACGGCTACTGGAAGGGCAAGCGCGTCAGCTACGAGCACACATTCGCGAACACGTGCGTCAAGAACCTCAACGCGTCATACCTGTTCCAGGTCTGACCGTGCGCCCCGGATGAGCAGGCCAGCTCATCCCGTCAGGCCATCGAGCAGCAGATGCTCGAGGGCCTGACTGTCGCGCGCCGCCCTCGGCGGAGCAGGCGCAGCCGTGGGGGCCGCCAGGGGAATCGGAGCCCGTATCGCGTGTTCGCGGCACTTGAGGTCACGTTCTCCCGGTCCACACGGTGCGATGAGGTGCGGTGCTCTGAGCGTTGCGGTCGGGGCCGTATCGCTCTGTTGGGCTGCCTGCGTTGTGACGGTCAGTCAGAAGGGCCACCCGCAGCGGAAGTTGCCTGGAATCGATAGAGAATCGCGTTCCGACCATGGGGCCTTCAACCCTGCCGGGTGACCTGTGACCTGCCTTCCTTTCCATGGCCAGAGGGGGAGTCTTACCCGGCCTTATCCCCCCCTGCCTCAACACAAGGAGCCTGTCTTGCGCGTCAACTCACCGATGCACCGCCCCGTCCTGCACGGATGCGCACTGGGCATCGCCGCCGTCCTCACCCTTGCCGCACCGGCCGCAGCCGACGACGAACCCGCCGTGTTAACCGCCGGCACCACCGTCACCCCCAGCGGCCACCGGTTCTCGGCGACGGCAGAAGGAGACGTCGTCCTCGACGCCGGTCCGGTGAAGATCACCTGCGCCCGGTCCACGACAACATCGCCCACGGGCAAGCTCAACCGGATCCCCAACCGGCCCGCCAACACAAGTCTCGACGGCGGTCCGGTCACCCTCGACATCGCGCCACCGACGTTCAAGGAGTGCACCACCAACGCCCCCGGCCTCAAGGCAGACATCACCACCAACTCCGACCACGGCACCTGGCAGCTCGCCCTGCACAACGGCGCTCCCGCCGAACTGACCATTCCTGCCCAAGGGTTCACGCTGAAGACCAGCGGGCTACTGAGCTGCGCCGTGACGGCCGCACCCGATGCCGCCGCGCATGCGCTGGCAGCCTGGACCAACGGCGCACCTTCCGCACTGGGTTTCGCCGGTGCGCCCATCCCGGTCAAGATCGAGGGCGGCTTCTTCTGCCCCACCTCGATCACCTCCGCCGCCATCACCGCCACCTACAAGGTCACTGATGTGACGGACCCGGCCCAGCACATCACCGTCGGGCCTGCGCAGCAGGGCTGACCGAACGCGGCCCGGTCAGCCGGCCCGCGCGCTCGGCGCCCACCGGGTCAACTGGCCCTGGACACCGCCGCAGGCGCCTGCCTGCGGCTCGCGGACGAGTGGCGAAAGCGGCAAACGCAGCGGCCTTAAAATCCGCCGCCCTCTGGGGCATGTGGGTTCGAATCCCACCTCGTCCATTTCTTCATCCCGCATATTCCACATACCGCGTGCATCGCGCGCATCACACACATCACGTACCAACCAGCTCACCCACGTACCGGGGAATCGCCATGTCTCAACTCACCCGCCGTCATGCCCTCGGCCTGGCCGCCGGCGCCGCCGTCAGCCTCACCGCCGCGGCCCTCACCGCCGCCGAGGCCCACGCCGCCGCTCCCCTCACCGGCAAGGCCGCGCCCGAAGCCTTCGACGAGGTGTTCCAGGGCCGCCACATACAAGGCTTGCCCACGGCCGACGGCCCCCATCACGGCGGTGGCTACGCCGTGTTCATCGACGGCCGGGAGCTGCATGTGATGCGGAACGCCGACGGCACGTGGATCAGCGTGGTGAACCACTACGCGCCGATGCACAGTCCCCGCCTGCTCACCCGGGCGGCCGTCGTCGACCTCCAGGGGGCCGATCTGGTCCCGTTCGCCACCCGCTGACCCCGACCGGAGGAGCATCGTGTCCTTACGGAAGAACCAGGCCGACCTGACCGCCGGCGAGAAGCGGCGCTTCGTCGACGCCCTGCTGGAACTCAAACGCCGCGGCAGGTACGACGCCTATGTCACCACGCACAATGCGTTCATCATGAGCGACACCGATTTCGGGGACCGTGTCGGTCACCGGTCGCCGTCGTTCCTGCCCTGGCACCGCCGGTTCCTCATCCAGTTCGAGCAGGACCTGCAGGCCATCGACGCGTCGGTGACACTGCCTTACTGGGACTGGACCGCCGACCGCGCCCCCGGCTCTTCCCTGTGGGCGCCCGACTTCCTCGGTGGCACCGGACGGGCCCGCGACGGTCAGGTCATGGACGGGCCCTTCAGCGCCGCCGGGAAGGGGTGGCCCATCAACGTCAGCGTCGACGGGCGCCGCTATCTGCGCCGCGCCCTGGGCGCCCAAGGACTGCAGCTGCCCACCCGGGCCGAGGTCGACAGCGTCCTTTCCCTCTCCACCTACGACACCGCCCCCTGGAACAGCGCCTCCCAGGGCTTCCGCAACCACCTCGAGGGCTGGAGGGGCGTCAACCTCCACAATCGGGTCCATGTCTGGGTCGGCGGCCAGATGGCCACCGGTGTCTCCCCCAACGACCCGGTCTTCTGGCTCCATCACGCCTTCGTCGACAAGCTCTGGGCCCAATGGCAGCAACGCCACCCCCACTCCCCCTATCTGCCGACCGCCGACACCGCCGACGTCGTCGACCTGAACGACACCATGCGGCCGTGGAACGACGTGACCCCGGCCGACCTGCTCGACCACACTCCCTACTACACCTTCGACACCCTGGTCTGATCCCCGCACCTTGCAGGCTGGTGCGGCGCGTCGGGCCGGCCACACCGCCGGCGTGACACCTGCGCACCCGTCCCACCGCGTCCCGATGCGGATGCACACCCTGCGCGTCAAGCGGGAAGCCGACGGCGAGGAACGGCTGCAGAACCCCTGCGAGCTCGACATCGGGTTCAGTGGCTGCACGGTGACGTTCACCCTGACGTTCAACCCCGACGTCAGTCTCTGCCTGTGCACCAACCCGGACGCCTCGCCTCGGAGTCCGGCTGCCCGAAGAGCGACACGAGCTGACGGATCCGTCGAGGCGGCCGTCTGATATACACCGCATGGGGGCCGGGCATGCGCTCGTGCAGCGTGATGCCGTACGAGCTCGTCGGAGCCCTCATTGCGAAAGGATGGCGGTGCCACGTGTGGTGGAAGCGACGCCGACCGGAGAGCTCAACGGCACCGGTGCCTGCGGAGTGGCCGGCCGCCTGGGACATTCCCAGCGCACTCACAGCGGCGCAGCGGGTCCGCGTTGTCGTCGGCATGATCACTGATGGCATCACGGCCCGCCCGGATCAGCTTCAGGGCCTGTCGGATGAGGCCGTGCTGGACATCGAGCGTGATCAGCAGGCTCCGATGGCAGACGCCTACCGTGCGTTCCTCTCACACATCGGTGGTGGAGCCGGGCGGTTCATGCGTGGTGAAGACGTCTACTACTCGGATGTCCTTGGCCTGGGAGAAGCTGCCCGAGAGCTCCTGGAAGAGAACAACTCCCCCTTCCACTTCGGACCAACCGACCGTGTCTTCACCATGCACCAGGGATACCAGTTCGACTTCATGCGAGGTGGCGGCCCCGACCCCGAAGTGTGGTCGTACTCCGAGGGTATGAACGGCGATGTTCCCGTCCGCAGCCACGATTCGTTCACTGACTGGCTTCGCGCGACTGCCGAGATGGAGATACCGGCCTGGCGAAGGTACGCCGCGACGGTGCGTGAAGAGACCAACCCTGACGGCAGCATTACGGCGTATTGGTAGACGAGCGCGCCGCGGCGGTTCCATATCCCAGGTAGCAGTGGGTGGAGGAAGGTGATGTCGACGTGGTGGGCCGGGTCACCGGTAATGGGCCGGACCTCGTAGTACGCGTACTCCTTCCCCCGCCGTGACCGTGCACCCCGATTCCGCAGTGCGTCTACCTCCACCTGCACACCACGAGGCATTCCCACGACGGGAGTTCGCCCGTAGAGGCCAGCTGGCACAGACAGTAAGGAGACCGCGTCCGTGACGCTCGTCCTGTTTCTGCCCGATGCGGGCGCCGTGCCGCGCTGGTTGCAGATCACGGCCATCGTCGTACTCCTCGGCCTGGCCGCTGCCCGCATCTGGCTGTACCTCCGCCGCCGGAAGTGACCGTCTTCCCCCCGTACTCACTACAACCTCGGCTGGGCCAGCCGCTTGCGGGCGCCACCCCCGCCACCCGTACGTGGCCGTGTGGGTCGCCGTGGTTCACAGCCAGATAGCCCGGCATCCCGGTCCACGAAGGCGGAGCCAGCTGCGAGGCAGGTGACGCGACCACGTTCAAGCCCTCAGGCGATCCTGCCACCTCGAGATCTGCGGGCGGGTCAGCCGAACCGGGGAGGGTCCGGTTCCTCTGAAGGTTTGAAGGGATGATCGGTTCGATCTCGAGTGCTGCGATCTCCGTGGCGAGCGGCACGGCGTAGTCGAGCCAGGGTGCGGGCACGCAGCCGTACCTCGCTCCCATCAGCCAAGCGAGCGTCAAACCCTCGCCCCTGCCGTCGGCCCATGGCTGCGAGCTCCTCCCGTACCGGCAGGCAGCGGTGAACTGCGCCCCGTCCACGGCGGCTTCGGGGTGGGGGCGCCGACGTGCTGGTGGGGGACGTGTCTTCTAATGGGGCACGACGGTTCGTCGGCGGACGCCGACGAGGAGAGGAACGTTCATGCGCGCCCGGAGCATCGGTGCGGCCGCCGCAACAGCGTTGGCGCTGGTGGCTGCCCGTGACCTCGTCCAGAAGAAGCATGCCCTGTTGCGGAACTTCCCTGTGATCGGGCATGCCCGGTATCTGCTGGAGACGATCGGGCCCGAGCTGCGGCAGTACGTCGTGACCTCCAATGAAGAGGAGCGCCCCTTCAGCCGCGACCAGCGCACATGGATCTATGCGTCGGCGAAGGAGGAGAACAACTACTTCGGCTTCGGGACCGACGTCGACGTCGAGCATGTGCAGGGCCACGCCTATGTGAAGCAGCGGACGTTCGCCGGTGCGCTGCCCGATCTGGACGACCCGCAGGCCCCGCTGCCCTCGGCCAAGGTCCTCGGCGGACCGCGCGGGCGTGCCAAGGCGTTCCGTCCCGCGAGCGTGGTCAACATATCGGCGATGAGCTTCGGTTCGCTCTCCGGCGCGGCGATCACTGCCCTCAACAAGGGCGCCGCGCTGGCCGGCACGATGCACAACACGGGTGAGGGCGGTCTCTCGCCGTACCACCGCGGTGGCGGTGACCTCGTCCTCCAGATCGGCACCTCCTACTTCGGCTGCCGCAACGACGACGGCACCTTCAACCTCGACAAGCTCAAGCAGGTCGTCTCGAGCGCCCCGGTCAAGGCGATCGAGATCAAGCTGTCCCAGGGCGCCAAGCCGGGCCTCGGCGGGATGCTGCCCGGCTCGAAGGTGACGCCGGAGATCGCTGCGATCCGCGGCATCCCGGTCGGCAAGGACTGCGCCTCTCCCTCCCGGCACACCGCCTTCCACGACGTCGACTCGATGCTCGACTTCGTCGAACTGCTCGCCGCTGAGACCGGATTGCCGGTCGGCATCAAGAGCGCGGTGGGAGAGATGGGCTTCTGGGAGGAGCTGGCCACGCTGATGGCACGGGGCGACCGCGGGGTCGACTTCGTGACCATCGACGGCGGTGAGGGCGGCACCGGAGCGGCCCCTCTCATCTTCACCGACTCGGTGTCGCTGCCGTTCCGGATGGGCTTCTCCCGCGTCTACGGGGCCTTCGCCGAACGGGGCCTGACCGACGACGTCACCTTCATCGGCTCCGGCAAGCTCGGCCTGCCGGAGAACGCCGCCGTCGCCTTCGCTCTCGGCGTCGACATGATCAACGTGGCCCGCGAGGCCATGCTGTCCATCGGCTGCATCCAGGCGCAGAAATGCCACACCGACAAGTGCCCCACCGGCATCGCGACCCAGGACCCGTGGCTGGTGCGGGGCGTCGACCCGGCCTCGAAGGCGACCCGAGCCGGGGTCTATCTGCGGACTCTGCGCAAGGAGTTGCTGAAGGTCTCGTCGGCCGTCGGCGTCGCCCACCCCTCGCTCATCACCGCCGACGACATCGAGATCATGAACGGCGACTATGACGCCCGCACCCTGGCGAGCGTCTACGGCTACAAGGACGGCTGGGGCCAACTCGGCCCTCACCTCGCCGACGAGATCACGGCCCTGCTCACCGGCGAGCGGCCGCCCCATCAGGAGCCGACCGGTTGAGCAGGCTCCTTGAGGCATGGCGGAGTCCGAGGGGACTCCGCCATGTCGTCCCCCTTTCAGCCCCCGATCGATCGCGCGCTCGGTGATCAGCCGCTTCTCCGGGATCTGGTTCGGACACGCGCGACGTGGGGCACCGCCGAAGTCTCTGCCGTCGACTGCGACTTGGCGTTTCAGTTGGCCATTCAGCTGTTCATTTGGCCCCTGTTGCGCTCGATGCCGGGTCCGGCTGCCTGACGAGCCGCCCGAACACGTCGGGTCTTGATCTCGCGGTAGCAGAATGCTGCGACGGTCAGAACCGCTGTCAGATAGAAGAGCGTCGGGGCGGTGAGACCGTCTATGAAGTTGCTCAGGCTCACGGTGCCGATGGCGGTGAACACAGCGGTCACGTACCCGGTCCCGCGTATCAGGCCCCCGGAGTGCGGCATGAGTACCGCTGTCAGCAGCAAAGTGGCCGCCAGGATGACGAGATACAGGCCGAAGGGGATGTCGTCCTGACTCCATGGCTGATCTCGCGCAACGAGTTCCAGGGCGAAAATCAGGGACAGGAGCGCTGGAGGACCGAACCGCTCCAGTGCCGCGCGGTCCGTGGCCCTCGGCAGGCCGTCCGGGTGTGCTGGGGCGGGCACCGGTGCTGCCCCCGGCTGCGCGGTCCCGCCGGGTGCGTATGTGGGCGCCGGTGCGGGTTCACGCAGCAGGGCGTGGCATTCGGCGGCGGTGGGCCGGTCACCCGGCTCCAGGGCGGTCATCCGGTCGAGCAGGCCCAGTAGGTGCGGTGCGACGGTGCTGCGGTCAGGAGCGGAGAGCTGTGCGGCGGGGCCGCGCTTTCCGGTGAGTTTCTCGATCAGGACCAGGCCGAGCCCGTACACATCGGAGGCGGGGGTGGCAGGATGCCCGGCGAGCTGCTCGGGAGCCATATAGGCAGGGGTACCGGGGAAGTTCCCGGCGGTGATCGTGGTCGCCGTGAAAAAGTCCCGGGCCAACCCGAGATCCATCAGTACGACGCTCCTGTCCGCGCAGATCATGATGTTCGCGGGTTTGATGTCCCGGTGCACGATCCCCTTCTCGTGGAGGTGCGCGAGCGCCTCGGCCAGGTGTGTCCCCGTCTGCACGACTGAGTCCACCGGTGCGGTCTGCCACGTGGAGCCGATGAGGAGCTCCATCACGAGGTAGGGCACAGGGTGGCCGGCGGCGTCGACCGTTCCGGCATCGTGGACGGTGACGATGCCTCGATGTGCAGCCGGGCGAGTTGCCGAGCTTCGGCCGTGAAACGGTTGGCTGCCTGCGGGTCCTGCGCCATCACAGTGGCGAATTTGATGGCGACCTCGCGATCCAGGGTCCGGTCCCGCGCCTTCCAGACTTGCCCGAAGCCTCCTTCGCCAAGGAGGTGCTACAGGTGGTAGCGGTCCTGGACGGTCATGCCAGCGCGCACAGTGGCCCCCTGAAACCCTGAGTCCGTTGAGTTCTTCAGATCATGTCGCCCTTGCCGTCCGCAGCGCACGGATTCAGGTCCAAAAGGCGTTGGACGCAGCCCACTTGCCCCAAAGGCGTTCGCCCGCCACAGCCCGGCCGGTCCTGCCCACCAGCATGAGCTCGCTTCACCGCATCGGGCCGCCCCGCCCCGGCGGCACCGAGGGCAGTAGGGAACCGAGGGCAGTAGGGATCGGCGACAGGTCCACGGCCATCGCGACGGCGTCCGCCTGAACCGGCAGCGCCCTCGACCTCGCCCTGCGACGAGATCCGTGGCTCGGCTTGTCGTTCCACCTCTGGGCCCGTCAGTTCGACAGGGCAGTCGTGAACTCCTCGTGGTGAGCCGCGAGCCACTCCTGGATGCGGTCCCAACGCCGCCAGCCACCTTGCTCGGACAGTGCACGGATGTAGACGGGGTCACCGTCGGCCACGCGGTCGGCGACGAAGGCCCGGCAGGATGCGGTGGCCTGTTCGATGACGCCGGGCAGTTCAGCGCGCTCCTGCGGGGAGAGGCCGTAGCCGTCGGCGAGGGTCCGCAGTCGCGTCGGGGCGTCCAGCCCCATGGGATGGAGAGCTGCCGCGGAGGTGGGATCGAGCATGGGAATCCAGTAGCGGGCGGTCATGGCAACGTCCCATACGGCTCTGCCGGGGGCCGCGAGGTCGAAGTCGATCAGGGCTGCGGCACGGCCGTCGCGGAAGACGACGTTCTCCGGGCACACATCGTTGTGGCACAGCATCGTTCCTCCCGCGGGGTCGCCCATGGACCGGGGCCAGTCGACGCGGGCGTCGACCGCGATGCCCGAGCTGGCGTCGTGCAGGCGCCGCAGCAGGCTGCCCACCGATCTCAACGCGGTGTCGGTCATCACCCAGTGCGGAAACGGCGGTAGAGCGACGTCGCCCGGGATGAAGGTCAGCTGCTCGCGGCCGTCCGCGGTGAGACGGATGGGCCTCGGAGCCGCGTCGAACCCGTGCCCTTCAAGCGCGAGGAGATGGGCGTGGAGGGCGCGCGCGGTGCGCGGCGCCGGGCGTTCCACCAAGCCGCCGTGGCGGAAGACCGCGCCCGTGTTCACCATGCCGCCGACCAGGGCTTCGCCCCCTGCCGTCTCGCCTTCAGCCGTCATGTCGATCACGCTACCGTCAGGTCGGCCGTGAGCGGGAGGGTCGCGAAATACGCTTCGGGCTGGGCCATTTCGGCCTCAGGCCCTGGAGGACGAGCTCAGGCCGAGGTGCTGGTCAGCACCGGTCCTGGCGCGCGCGGTCGAGCCATCAGGACGGGTGGGCGGCAGGCCGCCGCCCCGGATTCGGGGTGACCGCCTGCCGCGAAGGGCGCGGTTGTGGCCCCGCCGTAGGTGCGGTGCCACTCAGATGGCGCCCGCCGGTGCCGCCGTCACCGGGTCGTCAGCCATGCCGTCAGCGCGGATCCTCCGCACGTGGCAAGGACGGTCAGGAAACGCGCCGGAATGCGCTGCACCGTCATACGGAAACCGCCAATGCGGATGTCCAGAGCGGGAGCGCTCGCCTCTCGTGGAGCCATCTGATTCTCCGTCATACGTCGCTAGGTGGGCCTTAGTTGGCCAGGAGGTCTTCAGCGTGCACGGCGAAAATCAAGATCGCCAGCAATGAAGGCCGTACTTACTTACCTGTCCGGATCAGCCCGAGACCCAAGCGTGCCGGTCGGGCCTACGGACCACGGCGCCGCACTTTGGCGGTGCTCCTCGCGTACGGGTCCGGGTCGACTGTTGCTCTCTTGCGCAGGGCCGCTGCCGCCCCCGGCTCGCCTGTCGAGATTGATTCGCACGACTTGGTCGAACGAACACGACCTGTCTACCGTAGCCACGAGAAGCCGGTCGCCCGCCCCACCGGGACAGGGCCGGCCAGAGCCGCGGAGACAGGTGGTCGTCATGCGGAACGAGCAGGGCATCGAGAACGCGCAGGACATGCAGCACAGGCAGAGCACACGGGGCAGACAGGGCGCCCAGGACGCGCTGGACACCCGGCGCCCGGTTGTCTCGGTGCGCCACGCCGAAAGAGCCGACCTCGACTTCCTCGTCCAGGTCATGGAGACGGCCGCCACGTCCCACCTGGACCGCTGTTGCTGGGAGCCGCTCCTGGGAGAAGGAACCGAGGTCACCCGCGAGATCCTGCGCACGCTCGCACTCTCCGCCGGCCCGCACTGGTGCCATCTGTCCCGCTTCTGGGTGGCCGAGGTCGAGGGCCGGACCGGGCCGCGCCGCGTCGGGGCCCTCACCGCCTATGACCCCGTGGCCGAGGGGCACGCGGCGGTCGGCGAACAGTGCGCCGACCTGGCCGCGTCCGGCGGCTGGCCCGGCACGGTCCCGTTCGAGAACGTGCGTGAGCGTCAGCGGATCTTCCAGTCCTGCCTGCCCGCGGACTACGCCGATTCCTGGGGGATCGAGAACGTCGCCGTCGTCCCCGAGTTCCGGGGCGCCGGCGTCGTGGACGCCCTGCTCGGGCATGCCCTCGAACTGGGCCGCCGGCAGGGTTACGCCTGCGCGCAGATCCTCTGCCTCGACGGCAACGCGCGGGCCCAACGCACGTGGGAGCGCGCCGGATTCGAGGTGCGCGCCAGCTATCGGGGACGGGAGTTCGAGGCGCTGATCGGGGCGCCCGGGCTCAAGCTCCTGGTGCGGGAGTACCCGCCCGTGTGAGGTTCAGTGTCGCTTCGAGCAGGCGCTCCAGGTCTGCCGCCGACTCCTGGTCCGCCGCCGACTCGGGCTTCCCGTCGCCCATGACCAGGTGTCGCAACGACAGGCCGTCGAAGCCCTGGAGGAAGAAGCGGGCCACGACGAGGGGGTCGGCGGCGTGGGCGCCGTCCGCCCGGGCGAGGACGCCCGCGATCAGGTCCGCGGCCGTCTCCTCCAGGTCGCGCTGGTGGCGGCGGAGCAGGTCGTGGAGGTCGGGGCTGCGCACCGCGTACGTCGTCAGCTCGACGTAGAGCCGGAAGCGGCCGGGCTGTTCGAGCAGCGCATGCCAGAGCGCCTCGGCCATCCGGCGCATGGACCGCTCGAAGTCCGCGGGGCCGTCCTGTTCGACGGGGACGGCACCGCGCACCAGCTCGACCAGTTCGACGGTCATCTGCTCGATGACGGCACGGTAGAGGTCGCGCTTGGTGCCGAACGTGTAGTGCACCGTTGCCTGCGCCACACCCAGCTCGGCGGCGATGGCGCGGGTGGATCCGGCGTCGACGCCCTCACGGGCCATCAGCTCGATGGCGGCTTGGACGAGTTGCGGACGCCGCTCGGCGGCGGGGATGTGAGCCATGGCCCCAGAGTATCGGCGTGAGCGACTCAATCGGTCGACCCTGACGAACGACTTCGTCAGACGACTTTGTCAGTTGAACAAGTTGTGCGTATGGTGGTCGGCACAGGCAGGCGATGGGGGTTGTTCCCTCGGCCCCCAGCGCCCGGTTCGCACGTGATGGAGGCACCTCCCATGGCCTTGTTCCTCTACCGACTGGCCGGGCTGTGCTACCGGCGCCGCCATGCCGTGGTCGCCGTCTGGCTCGTCCTGTTACTCGCGGTCGGCGGGCTCGCGGTGGCGTTCTCCGGCAAGACCACGGACGAGTTCCGGGTGCCGGGCACCGAGGCGCAGTCCACCGTCGACCGCATCGCGGACCGGCTCCCCGAGTACACGAACGCCTCGGCGCAGGTCGTGTTCGCCGCCCCCGCGGGCGAGTCGCTCACCACGCCGCAACGACGTGAAGCGGTCTCCGCCGCCGCGGCCGCCATCGGCAAGGCGGACGGCGTGGCCCGCGTGGTCGAGCCGTTCGCCGCGCAGGCGGTCTCCCGGGACGGCCGGATCGCCCTCACCCAAGTCGTCTTCGACACCCGCCTCCATGACCTCGGCGACGGGCCGCGCGACGCGGTGCGCGCGGCTGCCGAGAGCGCCGAACGAGCCGGAGTGCAGGTCGAGTTCGGGGGTGACGCCTACACCCCGACCGTGGCCGTGGAGGGCGGCGAGGCCATCGGGGTCGGCGTCGCGGTGCTCGTCCTGCTCCTCACCTTCGGCTCGCTGCTCGCCGCCGGACTGCCCCTGCTCAGCGCCCTGGTCGGGGTGGGGCTCGGCATGGCCGGACTGCTCGCGCTGACCGGCTCGTACGACATCATCTCCACCGCGCCTGTGCTGGCCCTGATGATCGGCATGGCGGTCGGCATCGACTACGCGCTGTTCATCGTGGACCGGCACCGGCAGAACCTGGCCGAAGGGATGGAGCCGCAGGAGGCGGCGTCGCGGGCGGGCGGCACGGCGGGCAGCGCCGTTCTCTTCGCCGGGGCGACCGTGGTCGTGGCGCTGGCCGGGCTCGCCGTGGCCGGGGTGCCGTTCCTGACCGTGATGGGCCTGTCCGCGGCCGGGGCCGTGATCATCGCCATGCTGGTCGCCGTCACGCTGCTGCCCGCGCTCTTCGGGTATGCGGGCCGCTCGGTCGATCGGCTGCGGCTGCCGGGGCTCGGCGGAGGCAGGAAGGCGCCGGGCGGCGGGAAGCCCTCGGCGGGCGAGCGCTGGGTGCGCGGTGTCGGGCGGCGCCCGGCCCTCGTCCTCATCGCCTGTCTGCTCGGCATCGGGGCGGTGGCGGTGCCGGCGAAGGATCTGCGGCTCGGGCTTCCCGGCAACGGGTCCTATCCCGGGAGCACTTCGGCACGACAGGCGTACGACCTGGTCAGTGAGGGTTTCGGGCAGGGGTTCAACGGGCCGCTCATCGCGGTCGCCGAGGCCAAGGGCGAGGGCACGGCCCTCTCGGATCGGGATGTCAGGCAACTCGCGGGCCAACTGGGGCAGTTGCCCGGTGTGGAGACCCTGCTTCCGCCCTCCGTCGACAAGTCCGGCCGGCTCGCGGCGATCCCCGTGATCCCCAAGGGCGGACCGGACTCCCGGGCGACCGAGGACCTGGTCACCGACATCAGGGACGAGAAGGTGAGCACCGCGACCGGCGCGGGGATGAAGCTCACGGTCACCGGGACCACCGCGGCCAACATCGATGTGTCCAAGAAGCTGAGTGAGGCTCTGCCGCCGTTCCTCGCGGTGATCGTCGGGATCTCGCTCATCCTGCTCGCGCTGGCCTTCCGCTCCCTGCTCGTCCCGCTCAAGGCCGTCGTGGGCTTCCTGCTGAGCATCGCGGGGGCCGCGGGCGCGGTGGTGGCGGTCTATCAGTGGGGCTGGCTGAGCGACCTCGTCGCGGTGCCGAAGGTGGGGCCGGTGGTGAGCTTCCTGCCGATCCTGCTGATCGGAGTCCTTTTCGGTCTCGCCATGGACTACGAGTTGTTCCTGGTCTCCCGCATGAAGGAGGAGAGTTCACGCGGGGCGGCGGCGCGGGACGCGGTGATCACCGGTTTCCGGAACGGCTCGCGGGTGGTGGTGGCCGCCGCGCTGATCATGATCTCGGTCTTCGCCGGGTTCGTCGTCGGTCACGATCCGATCGTCCAGCCGATCGGATTCGCCCTCGCTGTCGGCGTGTTCATCGACGCCTTCGTGGTGCGGATGACGCTGGTGCCCGCCGTCATGACCCTCCTCGGGAAAGCCGCCTGGTGGTTCCCGCGCTTCCTGGAGCGGACCGTGCCCCATGTCGACATGGAGGGCGAGCGGCTGTCCGCACGGCTGGCGGGCGGCACGTCGGCCGAGGCGGAGCCGGCCGCCGCGGACGCGGCCAGCGACGGCGACGGCGACGGCGACGGCGACGGCGACGGCGACGGCGACCTGGTCGACAGTCACACGGGCGGCGACGAGCGCGCCCTCACAGAACGGCGCGGGGCCGGCGAATGATCCGTCCCCCCGCGCCTGATCCGGCTCCGGGCCACCCCATTCCCCCGTCACCCCGGAGCCGGCCGGGCTTGGGCCGGCTACGCCCCCGTGTCGCCGGCCCAAGCCGTCAGGCCGTGCGCGGCCAGCGCCTCGGGCACATCCGCGAGAGCCGCCACCTCCTCGATGTGGTGGACACCGGCAGGCAGCCCGCCCTCGTACACCCGCGCCGCGACCTCCGCCGCGGTGAGCCCGGTGAAGCGGGACTGCGATGTGGCGGTCAGGGCCCGCGTCACCCGGCGCCCGCCCCGGTGCGCGTCGACCCGCACCGCGAACCGGTCGCCGCCCAGGTGGATCCGGGTGAGCGAAGCGGTGAGCAGCCCGTCGAGCCGGGCCCGGCGTGCGGCCCGGAAGACGCCCGCTCTGCGCAACCCGAAGAGCAGGCCGGTCAGCGCCCCGGAGTCCAGGCCCAGCCGGGTGGTGACGTCCGGGACGCCAAGAGTGCGGCGCAGCGTGTGCTGATCGGAGAACGGGAACGGGTGGTGGGTGCGCTCCGCCCGGCCCGGTGGCCAGGTCGCGACCTTCAGCGGTCGCGCCCCGCCCGTGTCCCCTTCCATGAGCTGAGCGACGGTCCAGCGCACGGCGTCCTTGCCGTGGGCCTCGCCCGCCCCGAGGACGACGGAGATGTCGAGGCGTTCGGCGCCTCCGACGGCCTCGGCGGCCCGGCGGGCCAGCAGGTTGGTCAGGCCGGGGGCGACGCCGACGCTGAGCAGGGCGGTCGCCTCTCCGGTACGGGCGAGCGTGCCGTGCCGCTCGACCTCCGTGATCAGAGAGTGTGTGGCGGTGACGTCGACCAGGCCGATGCCCCGCTCGAAGAGACGTCGCGCGGGATGCACGGCCGGGGTGCGGGGCTCCACGGAGAGGACCACGAGGCAGACCCCCTCCAGTGCCTGCTCGAGTGAGGCGGGATCGGCAAGGTCGACCTGCGCGGGGAGCAGGGTGCCGCCACTGCCCGCGGCGAGTTCGGCGGCGCGGGCCCGGTCACGGCCGGCGACGATCACTTGTCCCGGCAGCCGCCGCGCGAGGTCGAGCGCGGTGACCCGCCCCACTGCTCCGTAGCCGCCGAGCACCAGAATATTCCCGTCAAGCTTCTTCGATTTCGTTAAATTCTGCATGACCCCATGAAATCAATTCTCGCCACCTCCGAGCAAGCGGTAGCGGCAATTCCAGGTTACTAGATCGCAAACAAGTTTCACCTTGCATGCACCTCAGGGAATTGAGTGACCCGCCTCACATGGCACGCCCCTTGATTCCCTTGACCCGGGCAAGCGCGCTGTTGAATGATGACTCTTGAACAAGAGAACCGGGCAACGACGCCTGGATACGTTCAACATCGGGGGCTCCATATGTGTCACTTCACCGTCGAGTCATAGGCCAACGCCTCCTCGACTCCCCTCAAGGGTCCTGTATACGCGCAGGTCAAGCACGCTCTTGACCTGGTTCGCGATGCCTCGATTCAGGATTGACGCTTTCCTGACGCCACTCTCGCGCGAGGTCTTCACATGTACAACTGAAGACTTTGCGATGCCCTTTCCTTTACCCTCCTGGGAGCAGCAAAGGTGTCATCGAGCACATCAAAAGATCCATCGCGCCATTTAGACAGTCGCAATCGATTTCTCGTCCTCTCCATCAGCAAGAGAGCGAGCTTCCACGAGCGTGTCGCCACCGGCTTGAACGACCTTATGGGCGCGGCCACCGCGCCCTCCATGGACATCCCGGCCTACCGGGAAACTCTGGCCAGATCTCGACGTTTCCTGGACCGGGCAATTCCCGGCCTGGAAATACGGATCATCACGGCGGACAGCACCGTGACCGCCGCCGAAGCTGTCCGGGAATCGCCGCTCGACGCGGCCCTCTCGCTGGTCCTGGTCGACGCCGACGGGTCGGGGCTGAACACCGACCCCTTCGACGGCTCGCTGCCCGAGGCTCTCGATCAGCTGGCCGACGGTCTGCCCGCAGCGCTGCGCGCCACGTTCTCCGCGCACAGCACCTACGTCTACGGAATCACCGCCACCGCCGAGAGCCTCGCCGCCGCCCAGGTCGCCCGCCCCTTCACGCTGCGCGCCCTGCCCGCCGACGCATGGGTCCTCGCGGCCGACGTCATCTGCGCCTTCACGGACCACGTCCAGCTGCGGCACACCGGCTCCGCCCTGCGCGCAGCCACCAAGAAGGGTCCGTCCGCCCTGGCCGCCGCCCTGCACGACTTCCTCGGCCGGCAGCCCCGCGACGCGGCCGACGGACCCTGGGGCCTGCACTACTACACCGGCTCCGTGGTCTCCGGCACCATCGCCGACCTGGACCGGCTGGCTGCCGCCACCGGCAACCCGGTGCTGCGCGGCCCGAGCGAACACAGCCTGGCCAGCGGGGCGTTGGCCCGCTGGCAGCTGGACCGGGCACCGTTCGTGATCGTGGTGACCAGCGGCATGGTGGATGAGTTCCGTGGCACCCTGGCCAATCTGCGTGACGCCCGCGCGCGCGGATTCATCGTGTGCGCCGACACCCCGCCCGAGGCGTGGTTCCCCTTCCAGGGGACCGTGCACGCGGCCGAGGACTCCCGTGCCGTACTCGCCGCGAAGGGAATCCCGTACGTCCATCTCGACGACCCGGAGCACATCGCGGAGGGCCTGGCCGATGCCTACGCCCAGTACCACGCGTATCGCGGCCCGGTCTTCCTGCTGGCCACGCCCGCCGTGCTCGACGCTACGGGCACCGCCGACGAACTGAACCGGCCGGGAGCCGTCGAGCCGCCCGCGAGGGCCGCCCTCCAGGTCAAGGAGAACGACCTCGATCCGGTGCTCCGCATGGTCAACTCCGAGCCCTCCAGGCTCCTTTGGCAGTGCGGAACACTCGACGCGGAAGAGTCCTGGCTGGTCCACGACATCGCCTCACGGGCCGGCGTCGGCCTCGCCGACTCCCTCACCCGGCCGGGCAGTGTGCGCCGTCACCGCGACGGGACCGTGGTCGAGGAGTATCTGGACACCCTCGGCCTGTACGCCTTCTCCGCGCGCGTCCACGCCTATCTGCACGCGGACGGCAGGCTGCGCCCACGCGACGAACAGGCGCTGTTCTTCCTCAAGAGCAGGATCGGCGAGGCGGCCACGCCCTTCTCGCCGCGCACCCTCAGCCGCCAGCTGCGCATCGTCCAGGTCAGCCACGAGGCGGCGCACCTCGCGCCGTACGCCGACCATCCCGTGCACGCCGACGCGCGCGCCTTCCTCAAGGCCGTACGCGAAGGTCTCGACGTCGCGCCGGAAGTCCTCGACGCACGCAAGGAAGCCATCGCACGCACCCGAGACAGCGCGTCCGACGTCATCCACGAGCTGCCCGTGCTCCCGATGAGCGCCAACTACTTCTTCCAGCACCTCCGCACCGTGCTGGAAGAGCTCATCACCCGGCACGGCTACACCTACACCGGCGTCTTCGACGTGGGGCGCGGCGGCATCTCCGCCGTCCGCAACCTGCCGCGGACCGGGCCCGGCTTCTCCGGGTGGTACGGCAGGGCGCTCATGGGGGACGCGCTGCAGGCCGTGCCCGCCGTCGCCCTGACCCGCGACGACAACGTCCTCGCCTTCATCGGTGACGGCGCCGCGTCCCTCGTACCGGACATCACGCCGACCCTGGTGCAGCAATCGGCGCTCTACGGGCGGCGGTTGCGGCAGAACGTCACCGTCTTCCGGCTGATCGACGGCGGCCACTCCGTCATCCGCACCTACCACGAGGGACGCACCGGCGCCGAGGCCAGCCGCCAGACGCAGGTGCTCTCCCTCCTCGAACCGGAGTGGACCCGCCGCTACGGCGAACTCACCGTCAGACACCAGCACATCACCGACGCGGCCCAGACGGATCTGCACGGCCTGCTCCAGCAGCGCGCCACCGTCACCTTCGCCTCGGTGCTGCTCGCCCACAACAACGAGGGCGACGGACTGAGCCTGCTCTCCTCGCTCGGCTGGCAGCGCGACGAACTGCCCGAGCTGACCTTCGCCATGGCCCGCGCCGCCCGCTGAGCACGTCGCTGGGCACGTCTCACCCGAACGAATCGGAGCTATCTCCTATGCCGGCCACCTTCGGCTTTCTCGCTCATCCCATCAGTTCCGGGCACCGCAACCAGGTCCGCGCCATGGATCTGCTCGGCCGCCTTCTCGACGACCACCGCGGCACACCCGAGCCACGCGGCACCAGGCGCCACCACGTGCCCGTGCCGCTCCTGACCTCCGTGACCTCCGCCACCGGCGCCACCGCGACCGGCGAGGTCCGCCATCTGCCCTACACCGCACAGCAGTTGCTGGCCCGCCCGACCACCGCACGGGACCTCGTCGTCGCGGAGGTCACCGCGCTGCGCGACGAGGCGGGCGCGCAGCTCGTCGGCCTCGGCGGCGCGACGTCCATCGTGGGCGACCGCGGCCTGTGGACCGCCGAGCAGGTCGGCATCCCGGTCACCAGCGGCAACTCCCTGACCGTGTACGCCGCCCACGCCGAACTCAGGCACGTCGTCGAGCTGCTGGGACTCACCCCGGACCGGACCCGGGTGGCCGTCGTCGGCTACCCCGGCTCCATCGGCCTGGCCGTCGCCAAGCTGCTCCTCGACGACGGCTTCCCGCTCGACCTGGTCGCCCGCATCGGCACCCAGTCCCCCGAACGGCTCCTGCGCCATCTGGACCCGGTCCACCACGACCGGGTGCGGCTCGTCGACGACGTCGCGCAGTGCACCGCCGAGACCCTCCTGTACGTCACCGCCTCCTCGGTCGGCGGCCTCGTCGACCCCGCCGCGCTGCGCCCCGGCTCGATCGTGGTCGACGTGGCACTGCCCCGCGACGTGGCCGCGCCGGCCGCTGCGGGCAGCGATGTCCTGGTCATCGACGGCGGTCTGGTCAGCGCGTCCGACGACGTCCAGGTCGGCGACGGGTCGCTGCCCGCCCCCGCGCAGCAGCTCAACGGCTGCCTCGCCGAGACCATCGTGCTCGCCCTCGAAGGCCGCGCCGAATCCTTCTCACTCGGCCGCGAACTGGGCCTGGAGGGGGTGCGCACCATCGGGGCTCTCGCCGCCCGGCACGGTTTCCGGCCGACGCCGCTCGCCTCCTTCGGCCGCACCGTCCACGACGACGACGTGGCCCGCCTGGCCCGTCACCACCGTCCGGCCCGTACGTCCGCCCCCGCGCCGGACGCGGCCGACGCCACCGAGACACCGCGCCGCTTCGCACAGCACGTCAACCCGCCCATGGCCCGCCTCTTCGCCGCGCACGGACTCGACCGGGTCTTCACCAGCGGCGACGGCGCCACGCTGACAACGGCCGACGGCACCGACTACCTCGACTTCATCGCCGGTTACGGCTGCCTCAACCTCGGCCACAACCATCCCGAAGTCACGGGCAGGCTGCGGCAGTTCCTCGACCGGTCGGCGCCGACGTTCGTGCAGTACGTCTCCATGCCCACACACTCCGCGGAACTAGCCGAGCGGCTCAGTGCCGTGTCTCCCGGGCGTCTGGAGAGGGTCTTCTTCAGCAACTCCGGTACGGAGGCGGTCGAGGCCGCACTGAAACTGGCACGGGCCGGCACCGGCCGCACCCGCCTCGTCCACGCGGACAACAGCTACCACGGCAAGACCCTCGGCGCCCTGTCCGTCACCGGACGCGACGGCCACCGGGCGCCCTTCGCACCTCTGCTGCCGGATACGGTCCAGGTGCCCTACGGGGACCTCCAAGCCCTGGAGCAGGCCATCGACGGGGCGGCCGGATTCATCGTCGAACCGGTACAGGGCGAGGGCGGTGTCGTGCTGCCGCCGCCCGGATACCTGCGCGCCGCACGGGAGTTGTGCCGCAAGGCGGGGGCGGCGTTCATCCTCGACGAGATCCAGACCGGGCTCGGCCGCACCGGAGCACTGTTCGCGGCCGATCACGACGCGCTCGAACCCGACATCCTGTGCCTGGCCAAATCCCTCTCCGGCGGCCTGGTCCCGATCGGCGCGACCCTGTGCTCGGCCGACCTGTGGGACGCCGCGTACGGCACCACCAACCGCTCCATGCTGCACTCGTCGACGTTCGGTGGCGGCAACTTCGCGGCAGCCGCGGGACTCGCCACTCTGGACGTCCTGACCGGCGACGACCTGCCCGCCCACGCCCGCAAGGTCGGTGAGCACCTGCGCGGCAGGCTCCGCGACGTCACCGCTCCGTACGGCTTCGTCAAGGACGTGCGCGGCGTCGGCATGATGACCGCCATCGAGTTCGACGGGGACTTCACCGGCGCCGTGCGCGCGCTCACGGACGAGGCCCTCACCCGCTTCCCCGGCGATCTGCACACCCTCGTGGACTGGCTGCCCGACGATCTCCTCGACGCCCTGTCCGGCGTCGGACGTGCCGTGGAGTCCACCCTCGGCGACCTGTTGTGCCTGCGGTTCGTGGGAACCCTGGCGCGCGACCACCGGATGCTGACGTTCGTCACCGCCAACCGCACCGGCGTCCTGCGCATCCAGCCGCCGCTCGTCCTCGACACGGCACAGGCCGACCGGTTCGTGGACGCGGTCGCCGAGGTGTGCCAGGGGCTCGCCCTCCACGCCGACCTGGACGCCTGGCAGCGCCCCGCCGTCGCCTCCTCCTGAACTCTCCTCAACCTTCTCCCCCACGTGGCCCTTGAAAGGACCGGACCGTCATGAGCAACACGCTTCAGCAGCAGATGACCGACTACCTCGTCGACCGCCTCGGCCTGCTCCCCGAGGAGATCGGCCCGCAGGCCCGGTTCAAGGAGGACATGGGCCTCGACTCCCTGGACATGGTGGAGCTCGTCTCCCTCCTGGAGTCCCACCTGGGCGCCGCCGTCGCCGACACCGCGCTCGAGCACCTCACCACCCTCCAGGACGTCGTCGCGTACCTGGAGGAGCACGGCAACGCCGCCACCTCCCAGGCGTCGGCATGAGCACGGCCCAGGGCGGCCGTCGCGTCGTCGTCACCGGCATCGGCCCGGTCACCCCCCTGTCGACCGGAGCCAAGCGCTTCCAGGTGGCGCAGATGGAGGGGCGCAGCGCGATACGGGCCCTGACCCGCTTCGACGCTTCGGCCTTACCGGTCCGCATCGCCGGCGAGGTGGACCTGCCCGAGGACCTCGCCCCGGACCGGCGCACCGCGAGGATCACCGACCGGGCGACGCATCTCGCTCTCGCCGCGGCCGAGTTGGCCCTGCGCGACAGCGCCCTCGACCTCACGGCCGAGGACACCGACCGTATCGGCGTGGTCATCGGCTCCGGCGTCGGAGGCGGCGCGAGCACGGAGGACAACCTCCGCGCCTCCTTCACCAAGGGCGACTACCGCGGCCTGTCCGCACGGTTCATCCCCGCGACGATGATCAACAGCTCCTCCTCCTGGGTCGGCATCACGTACGGCCTGACGGGACCGAGCAGCGCCTCGGTGACCGCCTGCGCCTCCGCGGCCGACTCGCTGGTCGCCGCCCACCAGATGATCACCAGCGGCGAGGCCGACGTCGTCCTCGCCGGCGGCGCCGAAGCCCCGGTGGTCCACTCGATGCTCGGCGGCTTCGCCAAGATGCGGGCCCTGTCGACGCGCAACGACGAACCCGAGCGGGCCAGCCGCCCGTTCAGCGCCGACCGCGACGGCTTCGTCCTCGCCGAGGGCGCCGCCGTCCTCGTCCTGGAGGAGGCGGGGCACGCGGCGGCGCGCGGAGCCCTCCCGCTCGCGGAGTTCAGCGGCTACGGGCGATCGTCGGACGCCTACCACATCACCGCCCCGCGCCCGGACGGTTCAGGAGCCGCCAAGGCGATCACCACGGCGCTCCGGTCCACCGGCCTGTCCCCGCAGGACGTCGACCTCGTCAACGCCCATGGCACCGCGACGTCCTTCAACGACGCCGGGGAGGCGGCCGCGCTCCACCTGGCGCTCGGCGACGCGGCCCGGCGGATCCCGGTGACGGCCACCAAGTCGCTCACCGGGCACACCTTGGGCGCGTCCGGCGCCATCGAGGCGGTCTCCGCCGTACAGAGCATCGTGCACCGGGCGATCCCGCCCACGGCCAACCTCGACACACCGGACGAGACGCTCGGCCTCGACGTGGTGGGCGCGGGCGGCAGGGAGGCGGACATCGACACCGTGCTGTCCAACTCGTTCGCGTTCGGCGGCCACAACGTGGTGCTGGTGTTCCGGCGGCACATCCGCTGAACAGCCACTGAATTCCCGACCGCGAGACCGGCTCACGACGACGGTCGCCCCAGGGCCATCCTTGGGGCGGCCGTCGCACCGTGACCACCAGCGCCCAACCCCGAGAAGGAGACGAGCGACCACGACGACCGGCAGTCCAGCAGTCCAGCAGTCCAGCAGTCCAGCAGCCATCTGACCCAATTGGTCCAGTGCCAGCCAAACATCACGGTTATCACTGATCCCGACACGAGCCTTGCCGGCATGGATCAGACTCTTGCCTGCTGCGTCAACTTCCGCCCGGGGGGATCATGAGCCGCTTCGCCAGCGCGTTCGCGTTCGCGTTCGCCGCAGTCTGCTGTCTGAGTCTTGCAGCCTGTTCCGACAGCGCCGACCACAGTGACCCGCAGCCAAGGCCGAAGCCGAAGCCACGCACTGCACTCAAGTTCGGGCAGACCGCTACAGTGGCCGGCGCACTCAAGGGCACCGTGCAGATCACCGCGGAGACCATCGTCTACGCCGAGAAGGCCGAGAGCTCCGTCCCGGAACACGACGTCTTCGCCATCGTCCGCTATGAAACCGGGAACCGGTCCACGAGCTCCGTCACCCAACTCGGCGAGACTGCGTTCCAGTGGAAGACACCCAATGGGAAGAAAATCCAGGCAGGCAACACTTCGGCGGCACAAGGAATCGCACCTATTGGATTCAGTGAGGGCAGTCGCCGAGTGTCACCCAAGACATCCCAAGCCGACACGGTTGCGTTCGACCTCACCGAGGCCGACAAGGGCGGAACCCTCGTCTATGTCGACGGCGACAAAGTCACTTTCACATGGAAGATGCCTTCCGCGGACTCGGGGTCCAGCGCCAAGGCGCTCAAGATCGCACTGGACTGAATCCGGCGGCAGCTTCACCCGCTTCTACGAGTCGCTCGGCTACCCCGTTGACCTCAACTCCGACTGCCTCTCCCCGCCTGGCCCGACGGTCCGACACTCCCCCCTCAGGCCCCTCGGAACCGAACATCTAGGCTGACGCCGTGACTGATGAGCAGGAGCGGGTGCAGCCATCGGGCGTGTGGGCCACGGCGGTGGGCGTGGCCCGGGTGCGGGCGCTGGAGACCCAGCGCGAGAACGCGCTCTTCCGTGACCCACTGGCGCAGGCGTTCGCCACCGCAGGCGGCCTGTGGCCCTCCTCGCCACCGCCCCATGACGAGGCCGCGCGACGCCGTCGGCTGGCCGTGTCGCACTCCATCGTCATCAGGACGAAGTTCCTCGACGACCTGTTGCAGCAGGCATCCGCGTCCGGTGTCCGGCAGGTCGTGCTGCTCGGCGCCGGCATGGACAGCCGGGCCTTCCGGATCGACTGGCCCGAAGGCACCCGGCTGTTCGAGGTCGACACCGCCGCACCACTCGACTTCAAGGCGTCGGTACTGCGCCAGGAGCGGGCCGTCGCACGCTGCGAGCGGACCACCGTCGCGGTGGATCTGCGTGCGGACTGGCCGGCCGCGCTGGCCGCCGCAGGGCACGACCCGGCCCTGCCGACCGCGTGGATCGCCGAAGGACTGCTGATCTATCTGCCTGAGGACGCGGTCGAGTTGCTGCTGGCCCGGATCAGCGCGCAGTCGGCGCCCGGCAGCCGGATGGGGCTGACCTTGGGCTCGCGCGGCGTGATCGAGCACTTCGGCGCGGACGCCGCGCCGGGATCGGCGGCGTCCATGTGGGTCTCGGAGATGCCCGACGACCCGGTGGGCTGGCTGGCCGGGCACGGCTGGGAGGCCGACAGCCACACCCTGCGTGAGCGCGCTGCCGCCTACGGCCGCCCGTTCAACACCCCGCCGCAGCGCCAGGAGCGGCCAGGTGGACTGATCTCGGCGGTTCGTCGGTAGAGCGTCTCCCCCACCGCCTTGTTCTTGGTGGGGGTGTCCGTCATGGGCGTGGTCTCTGTCGAGAGGGGCTTCCGTTGCCTTCGTTCTCGGCGAGCGTTCGACCCACGGCCGTTCATGATCTCCGTTGGCTGTTGTTCCTTCCGATGCCACGGCCCGCTGTTCCTTCCGATGCCACGGCCCGCGAGGCAGCCGGCCCCCTCCTTGTGCGCTCGCGCCGGGCGGGCCGCTGGACCGAGGGCGAGTCGGCGCAAGGGTTCGCGGTGACTGCGCGAAGATCCTCGGGAGGTGGCGCGTCCGCGGCCTCTGTCGTCCCCGCCCGCCGTCGTGGGCGCTGCTCCGGAGGGGGTTGACCACGGATGCTCGGGCAGGAACTCGTCGTGCTGCTCGGCCTGGCCGTGCTGGTGTGCGGCGGGCTGGCCGGGAAGGTACGCGTCAGCGAACCCGTACTGCAACTGACCGCCGGCGTATTGCTGGGGGCCCTGCCCGCACTGCGGGCCGTGGAGTTCCCTCCCGAGGTCGTGCTCCTGCTCTTCCTCCCGGCCCTGCTGTTCTGGGAGAGCCTCAACACCTCGGTGCGGGAGATCCGCCGTTCCCTGCGCGGCATTGTCTTGTCCAGCACGCTCCTCGTCGTGGCCACCGCCGCCGTGGTCGCCGCCGTGGCCCACGCCTTCGGCTTGCCGTGGGGCCCGGCGTGGGTGCTGGGCGCGGCCCTCGCTCCCACCGACGCCACCGCCCTGGCCGCCGTCGAACGGCTCCTGCCCGCGCGTAACCTGACGGTCCTCAAGGCCGAGAGCCTGGTGAACGACGGGACCGCGCTGGTCGTGTACGGCGTGGCGGTCGGTGTCACGGTCGGCGAGATCGACTTCGACCCGGGCGACGTGACGGGGCGGTTCCTGCTCGCCTATGCGGGCGGCGCGGCGACGGGCGCGCTCGTCGCCTACCTGATCACCCGTCCCGCCGTCACCCGGTGGACGGCGGAACCGCGGCTGTCCAACGTACTGGGACTGCTGACCCCCTTCACCGCCTATCTGCTCGCCGAGTCCTTCGACGCATCGGGCGTCCTCGCCGTCGTCACGTGCGGGCTGATCTACACCCGGTTCGGGCCCCGGCTGACCACCGCCACCACCCGCCGTCTGGGCCAGGGCTTCTGGGACCTGCTCACCTACCTCCTCAACGGCACGCTCTTCGTGCTCGTGGGACTGGAACTCCAGGCGGCGGTGCGGGGCTTGACCAGTGTCGACATCGCACAGGGCCTGCTGACCGTCGCCGTGCTGACCGCGGTGCTCGTGGCGGTGCGCATCGCGTTCCTGTTCACCACCACCTACGCGATCCGCGCGCTCGACCGCCGTCCCTCGCAGCAGCTGCGGCGGGTGGGGCACCGCAGCCGGATGGTCCACGGCCTGGCCGGCTTCCGCGGGGCGGTGTCCCTGGCCGTCGCGCTGTCCGTGCCTTCCACCCTCGATTCGGGTGCGCCGTTCCCGGAGCGGGACACCATCGTCTTCGTCACCACCGGCGTCATCATCACCACCCTCGTCGTCCAGGGGCTGCTGTTGCCCGGGGTGGTGCGCTGGGCACGGCTGCCCCGAGACACGTCACTGCACGCCGAGCGCAGAGCCGCGAAGATCACCGCCCATGAGAGCGCGCTGGCGGTGCTGGACGAAGCCGCGCAGGAACTGGGCAGCGACCCCGAGGTGGTCGAGGAGTTGCGCGCAGAGTACGAGCGGGCGCTGCGCGTCCTGTCCGCCCAGGCCGACGAGGACCGGGCCGAGGATCCCGCCTCGGACGCCGCCCGGACCTTGCGCCACTTCATCCAGCTCAGCGAACTCCGCCTGGCCCTGTTGGTCCATACCCGCACCACGGTCATCCAACTGCGCGACGAGAACCGGATCGACGACACGGTGCTGCGCCAGATCCTGCACTACCTCGACGACCAGGAGGCCCAGCTGGTCCGCCCGGGGGCCGGAAACTGAAGGACAAGGAGAGGGTGCCTCTCAGCCACAACCGCGGAGCAGCCCGGCATGACCGGCCGGGCAAGTCCTGGACGGTGTTCCAGAAGCACCACCAGAGCTGACAAAAGCAGCTGCTACCGTCCGGACTTGTGAACGACAGCGTGTACGTGGGCAACGCGGGCAAGGACGCGGCACTGGACCGAGGATGGCTCCTCGGGCACTTCAAAGACGTGGACGATCCGCGCCACAGCGATGCCCTGGAGATCAAATGGGGCGTCCATCCTCGCGGTGACCAGCGATCGCAGTGGGTGAAGGGCGAGGAACGCACGGCCCTTCTGGTCCTCATCAGCGGCCGCTTCCGCGTGGAACTGCCCGGCCGCAGCGTTCTGTTGGAGGAGCGGGGTGACTACGTCGTGTGGGGGCGCGGAGTCGATCACTCATGGTTCGCGGAGGAAGAGTCGGTGGTGCTGACTGTGAGGTGGCCGTCCGTGCCCGGCTACGCCTAGGAACTGAACTGCTTGTTGAGCGTGCGCCAGTTGCCCACCCTTCCCCGGGTCTGTTTGTTGTCAACGCACGCCGCCTGCAGGCTCATTCAGGCGACGCAGTCGTCCCAGTCAGCCGTCGCGCCAGCGTGTGCACGGTGCCCGCCGCCGCAGGGAGCAGGGCGAGGCTGAGGGCTCGGGAAGCGGGCGGGAGGCCGGCGCGGCGCAGGTGGGACAGTGCCCACACGCTGTAGGGGATGACCACGGTCGGGGAGGTCGCGACGCCTGGGGTCAGGCCACGACAGGCGGCTGATTGGGCGAGGTGCATCACGCCGTGGAGGCCGAAGCCGGTCAGGACGGTGCGGAAGAAGGCGCTGTGGCCGCGGGTCCGGGCACCGTCTGCCGCGGCGGCTGCCATGAGCAGGCCCATCAGACCGATCGCGGTGTTCACCTGGGGCTGGGTGACTTCCATCCGCTTCCATATCGCGTCCGGGACGCGGGGGAAGCGAGCTTTCAGACGCGGTCCGGCGGCGCGGGACCAGGGGGCCATGGTGAGCAGTTCCTCCAGGTCGTTGGCTGCCCAGGCGGCGAACAGCCCCCAGTAGACGGCGCTCGGCACGACGTGGGGCTCAACGGGCGCCGCCGGATGGGCTGTTGTCCTGTGCCGTGCACGAGCCATGGTTCCTCCCCAAGAAGCACAACGCAACGTTGCGTTGTGTTTTACCCTAGCGCCATGCACGAATCCAGCACGAACGACACCACCGGCGCGAACGACACCATCGGCGCGACCGGCACGACCAGCCCTCGGCGGCGAACGGCAGGCACCGGCCCGCGCGCCGCCGAACGCATCCACGAGGCCACGTTGGAGCTCCTCATCGAACGCGGCTACCAGCGGCTGACCGTCGAGGCCGTCGCGCAGCGGGCGGGGGTGAACAAGACGACGATCTACCGGTGGTGGCCGTCCAAGGGGCCGCTGCTGCGGGCCGCACTGCTCCACTCGCAGGTGCTCGACATCGACATCCCCGATACCGGGACCCTCCGGGGCGACCTGATCGCACTCGCGGGGCAGCTGGCCCGCCTGGTGGGCGGAGAGCGCACCGGCCCCGTAGCCCGCGCCATGCTCAGCGGCGGCGGTCAGGACGAACTCGCCTTCCTCGCCCGGGACTTCTTCGCCGACCGCCTCGAACGGGAACGGCCACTGTTCGCCCGTGCCGTCGCCCGCGGCGAGCTGTCCGCGGACACGGACCCCGCCCTTCTCGTCGACCTCATCGCAGGCGCCGTGTGGATGCGGATCCTGCTGCGACAGATCCCGGCCGGAGAAGAGTTCGCGGAGTCCGTGGTCGACGCGGTATTGGAGCCCGTCGGCGTCCGGTTCAGCTCCGCCAAGAATCCACGCCGACAGTGAAGTCGGGCCTCGCGGAGCGTCGCTGCCACCGAGTTCCTTGCCGGCGGTCCTCTATACGACTCCCGGCTCGAAGTCTTCCTCGAAGTAGCTGTCGTGCCGCACGCGGAACTCCTTGAGCTCCTCGCCGCCTCGCTGCGACATCTCCGCGACCCTCTCGAAGAACTCCTCGCGCGGGGCGCCCGGGGAGAACAGCATGAGCATCGACATGGGCTCGTCGGTCACGTTCTTGAAGGCGTGCAGGCCGCCGGGCGGAACGTACAGGAAATCACCGGACCCGCCGGTCACCCACTTGTCGCCGTTGTAGAGCTCCAGCTTCCCGGAGAGGACGTAGAAGGACTCCGACATCGCCCTGTGGAAGTGGGTCTTGGCGCCGGCGGCCCCCGCCGCCAGGTCGACCTGGTACAGGCCGTACTCGCCGCCGGTCGACTCGTGCGTGGCGAGGTAGCGATAGACGTCACCGCGGGACGTGGTGAGGTCCGGCGGGGAGTCGGCGCTGCGGAAGGACGCGTTCACCTCGCCCCTGTCGCCGTGATAGCGGGGCTCGGGGTACTGGAGGTGCTCCGGGTGCGACATCGTGCGCTCCTGTCGTTCAGACTCGACAATCTCAACGTTGAGATAAAAGCATCGGAGTCTCTCAGCGTCAAGTGTCTCGGATCTAAGAGACTCAAGATTGATAAGGTCTCTGGCGAGAGAGCCAATGTCGAGAGGGTGGCAGCAGTGAGCGATGCCGTGGACGCGATCATCAGCCAGTGGGTCGAGGAGCGCGCCGAGGTGGAGGACGACCTCTGGCCGGTGCAGCTCTTCGGGCGCATCCAGCGGCTGGCCGTCATCGTCGAGAAGACAGTGAAGGCGACCGCCGCCCAACACGGCCTGGACGTGGGCGAGTTCGACGTCCTCACCACGCTGCAGCGCTCAGGTCCCCCCTATGCGCTCACTGCCGGCACCTTCCTCAAGGCGTCCATGGTGTCCTCCGGCACGATCACCAATCGCATCGACAAGATGGAGGCCAAGGGCCTGGTGCAACGCGTGCGCGACGGAAAGGACCGGCGCACCGTCAAGATTCATCTCACCGAGCACGGGCACGAAGTCACCCGGGCCCTCTTCACCGACCATCTGGCGAACTACGCACGGCTGCTCGGCGATGTGGACCGCGATCTGGTCGAGAAGTCCGCCGATGCGCTCCGGCCGGTGCTGGAGGCCCTCGGCGACACCTCCATCAAGTAGCGGCCGGCCCGCCCGCGCGCTGCTCCACCGCCCTCAACGCCCCATCAGCGGGCGGTGCTTCGCGGAGGTGTGCAACGCAACGGTGGGCATCTTCGTCAGCGGAACGGGGTTTCGAACGCGGCCTTCTCGTCGAGCGCTCTGAAATGATCGCAGCGTGAGACCGAACTCCCCCGAACCTCCTGTCGCGCGACCTCGCGCCGTCCGCATCCCTGCTCCCGGAGGTGGCCAACTGTGGGCCGAGCGCGGCGGAACCGGAAGCCCGGTGGTGCTCCTGCACGGCGCGGGCATGGACTCCCGCCTGTGGGACGCCGTCGTTCCCGGGCTGTCCCGCCGCCACGACGTGATCCGCTACGACGCCCGCGGGCTGGGCCGCTCCACGCCACCAGAAGGGCCGTTCAGCGACGTTGACGACCGGAGCATCCACTGCCATCGCCAAACCCGACCCCAAGGAGCGTGAATGTCGGTCTGGGAGTGGCAGAACCTGGGAGTGGAAGAACGGCATGAGCCCGTACGACGAGGCCCTGGCCAGGGTGGCCGAGAGCGCCAGCAGCGGGCGGGAGGACCTGCTCGGCACCGGCCCGGAGGGGATGATCGACACGATGCGCACCCGGATCTGCACCGACGACCGGGAGAAGTTCCTGGACGAACGGTGCGGGCTGCGCTCGCTGTGCTGCGCGGGCTCTGCTGATCCGCGCGTCCGCACCGACCTCGTCAGGCGCTGCCGCTCAACTCATCGACCTGCGCAACAAGTGCCCCCGCGCGGCCGCGTCCCGCCGCCCGTCGCGTGCCGAGAGATGCGCGGCGACCGCCGTGCGGTGCGCTTCGTCCACGTTGCCCCCGAACTTGAATTTCCCGGTGACCTCGCCAACGGCCAGGCGCAGCCCACGGATCTGGCGCAGTCGATGCTCGTGCACGGCAGGGTCGGCGATCCCGCTGTCCGGCTCCAGCTCCTGGATCTGCTGCCGCAACACGTCGAGCTTCTCCTCTGGGGCTTCAACTACCTCGGCTGTGCAGCGCAGTTGCACGGACGCGTAATACACGGTGGGAATTCCCCTCGAGGGATCCTCGCCCCCGATCGCCTTCCATGCGCCGGGAATGTACGCCCAGTCGTCGACCACGCTCAGGAGAACAGCTGCATTTTCGCGCACCGCTTCGAAGACCGGATTGGCCGAGGCCAGATGCAGCAACACCGTTTCGTCGTCGGCCAGAACGAACTGCGTAGGGACCACGACGGGAAAGACTCGTTCGCTCCCGGGCGCAATGAGCTGCCCGAATCCGTGACTGCGCACGAATTCCAGCGACTCCTCCCGACTGCCACGGTCATGGGGGCGTATCAGCATGTAACGGGACCCTACACGGAACGGATTTCCTACGAGAAACCGGCGATCGCACGAGGCGTGTACCCCGACTCCAGGTCCTCCACTTCGCCGTCGGTGAGCGTCAACTCCAGCGAGGCGACGGCCTCTTGGAGGTGGCGCAGCTTCGTCGCGCCGACGATCGGGGCGGAGACCACCGGATTGCGGGAGACCCAGGCCAGGGCGATCTGCGCGGGTGAGACCTCGCGCTTGGCGGCGAGTTCAGCGACCCGGTCGACGATCGCGGCGTCGCTGTCCGGGTAGAAGTTCAGGAGGGACTCGTCCCTCTCCGAGCGCGCGGTGGACTCGCTCCAGGGGCGAGTGAGACGGCCCCGGGCGAGCGGGCTCCACGGGATCACGCCGACACCCTGGTCCGCGCAGAACGGGAGCATCTCCCGCTCCTCCTCCCGGTAGAGGAGGTTGTACTGGTTCTGCATCGACACGAATCGCGTCCAGCCGTTCGCCTGGGCGGTGAACTGGGCCTTGGCGAACTGCCAGGCGTACATGGAGGAAGCGCCGATGTAGCGGGCCTTCCCTGCCTTCACCACGTCGTGGAGCGCCTCCATCGTCTCCTCGATCGGGGTCACGCGATCCCAGCGATGGATCTGATAGAGGTCCACGTAGTCGGTGCCGAGCCGTCGCAGGCTGTGGTCGATCTCGGTGAGGATCGCCTTGCGGGAGAGACCGGCGCCGTTGGGGCCCGGCCGCATCCGGCCGGTCACCTTGGTCGCGATGACCACCTCGTCGCGCGTGCTGAAGTCCCGCAGCGCCCGACCGACGATCTCCTCGCTCGTCCCCGCGGAGTACACGTTGGCGGTGTCGAAGAAGTTGATCCCCGCATCGAGGGCGGCACGGATGATCTCCCGGCTCGGCTCCTCCTCCATCGACCAGGGATGACCGCCCTGCGCGGGCTGCCCGAAACTCATGCATCCCAGACAGACCGCCGAGACCTCGAGTCCGGTGCTCCCCAGCCGCGTGTAGTGCATCGTGCCCTCCTGACAGACAGTCGCGTGACAAGGCCACCGCATCACATGGTGCGCACTCGAAGCCAACCCGGACCCGTGTTGGTCCGGTTGCGGAAGAGGGCGGGCGCGCGGCTTGTGCACGTCCTGCACGACGGCCGGCGGATGAACAAGCCGCGCCCGGCGCTGCGGCGAGGGGCTATCGCGGGGCGCGGAGTACCAGCAGGGTGATCTCGCTGGGGGCGAAGACGCGGAACGGCGGGCCCCAGAAGCCGGTGCCGCGGCTGGTGTAGAGGAGGGTGCGGGTGCCGTGGCGGCTGAGGCCGGCGAGGGCGGGCTGGTCGATGCGGACCAGGTGGTGGAAGGGCCAGATCTGGCCGCCGTGGGTGTGGCCGGAGAGTTGGAGGTCGACGCCGCCGGCTGCCGCCTGGTCGACGAACTTGGGCTGGTGGGCCAGGAGCAGCACGGGGTGGTCGGGGTCGGCCCCGTCCAGGGCTCCGGTGAGGTGCGCGCGGTGGCCGGCGAGGCCGGAGGACTCGGCGGTGACGTCGTCCACGCCGGCGACCACGAGGGTGTCGCCGCCGCGTTCGAGCAGCAGGTGGCGGTTGCGCAGGGGCTCCCAGCCCAGCTCGTCCATCAGGTCGACCCAGCCCTGGGCCTCGCTGTAGTACTCGTGGTTGCCGGTGACGTAGACCCGGGCGCGGGTGGCCTGGACGGTGCCGAGCGGGGCGGCCTGGGCGCGGCGGCGTGCGGCCGTGCCGTCCGCGATGTCTCCGGTGTGGCAGACCAGGTCGGCCTGCAGTGTGTTCACCGTCGCACAGACCCGTTCCGACCAGCGGGTGCGGTTGAGCGGGCCGTAGTGCGTGTCGGTGATGAGGGCGACGCGGGTGCCGTCCAACCCGGCTCCCAGGCGCGGGAGTTGCACGTCGAGGCGGCGTACGCGTGGGACCCGGCGCGCCTCGGCGTACCCCCAGGCGAGCAGCAGGGCGGCTGTGCCGAGGACTGCCCAGGTGACGATCCGGGCCCGATCCTGGCCGTCGCCGACGCCGGTCACGGCCAGGGCGAGCCGCAGCAGGACGCCGAGCAGGACGGACCAGGTGAACAGGATCCAGATGCCGCCCAGCAGGGCGTCCCCGATGATTGCCGCCCCGTCCTGCTGCCGTCGGCCGTGGCCGCGCATCATCGCGAACGGCATGCCGATCAGGCCGAGGGCGAACAGGGCGGTGCCGGCCAGCGTGACAGGGAGCGGCCAGTGCTGGCCTGCGTACAGAAGCAGCCAGCAGGGCACGGTCCACAGCAGGACGGGGGCGATCATGGGGAGGTAGCGCATCAGGCGGTGCAGTCGGCTCGGCCGAGTCGCGGGTGCTTCGCTGTCGGCGGATCGCGCTTCGCTGGTGCCGGTCACGCTCCCCCCCTCCTTCAGTTGTCCAGGCTGCCGTCGCGCGCACTGTAGCCGGTCGCCTTCGGGCCGGTCGGACGGGGTGCTCATGGTGGCGAGTGGGCTGGTCCCCGCACGCCTTCGGTGCGGTGGGGCCTCCAGACCCTCAGCGCGACCGAACCCGGCGATCCGGTACGAGCGCCCGGCGCATGCCGCTCAGGCCGTACTCGAAGGCGCTGTCGATGTCTCCTTCGAACCGGAAGGCGCCGTTGAGCTCCATCTCGATGAAGCCGGTGGCCCAAGAGGTCAGCAGGCGCGCGGCGTTGAGTGCGTCCTGCTCGCCGACCAGTTCCCGGGAGACGCGCAGTATCGGGCCCGCCGCGCGGGCGAGGGCTTCGGGTGGTGCGTGCGCGGAGTGCATCAGCCGGAACCCCTCGGGCCGTGCCTGGGCGCGTTGCCGGTAGCAGCGTGCGAGTTCTTCAAGGGTGCCGTCGGTCGCCTCCAGGCTGGTGGTCAGGTCGTCGACGGTGGCCTCGGCCACGGCGGCCAGCAAGGCGGCGCGGTTGGCGACGTGCTTGTACAGCGACGGCGCCCGTACCCCCACCCGCTCGGCGACGCTCTGCATCGTCAATCCCTGCTGGCCACCTGCCTCCAGCAGGTCGCGGCCCGCGGCGACGATGTGAGGGAGCGAGGTCTTCTCCGGGGTCGGCATGGTCCACCCTTCCGGATTCAAGGCTATTGACGTTAGCCATCATAGCTAAGTAGCTTAGCCATCTCGGTTCCCCGTCCTTCTCCCCGGGAGAGGCCCCATGAAACTCGCACCTCATCTGCACCGCCTCGGCAATGATGTGGTGGCGTGCTACCTCGTCGACACCTCCGAGGGCATCACGCTCATCGACGCGGGCCTGCCGGGCCACTGGCACGATCTGCAGCGCGAACTGAACTCCCTGGGCAAGTCCGCCGACGACATCCGCGGACTCGTCCTGACCCACGGCGACTCCGACCACATCGGCTTCGCCGAACGCCTGCGCAGCGAGCACGGCGTGCCCGTGTTCATCCATGCCGCCGATGCCGTGCGCGCCCGCACGGGAGAAAAGCCCAAGACCGCGCTCGGCCCCCTGCGGCCGGGGCCCACGCTCCGCTTCTTCGGCTACTCCCTGCGCAAGAACGGGCTGCGCACGCGCTACGTCAGCGAGGTGACCGAGATCCATGACGGCGACGTCCTGGACCTGCCCGGCAAGCCCGCGATCGTGGGCATGCCGGGGCACTCCCCGGGAAGCGTGGCCGTGCATGTCCCGCTCGCCGACGCGGTCTTCGTCGGTGACGCACTGACCACCCGGCACGTCCTCACCGGCCGCACCGGACCGCAGCCGGCACCGTTCACGGACGACCCGGCCGAAGCCCTCGCCTCCCTCGACAGGATCGCCGACCTCAAGGCGTCCTGGGTGCTTCCAGGCCACGGCGCCCCCTGGCGCACCTCACCGGCGCAGGTCGGCGAGACGATCCGCAACAGCTGAGGCGCTCTCCGGGGCTCGGGAGCGAGCCCCCGTTACGGCTCCTGATACGGCCCCGCTGCGGCACCGGGGCCGTATCGGGCCGCACGGCTCAGCCGTCCCCGCGCCCCGACTACGTGACGGGCTCCGGTCTGTGCTCCGATGCCCGACCCGCCCACTCCAGGGGCGAGTTGGCCAGCCATTCCCCGTAGACCGAGGACCGCTGGGCCGCCTCCCAGTACGCCGCCGCCAGCGCCGCGAACACCCAGCCCATGTCCGCCTCCCGCTCCGGTCGTGACACAAGGAGCAGTCGGGCCGCCACCGGATCGCCGTGCACCGGCCGGACCACGACGCCGGGTTGCTGGCGGGACAGCGGCTGGCAGAACGTGATCACCTGGCCGGCCGCGACGAGCATCCCCGTCGTGTGGTAGTCCCCGAGGAGCACGTCGTCGTCCGGGCCCGGCGGGCCGAACAGCCGCCGCAGCACGTCCCACTCACCGTCCGCCGCCGGGTCCACCATCCACTGTTCACCGGCGAGTTCGGCCATGTGCAGGGTCGGCCTCGCGGCCGCCGGATGGTCCTTGGCGAGGACCACGAACTGCGGCTCCCGCTGGACGAGGACCCGCAGCCGCAGCCCCGCCCGGCCGGGCGGCAGATGGAGCGGGAAGCCCTCGATCTCGTGCACGAAGGCGACGTCGAGCTGGTCGGCGGCGACCATGCGGAGCAGCGCGTTGGAGGACACGTCCGTCTGGAGCCGGATCCGCCCGGCGGGACGGTGCGCCCGCAGTCGGCGCAGCCAGCCCGGCAGCGCGACGCTCGCGGTCGAACCCAGGCGCAGGGGCGCGGTGTTGGCGCGCGCGGCCGCCGTCCTGCCGTCGGTGACGAGGGCCCGCATCTCCTCGACCATGGAGCGGGACCTGTCGAGGATGAGATGGCCGAGGGGCGTGGGCCGGCAGCCCTCCCGCTCACGGTGGAAGAGGAGCCCGCCGAGCAGCCGCTCGATGCGCTGCACCTGAGCCGTCAACGCGGGCTGGCTGACGCCGAGTTGGCGGGCCGCCTTGTGCAGACTGCCGGTCTCGGCGATGGCGCAGAGGGCACGCAGATGTCTCACCTCGAGCTCCATTCCCGGGAGATTACGGCCGGCTCAGACAGCTGCCAAGGGAAGGGAGCGGGCGAGCAGTCGAGCGGGCGCGGGACGGGACAGCAGGCTCCGGCGGAGGGGGATAAGGCGCTCTTATCCCCGACTGTGATCGTTCCGGTTCGGTCGGCCCCACGGAGAGACTCGCCTCGTCCGGTCCCCCGCCGGACGCAACGGTTCCTCACCGCAGGGACCGATCCCCCACTGGACAAGCAGGAGTTCCTCCATGAGAGCACTCAAGGCAGCCGTGGCCGCCGCCCTCTCCCTCGGCCTGGCCTCCGCGGGCGCCACCCTCGCCCCAGCCGCAGCCGCGCAGAGCACACCCGCATCCGCGGCCAGATCCACCGATGCGACGGCGTTACGTTACGAGGCTTCCGGCGAGAACGCCGCGGCCAACAAGGCGTTCTTCGACGCCGTCATGGCATCGGTCGCCAAGAAGAGGGCCGCGAACCCCGGCGCCGCCGCCGTCACCGTCACCTACAACGCGTCCGGGGCGCCCACCTTCCGCCAGCAGATAGCGAGCAGCACGAGCATCTGGAACAGCTCGGTGCGCAACGTGAAGCTCCAAGAGGCCGCCGGCACCGCTGACTTCCGCTACCGGGAGGGCAACGACCCGCGCGGTTCCTACGCCAGCACGGACGGCCGAGGGCACGGCTACATCTTCCTCGACTACCGGCAGAACCAGCAGTACTACTCCCTGCGCGTCGTCGCCCACGAGACCGGGCACGTCCTCGGCCTGCCGGACCACTACTCGGGCCCCTGCAGCGAGTTGATGTCGGGCGGCGGCCCCGGCACCTCGTGCCGCAACACCCAGCCCAACCAGGCGGAGCGCAGCCGCGTCGACCAGATCTGGGCGCGCGGCCTCGCCTCCGCGCTCAAGCCCACGGGCTGACCCCGCCCGGCTCGGGCGGGTGGGCCACCGCCCGAGCCACGTCCCCCTCGTGTACGGGCGAGGGGGGCACCCCACCGGGTTCGCGTCAGCGGGAGGGGCCGATTCCCCAGGTGACAGCGCGGGCGGCGGCCGCCGCGCGGTTGGGGACGTCGAGTTTGGTGAGGATGTGCTCGATGTGCGTTCCCACGGTGCGCGGCGTGATGTACAGGCGCTCGGCGATCTCCCGGTTGGTGCGGCCTGCCGTCAGTTCGGCCAGGACCTCGAGCTCCCGGGGTGAGAGCCCGCCGGGCCGCTCTCGCGGTGAGAGCCCGCCGGGCCGGTGTGCGCCCGCCTCCTGCGGAGACGTTGCCGAGCGGAGGTCGACGGCCGCGGTCAGCGCTTCGGTGAGGAGCGTGACCACGGCGCGCGCCGGATCAGGTGTGCGCCGCGGTCGACGCGTACTGACGTTCAGCATGCCGACGTAGCGGCCGTCGGCGGCGAACAGGCACTGGGCCACGCCGTCCTCGATGCCGAGCGGGGAGAGCACCTGCTGGAAGCCCGGGGACGACGCCAGGAGGTGTTCGGGCACGTCCCCCAGCCAGAGGCCGCCTCGGGCCGGGTGGTGGAGCACGGGGAACACCGGGTCGTGGTGGAGGCGGGTCTCGATATAGGCGGTGGCCTCGTCCGGGTAGCTCCCGGCCGCGGTGGTGTGACGTCGGCGCAGCGGGTCCCATCGGGCCAGCGAGGCGTGGTCGTACTCCATGACCTCGGACAGCGCGGACAGGACCGTGTCGAGTCCGGTCGCGCCGCTCATGGCTCGTCTGGCGGTGTCCCGTACGTGGACGGCCGCGTCCAGGATCTCCGCCGTGCTCGGCTCCGCTGTCATCCCCCAAGGATGATCTTGGGGTCAGAACGCGTCAACCGCGCCGACCATGGCGACCGCGGCGACCGCGTCAATGGCTGCAATTCCGCAGAGTGTTGTGAACGATCTTGCCGTCCATGACGGTGAGGACGACGGGCATCCGCGGGATGTCGTGCGGGTCGGCGGTGAGCAGGTCGCCGTCGAGCACACAGAGGTCTGCGGCCTTGCCCGGCTCCAGGGAGCCCTTCCAGTCGTCGGCGAAGTCCTGCCAGGCCGCGTCGATCGTGTACGTACGGATCGCCTCGGCCAGGCCGATGCGCTGTCCGGGGCCGCTGACCCGCCCGGTGGCCTTCGACTCGCGCAGCACCATGGTGGCGATGCCCTGGCGCCAGTCGGGGAAGGTGACGGGGGCGTCCGAGCCGCTCGCGACCCGCACCCCGGCATCGAGGGCGTCGCGGTAGGGCCATGCGTAGGCGGCGCGTTCGGTGCCGACGAACTCCTCCTCCATGTCGGCGACGGTCCACTTGATGGTCGGGTTCATGTTGACGCCGTAGCCGTGCTCGGCCAGCACCTTCATGCTGCGTGCGGTGAGGAAGTCGCCGTGGATGACGTAGTGGCGGGCGTCGCGCCGCGGGTGCTCGGCCTGGGCCGCGGCCAAGGCGTCCACGACGGTGTCGCAGGCCCGGTCGCCGGTGACGTGGATGCCCAGTTGGTGTCCGGCTGCGTGGGCGTGCGCGACGATGGCGTCGATCTCGGCGATCCGCTCGGTGTCGCTCTCTCCTCCGACGCACAGGCTGCCGCAGCCCCCGCCGATGTACGGCTCGTGCATCCAGGCGGTCTTGTTGGGGACGATGCCGTCGGCGAAGATCTTGACTCCGTGGATCGCGAGGCGGCGCGGATCCGCGTCGGCGCACTGGCCGAGGGCGCTGAGAGTGCTGAGAGTGCGGGCGAACTCCTCGGCGGTGCTCGCCATTCCGGCCGGCAGGAGCAGCACGCCGAGACGGGCGGTCAGTTCGCCTTCGGCCAGCAGTCGGCGGTAGACCTCGAGGGTCTCGGCGCCGAGCGCGCCCCGCATGATGCCGTCGCCGCCGGGGCCGAGTCCGGGCTCGGTGTAGCTGGTGATGCCGAGCCGGGCGAACGTGGCGAGGGCCGATCTGATGGCGTCGGTCCGCTCCTGCCTGCTGAGCGGTGGCAGGGCGTTCTGGACGAGGGCCTGGGCCCCTTCGTGGAGCAGCCCGGTCGGCTCGCCGCTCTCGTCCACGACGATGGCGCCGCCGGGCGGTGCGACGGTGTGCCGATCGATGCCGATGAGCTCCAGCGCCTTGGAGTTGACCCATGTGGCGTGCCCGGAGAAGGAGTACAGGACGACGGCGTGGTCCGGGCTGACGGCGTCGAGGTCGTGGCGTGAGGGCTGTCGCGAAGGGTCGGACACGCACTCGTCGAGGTATCCGCTGTCCCAGCCGTGGCCCACGATCCACTGTCCTGCCGGTGCCTGCCCGACGGCCTCCCGTACCGCCTCGGCGACATCGGTGAGACGGGACACGGCGGAATGGCCGAGGTCGAGCGCGAGCGGCGGTGCCGCCATGCCGAAGGCGCAGCCGTGCAGATGGGAGTCGTTGATGCCGGGGAGCAGCGTCGCTCCCCGGAGGTCGATGGTGCGGGTGCCGGGCCCGATGAAGGGCGCCACGTCGTCGCGCCCGCCGACCGCGCTGATGATCCCGCCGGTCACCGCCAGGGCCGACGCGACGGAGAACTCCGCGTCGACCGTGACCACATGCCCGCCGAGAAACACCAGATCCGCGTACCTGTCCACAAGGGGGTCCTTTCGAAGCCGGGCACCCCAATGACGTGCCCGCGAACGATCTCCCGAGGACTATGTCCACGCGCCCCCTGCTCGCGCATCGGTCATCCCACCGATGCGTCCCCTCGCCGCCGCCAGGCCCACGGCTCAGTCGCCGAAGGCACCGAAGGCACCGAAGGCACCGAAGGCACCGGGCCGCGCCTACAACTGCTCGGCGTGTGCGTGCAGTTCAGCTGCTGTCGCGCCCAGGACCTCGCCGTTCATGACGGTGCCGTCCTGCGCCGCGTCGCCGAAGCTGTTCACCGACACGAGCTTTCCCCGGCCCGACTTCGTGTCGAGATCGGCCAGCCAGGGGCCTCCGCTCGCCCCGCCCTCCATCGGGCAGCGCACGGTCTGCTTGCCGCCGGGCGCAGCCGTCGTGGTGCCCGTGCAGTACATGAGCTTCTCGCCGCGCTGCTCGCGGCTGTCGGGGTAGCCGAGGACGGTCACCGAGGTGCCGGGCTTGCGGTCGACGGCCAGGGTCTGGCCGCCGACCGCGTCGGTCAGTGATGTGCCGTCCTGCTGGTCCGTCACGACGGCGGCGATGTCGTTCTCAGCGTCGTCCTGCCAGCTGCGCGGCATCACGACGGCCCGCACCGCGAAGGTCCCGTGCGGGTGCTTGCCTTCGTCGTAGCCCGGCACGAAGACCATGTTGCTGTAGTGGTTGTCCGGGGAGGCAGGCAGTTGTACACAGTGCCCGGCGGTCATCACCGTGGACTGGTTGTGACTGCGGACCGCGGTGGCGGTGCAGTACGAGTCCTGCCCCTTCTCGTTGGTGAAGAAGAGCCGCCCCACACTCGTGAGGGCCGGGCCGCGCCAGGGTTTGACGGAGGCCGCGTCGTGTCCGAGTGCGGCGCCGCCGGTGACGTCCCGCATGCGGTCCGCCGTCCAGTAGGTGAGGGTCTCGCGGCGCTCGGCCTCGGTGAATGTGACGGTGCTCAGCGGCGCCGCACCGCCCGGTGAGGCGGCGAGCGCGCCCCCTGCTGCGACGGTCACGAGGGACGCCAGGGCAAGCCCGGTGGCCACGGTCCGATGCATGGTCCGCACCTCCTCGCCTGTGCGCGGGGCAGCGGGACTGCGTCAGTGCCCCACCTATCCACGTTAGGCGAGGGCGGGGAGACCTGCCCCTCGAACCCCTCGGACCCCTCAAGAGGCCCGCACCGTACGCGGGTCACGCGGCCTTGTGCTCACATCATGCGCTCCAACAAGGCTGCTGCCCCGCGCACTTCTGCGGTCACCGCGCTAGCGACGGTGGTTCTCCCCGTACTCGCGCCACTTCTGGCCCGTCTCCCGGCCCTTGCGCTCGGCTTCGCGCCCCGCTTCCCGAGCCTTCTCCTCGGCCTCGCGGCCCAGCTCGCGCCCCTTCTTCTCCGCCTCGCGAGCCTTCTCGCGCGCCTTCTGCCCCGCCGACTTCGGGGACTCGGACGGCGCATGAGAAGTGGGCGGGGTGGAGGTCTCCCCCTTGTCGCCGTTGCACGCGGTCAGGGTGAGGGCGCTCGCGGCGAGCAGACCTCCGGCGAGGGCGAAGCGGAACTTCATCGTGCGGGACTCCCGAAGACAGGGGAAACAAGAGAGCCGTCCACGCGGGGGCGCGGAACGGCACTGCACCACCCTCACCCAAGATCCACACTGGCCGGTGCGGCAGAGGACCTGGATCACCGGGACCTTCGTCACTCTCCCCCTCGGCACCCTCCCTCCGTCACCCTCCCTCCGTCACCCTCCCTCCTCGTCACCGTCCCGCCGTCGCCACGGCCCGCTCGTACAGCTTTCGGGTCGAGGCGGTGAGCGCCGGGCTGTACGAGACTGCGGCCGTGTCCCCTCCGCCCTCGTGGCCGCCGATGAGCCCGACGACGCGGCCGTCGGCGTCCACCCACGGGCTGCCGCTGGTTCCAGTGGTGAAGTCGCCGCAGGCGATGCGCAGTTGGCTCGCTCCGTACGCGGTGGGGATGTTGAGGCAGGTCAGCGGAGTCTCCGAGGTGCCGGGGTAGCCCGTGACCCGGGCCGGGCCGCTGGTGGCCGCGGCGTCCGTGGCCAGCGGGTGGGCGCCGACCACGTCCTGCACCTGGCGGGCGTCGCGCGCCGCGACGACGGCGAAGGCCACGTCGTGGTCCTCGTCCTGCTCCGCGCTCCAGCGGTCGTCGACGGCCACAGAGGTGAGCTTCCAGATGCCGTGGGGCGCCGTTCCCTCGTGGTAGCCGGGGACGAACACCAGGTCGTCGGTCTCCCCGTCCAGGCAGTGCGCCGCGGTCATGATGACGTTGCCGTCCGGGCTGTCCACGACGCTCGCGGTGCAGAAGTGCCCGCCGTCGACGTCCTCACGGACGAGCACACCCACCGCGGCGGTGGCGGTCGTGTCGCGGACGGGCCGGGACGTCCCGTACGTCGATGGGTCCTGCCCGGCCGCGAAGGCCGCGCCCGTGCCGAGTCCGGCCAGGGCCAGTGCGGAGAGAGTCACGGCAGTGCCGCGGTAAAGGTGACGGGTCGTGCGGGTGAGGGGAGTCGCGGGCATGGACACAGCTCCTTACTGCCAAAAGACCGGTGGCTGGCGGCAGGAGAACCACTTGCTTCATCAGCAAGATCACCTCCCTTTCCTGAGAACGAGATAAGAGTTTGCTGATGGGCCCCTGTGAAACCCTGCGCCGCTATCTGCGGCGCGCCGCCAGGGCGAGGGTGTCGAGCAGCGGGGCGGTGCGGTGCCAGCCGAGGCAGGCGTCGGTGACGCTGAGGTCGGGGCGCAGTGGTGCGGCCGAGGGGTCCTGTCTGCCGTCGGACAGGAAGGACTCGATCATGACGCCGGCCAGGGCGGGGGCTCCGTCGCGGAGCTGCTGGGCCAGGTCGGCGACGACGGCGGGCTGCCGGTTGTGGTCCTTGCCGCTGTTGCCGTGCGAGGCGTCGACGACGAGGCGCTCGGGGAGGCCGGCCGCCGCGAGGGCCGCGCGGGCCTGCGCCACGCTCGCCCGGTCGTAGTTGGGGGTGGGGCCGCCGCGCAGCACCAGGTGGGTGTCGGGGTTGCCGGTGCTGTGGAGGGTGGTGAGGCGGCCGTCGGTGGAGATGGCGGGGAGGGTGTGGGGGTGGGCGGCGGCCTGGATGGCGGCGATGGCGGTGTCGGTGCTGCCGGACACGCAGTTCTTCATGCCGACCGGCATGGGGAGCCAGGAGGCCAGGTGGCGGTGGGGTGGGCTGGCGACGGTGCGCGCGCCGACGGCGGCCCAGGACACCGTGTCGGCCACGTACGGGGCGAGGGCCGGGTCGACGAACTCGTAGGCCAGGGGCAGGCCCGTGGCGGCGGCCTCGGTCAGGAAGGAACGGCCGAGGCGCAGTCCGGTGGCCAGGTCGGCCTTGCCGTCGAGCGCGGGGGTGGTGAGCAGGCCGGTCCAGCCGGTGACCGTGCGGGGCTTCTCCAAGTACGCGCGCAGGACGATGACCAGGTCGTCGGCGAGGCGTTCGGCGGCCGCCGCGAGCAGGGCGGCGTACTCGAGTGCGGCCGCGGTGTCGTGGACCGAGCAGGGGCCGACGACCACGAGCAGGCGGGGGTCGCGGCCCGCGAGGGCGGCGGCGACGGTGTCGCGGTGGCGGGCCACGGCCTCGGCGGTGGCCGGGGGCAGGGGGTGGGCCGTGGCGAGCTCGGCGGGGGTGGGCAGCGGATAGTTCATGGCGTACGGCGGGTGGTTCATGGCGTGCGGGGGGTGGTTCATGGCGTCCTGACGTGAGTTCTGGGGAGCCTCGTGGCTCCGGCGGCGGCGAGCAAGCAGAAGACGAGCACCCACCAGAAGGTGTCGGCGAAGGCGGCGGAGATGTCGGGGCCGGAGATGTCCGGGCCGCGGGCGGCCAGCCGGTTCTGCAGGACCACGGCGAGAGCCGCGGTGCCCAGCGAACCGCCCACGGTGTTGAGGAGGTTGAGCGCTCCGGCCGCGCGGGGGATCTCGGCGGGCGCGATGCGGCTGTAGACGATGTTCATGACGGGTGCGCCGATCATGGCCATGCCGATGCCCCGGACGGCGAGCGCCACGGCGATGGCGAGGTCCGGCAGCTGGTGGCCGAGTTGGGTGAACGGGACCGTGCCCACGAAGATCAGCGCGATGCCGGTGACCACCAGCGTGCGGGGCGCGACCTTGTCGATGGTGCGGTTCACCAGGACCGAACCGGCCGCCGCGCCGAGCCCCTGCGGTGCGAGCAGCAGGCCGGACTCCCACGCCGAGAGGCCGCGCCCCGTCTGGAGGTACAGCGGCAGCAGGAACATCGTGCCGAACACCGAAGCGCCCAGGACCAGCAGCGCGAGGGCGGCCGCGCCGAAGGGCGGCCGGGCGAAGAGGCGCGGGTCGACCAGCGGGGTGTGGCGTGTGCGCAGGCCGTGCACGGTGAACGCGGCCAGCATCCCCAGGCCCCCCGCGATGCCGACCGCCGCCGGGAGGGGGCGGCCGTGGGAGACCTCGGTCAGGCCGAAGACCAGCACGGCCAGGCCGGGTGAGAGCAGCGCGGCGCCGCGTCGGTCGAAGGGCGTGCGCTGCGGCGCCGACGGCACGGCGGGCACGTAGCGGCGGGCGAGCAGGATCGCGGCCGCGCCGATCGGCAGGTTGACCAGGAACAGCCACGGCCAGGGCGCCGCACCGAGGATGGCGCCGCCGACCAGCGGGCCGAGCACCGGTGACAGGAGTGGGACGACCGAGACGACGCTGATGACCCGTCCGGTGCGTTCGCGTCCCGCGATGCGGGCCAGCAGCGCCTGCCCGGTCGCGGGGAGCAGCCCGCCGCCGAGGCCCTGCAGCACCCGGAACACGATGAGGCTGGTCGCCGACCAGGCCAGGGCGCACAGCAGCGAGCCGAGCAGGAACACGCCGACGGCGACGAGCCAGGTGCGGCGGCCGCCGAAGCGGTCGGCCAGCCAGCCGGACGCGGGTACGGCGGTCACGACGGCCAGCAGGTAGGCGGTGGACACCCATTGGATCTCGGTGACGGAGGCGCCGAAATCCTGGGACAGGGTGTCGATGCCGACGCTGACGATGGTGGCGTCCACCGTGGCCATGAAGGTGCCGAGCACGAGGATGAAGGCGATCCGCAGCAGCGGCAGGTCCACTCGTGCATCCGCCCCTTCGTCCGCCCGTTCGTCCGGCGGCGCGGCTTTGTCGCTCACGGGTGCTCCAGGAGGTCGCGGACGTCGTCGTCGAGGTGGCTGCCCAGCGTGCGGAGCAGGTCGTGCAGTTCGGCGGCGAGTCCGTCGACGTCGGCTCCGGGCCGGTGGGCGAGCACGCCGGTCCAGCCGTCGCCGTCCGGCATGACCGTCAGGGTCACCGGGTGGTGGGTGGCTTCGCGGAAGCGGGTGCCGACGACCGTGAGGCCGGGGGCGGGTTCACGCAGCCGGTCCGGGTCGACCGGGTAGTTCTCGAACACCACGAGGCTGTCGAACAGCCGTCGGCGGCCGGTGAGTTGCTCCAGGTCGGTGAGGGCGACGTGGTGGTGTTCGACCAGCTTGCGCTGGCGGGCCTGCAGGTCGGCGAGGGTCTCGGCGAGGGTGCCGTCCAGCCGCACTCGTACGGGAACGGTGTTGGCCAGCAGGCCGATGATCTCCTCGACGCCCGCCAGCTCCGGCGGGCGGCAGGCGACCATCGCGCCGAAGCAGACGTCGGCGCGGCCGGAGCGCCGGGCGAGCAGCACCGACCAGGCGCCCTGTACCAGCGTGTTGAGGGTCAGGCCGCGCCGTGCGGCGAGGTCGGTCAGTCCGGTCACGAGGTCCGCGTCGAAGGTGATGAGCTCGGGCTGCTGCCAGGCCGGGCCCAGCTCGGCGGCGCCCGCCAGGTGGTCGCCCTCGGGCAGGCCGTCCAATTCGGCGGCCCAGTCCCCCAGTTCGGGCTCGTGCTCGGCGCGCCAGGTCAGGTAGTCGGCGAACGGCACCGGTGCGGGGAGGTCCGGCTCCTCGCCCTGGAGGCGTGCGGTGTAGAGGGTGAACAGCTCGCTGAGGATGCGCGGGGCCGACCAGCCGTCGGAGAGCACGTGGTGCGTGGTGAGGACCAGGTCGGCGAGGTCGTCGCCGCGGCGGATGACGGTCAGCCGTACGAGCGGGCCCTCGGCGAGGTCGAACGGCTCGGCCAGGTCCGCCGCGAGGACCTCTTCGGCGGGGCGGTCGGACACCCGGAAGTCCGGCCGGGGCGAGGCGGGGATCACCGCCAGGCCGGCGGGGAACACGGCGCCCAGGTTCGGGTGGCGGGCCAGCAGGTCGGCGCCCGCGGCGCGCAGGGCGTCCACGTCCAGCGGACCGGCGAGGGAGAACGTCGACTGCACGGTGTACGGGTCGGGGCGTTCGGTGCGCGAGTGGCGCAGCATCACTTCCTGGAGCGGGGTGAGTGGCTGCACGTCGACGACCGGGCGGCCGCCTTGGAGCGCGCTGATCTCGGGGGCGGCGGCCGTGTGCAGCAGCGCGGTCCGCAGATGCCCGGCGAGCTCCTCGATCTCGGCGGTGGTGAACAGCGCCGACGGCCAGGTGATCCGGATCCCGAGCGTGTCGTCACGCACCAGGGCGTTGACCATCAGGCTGTGCGGGAGCGGCAGTTGGCCGGTGCCGCCGGAGCCGAGCGGGTCGGCGTCCGGGGGTGCCTGCCACGGCGTCTCCTCGGCCGGGGCGCCGGGGAACTGGCCCAGGTAGTTCCAGGCGACTTCGGGCCGTACGGCATCCAGCAGGCCCGCCGTGGTGAGGATGCCGTGGCCGAGTCCGTCGCCATGGGCGCGCAGCCGCTGCCCCACCGCCTTCACGTCGTCGCGCGCGTCGAGGCGTACGGGGTGGACGGCGGTGAACCAGCCGACGGTCTGGGACAGGTCGACGTGGCTCGGGCGGCCGTGGCTCTCCAGCGCGACCAGGAGCTCCGGTGTGCCGCGCCAGTCCCGTACCGCCCGGGAGAGCGCCGTGAGCAGCACGGCGTCGGGCGTGGTGCGGTGGGCGGCGGGCAGGGTCGTGATCAGGGCGCGGGTCGTGTCGGCGTCGAGCCGGATCTCGTGATGGGCGGCGGTGGCCGCGGTGTCCCGGGTGGGGTCGAGGGGCCTGGTGAGCCCCGGGGTGGCGGTCATCCGCTGCCAGTGCGGCAGTTCCGCCCGCCGGTCGGCGTCGCGCAGGGACCGCGCCCAGCCGAGGAACGACTGACCGTGCCGGGCCAGGGCCCCACCGGAGTGGGCGTGCTCCACGTCGTCGAGGAGGACGCGCCAGGACACTCCGTCGACGACCAGGTGGTGTGCGATCAGGACGAGTCTGCCGGGCCGGCCGGGTCCTGCGTCCACCCAGATGGCGCGCAGCAGCGGACCGGTGCGCGGGTCCATCGACGCTCGGGCGGCGGCGACGTGGTGGTCGACCAGGGCGCGTAGGCCATCCGTCCCCGGCTCGGCGGGCTCAGCCATCTCCCGCGCAACGGGATCAGCCACCTCCCGTACGCCAGGCTCAGCCGTCCCCCGCACACCGGGCTCGACCGTCTCCCACACGCCGGGTTCAGCAGCCGCTCGTACGCAGATGAGGACGTCGGCACCGGTCACGGCGCCGACCGGCGGGACGCGCAGCGCATCACCGACCAGGCGGGCCCGCAGCACGTCGTGCCGGGCCAGGACCGCGTCCAACACGCCTTGCCAGCCTGCCTCGTCGCCGCCGGGCGGCACGCAGATCTCCACCCACTGGCAGAATCCGTCCGCGGCCGTGCCGGCGCGGCGCAGGAGGTCCCGCATGATCGGTGTGAGCGGCGCGTCGCCGACCGCGGGAGCGTCGTCGGCGTCCAGGGCGCGGGCGCGCGCCGCGATCCCGGCGACCGTCTCGCCCTCGAACACGTCGCGCGCGGTCAGGCCGAGCCCTTGGCGCCGGGCCCGCGACACGACCTGGAGCGACACGATGCTGTCGCCGCCGATCGTGAAGAAGGCGTCGTCGGGGCCGATCTCGTCGGTGCCGAGGACGTCCCGGAACACACCGAGCAGCACGGCTTCGGCGTCGGTCGCGGGCGCACGGCGTGCGGCGGCCGCGGTCTCCGGGGCGGGCAGGGCGGCGGCGTCGAGCTTGCCGCTGGGGCTCAGCGGCAGCCGGTCGATCGGCACGAGGGCCGTCGGCACCATGTGGTCGGGCAGTTCCCCGGCTGCGTACGCCCGGAGCGCCGCGGTGTCCAGGTCGGCGCCGTCGGTGGGGATGACGTAGCCGACGAGCCTGCCGTCGCGCACGAGGACGGCGGCGGCGCGGACGGCGGGGTGGCGGGTGAGGGTGGATTCGATCTCACCGAGCTCGACCCGGAAGCCGCGGACCTTGACCTGGTGGTCGACGCGACCCAGGAACACCAGCTGGCCGTCGGGCCGCCAGCGCACCAAGTCGCCCGTGCGGTACATGCGTTCGCCCGGCGCGCCGTACGGGTCGGCGACGAAGCGCTCGGCCGTCAGGGCGGGGCGGCCGAGGTAGCCGCGGGCCAGGCTGGGACCGCCGAGGTACAGCTCTCCCGTGACACCGGCGCCGACGGGCTGCAACCCGCCGTCCAGGACGTAGACGCGGACGTTCGGGTCGGGGCGGCCGATCGGCAGCGGCCCCTGGTCGTCCGGGTCGTAGCGCCAGGTCAGGGAGTTGATGGTGACCTCGGTGGGGCCGTAGGCGTTGAAGAGCGCCGTGCGGCCCCGCCCCCAGCGGTGCGCCAGTTCGGGGTCGAGGCGCTCGGCGCCGACGACGAAGAACACGTCGGAGGGAACCGTGCGGTCGTCCGGCATCGCGGCCAGGAACGACGGCAGCAGATTCACCCCGGTCACACGGTGCTCGGCGATGTAGTCGAGGAGTTCGTCGCCGGGGACGCGTACTTCCTCGGGTGCGATCACGGACGTGCCGCCGGACAGCAGCGGGACCATGGTCTGCCAGAACGCGACGTCGAAGCTGGTCGAGGCGAAGTGCAGATACCGGTCGTGCTCGGTGACGCCGACAACCTCCTCCTGCAGCGCGACCAGGTCGGGCACGCCGCGGTGGGTGACGCCGACGCCCTTGGGCCGGCCGGTGGTGCCGGAGGTGTAGATGACGTACGCGAGCGCGTCGTCGGTGAGCTTCGCGCGCGCCTCGGCCGGGTCGGTGTCGGGTACGGAGGCGAGCGTCGCCGGGTCGTCGAGGCGAAGGACCGGGATGTCGCGCTCGCAGGGCACGTCGGCGCCGGTGGTCAGGGCGACGGCAGGGGCGATGTCGTCGAGCATGAACGCGAGCCGGTCGCGCGGGTAGCTCGGGTCGAGGGGTACGTACACCGCGCCCGCCTTGGCCACACCGAACAGGGCCACGGTCATCTCGACGTCGCGTCCGAGCAGGACCGCGACCGGGTCCTGCGGCCGTACTCCGCGCTCGATCAGGGCGTGCGCGAGCCGGTTGGCCTGCCGGTCGAGTTCGGCGTAACTGAGGCTGCGGTCGCGGCAGACCAGGGCCTCGCCGTCGGGCTTGGTCCGCACCCAGGCGTCGAACTCCTCGAGCCAGTGGCCGCGTTCCTTGGCGGGGACGACCTCGGTGCCGGTGCTCAGCATCCGCGCCCGCTCCTCGGCGTCGAGGCAAGGGATGCGGAGCGCGGGCCGTGCCGGGTCCTCGACGATCTCCTTCAGGAGGTGGTGCAGCCAGCGGCCGTAGCCGCGGACGGTCTCCTCGGCGAAGGCGTGCGGCTGGTAGCCGAGTCCGATGGTGATCTCGTCGTCGGGGATGACGATCACGGTGAGGGCGTAGTGCGTGGCGTCGGTGATGTCGACGCCCGCGAGGTCGAGCCCGGGGGCGAGCTGGGTGCGCTTGCGGCTGGAGAGCGGGAAGTTCTCCATCACCAGCATGGTGTCGAAGAGTTCGCCGACGCCCACCGCGCGCTGGATCTCGGGCAGGCCGACGTGGTGGTGGTCCGCGAGCGCCACGCTCTCGGCGTGTACGTCGGCCATCAGGTCGCGCGCGGTCCGGTCCTGGGTGTGCCGCACGCGCACCGGGATGGTGGTGCCGAGCTGGCCGATCATCGACTCCACGCCGTCGACCTCGGCGGGCCGTCCGGAGACGGGGCAGCCGAAAACGACGTCGCGGCGCCCGGTGAGCCGGCCGAGCAGCAGACCCCAGGCCGTCTGCAGGACGGTGGTCAGGGTGACGCCCTGCTCTCGGGCGAACGCGCGCAGCCGGTCGCTGAACTCCTGGCCGAGGCCGACGCTCACGCGGCCCGGCCGCTCGACGCCGGTCCCGGTGGTGGCGGGTGCCAGGCGCGTCGCATCGTCGACACCCGCGAGCGCCCGCTGCCACGCGCCGAGGGACGCCTTGTGGTCCCGGGCGGCCAGCCAGTGGAAGTACTGGGACAGGGGCGGGGCGACGGGTGCGGCCGGGCCGCCGCCCAGTTCGGCGTAGATCGCGAGCAGGGTGCGGCCGACCAGCGGCATCGACCAACCGTCCAGCAGGGCGTGGTGATTGGTGATCACCAGTCTGTGCTCGGCCGGGCCGACGCGGGACAGCAGGAAGCGGATCAGCGGGGGCCTGGTCGGGTCGAAGGGGCGCTCCAGCTCGCTGCGGACGGCTTCCTCGAAGCGGTCGTCCTGGCGCCAGTCCAGGGCGACGTCGGCGGGGATCACCTGCACCACCTCGTCCCCGGCCGTGCCGAGGTACACGCGCAACGCCGGGTGCCGGCGCAGCAGTTCGCGTGCGGCCGCGGCCATCCGGGCCGGGTCGAGGTCGCCGACGAGGGTGGTCACGGCCTGGACGACGTAGACGTCGGTGTCCTGGTCGTCGCGGACCAGGGTGTGGAAGGAGAGTCCGACCTGGAGCGGGGTGGCGGGCAGGACGTCGGCGATGCGGCCGGTGTGACCCGTGCTCTCAAGGGCGTCGATCACGCTCTGGTCGAGGGCGACCAGCGGCAGGTCGGAGGGGGTGAGCCCGCCCTCGGTGTGGCGGGCGTGCTCGGCCAGCGCCTCAAGGGCCGTCGCCCAGGCGCTCTGCAGGGCGGCCACGGCGTCGGCGGGGAGCACCCGGGTCGCGGCGGTCCACTCGACGGCGAGCTGCGGGGCGCCCTCCTCGTGCACGAAGCAGTTGAGGGCGAGGACCTGTTCGAGGGACTTGGCGTCGGGCTCGACGACCGAGAAGGCGTCGCGCTCCGGCAGGCGCCAGCCCTCGGCGGGCTGCGCGGCGAAGCGGCCCAGGTAGTTCAGGAGGACGTCCGGCGGCGGGGCCGACGCGAACTCCGCGTCGACCGCCGGGTCCAGGGAGCGCAGCACGCCGTAGCCGATGCCGCCGTCCGGGACGCCGCGGCGGGCCTCCTTGGCCGCGCGCAGTACCCGTCCGACGTCGCCGACGGAGGGCACGCGCACCGGGTACTCGCTGGTGAACCAGCCGACCGTACGGGCGAGATCGAGGTGCTCGCGGCCGTGGCCCTCCATCGTGACGGTCGTTGCGGTGCCGCCGAGACCCCACTCGCGCAGGGCGAGCACGAGGGCGGCGAGCAGAACCTCGTCGACGCCGGCGCGGTAGGCCGCGGGCAGAGTGGTCAGCAGCGCCTCGGTGACCTCGGCAGTGGCCACGGTGACCGAGCGGTGGGCGGTGGCGACCCTGTCCTGCTTCGGGTCGAGAGGGCGGGTACCGAGGCGGGACGTGCTGCTCAACGCCGCGCGCCAGTGGTCGAGTTCGCCCCTGCGCGCGCCGGATGCCCCCTGCTCGGCGAGGAGCAGCGCGTGCCGCCGCCAGGACGTGCCGACCGGGTCGAGCGTGCCGCCCGTGCAGGCGGTGTGCAGGTCGGGCAGCAGGACGCGCCAGGAGACGCCGTCCATGGCGAGGTGGTGGACGACGAGGACCAGGCGGTCCGGGGTGCCGCGGTCGGTCCTGACGAGGGTGGCGCGCAGCAAGTCCCCCGAGCGCGGATCGAGTTCACCGGCCAGGCGCTCGGCCAGTGCCGTCACATCCTCGCTGTTGTGCCCCTCCTCGCCGTGCACCTCGTTGACGACGGCCCGCACCGCCCCGCGAGGCAGCACCTCCAGGCGGCCCTCGCCCACGCGCAGCCGCAGCGCGTCGTGGTGGTCGAGCACGGCCTGGACGCCCTGGGCCAGGTCGCCGTGAGTGAGTTCGTCGACGCGCAGGGCGGTCCACTGTGCGTATCCGGCGACGGTGTCGACGTCCGGGTGCGGATCGAGCAGGGCGCGCACGATGGGCGGCGCGGGCACTGGCCCGGTCGGGTCGTCGAGGGGCTGGACGGTGTCCTCGGCCACCTCGGCGGAGGCGGCGAGTGAGGCGAAGCTGCGGCGGGCCAGGAGGTCGCGCGGGCGCAGTTCGAAGCCACTGGCGCGCAGCCTGCTGCTGACGGTGATCGCGGTGATGCTGTCGCCGCCGAGGGCGAAGAAGTCGTCGTCCACACCGACCTGTTCGACCTCGAAGACCTCGGCGAGCACGGCGCACAGCAGCCATTCCCGTTCGGTGCTCGGGGCCCGGCCGCCGCCGGAGGCCGAGGCGGGCGCGGGCAGGGCGGCGCGGTCGAGCTTGCCGTTGGGTGTGAGCGGAAGCGCGTCGAGGACCACGACGGCGGCGGGCACCATGTGTTCGGGCAGCCGGTCGGCCAGCTGGGCACGCACCGCTTCCCCGGTGACGGTGACCGAGGTGGACACCACGTAACCGATCAGCCGGGACGAGCGCACCACGGCGGCCGCGGCGCTGACGCCGGGCACGGTGCCGAGCGCGGCCTCGACCTCGCCGGTCTCCACCCGGTGGCCGCGGATCTTCAGCTGTCCGTCGCCGCGGCCGAGGTATTCCAGGCCGCGTCCGGGCACCCACCGGGCGAGGTCGCCGGTGCGGTACATCCGCTCCCCCGGCGCGCCGAACGGGTCGGCGACGAAGCGTTCGGCGCTCGCCCCGGGCCGGCCGAGGTAGCCGCGGGCCAGGTGCGGCCCGGCCAGGTACAGCTCGCCCGCCGTGCCGTGCGGCACCGGCTGCAGCGCGCTGTCGAGGAGGCGGATGCGGGTGCCGGAGAGGGGGTGGCCGATGGTCGGCTCGTCGCCGTCGACCCGCCCGGTGGTGCTGGTCACCGTGGCCTCGGTCGGGCCGTACATGTTGCGCGCGGTGATGCCCGCGTCGGCGACGCGCCGCCACAGCGCGGGCGGGGTGGCCTCGCCTCCCAGGACGAGGAGTGCGGGCCGCAGGTCGAGGAGGCCGCCGTCGATGAGTGGGGCGGCCATCGACGGCGTGGTGTCCACGATGTCGATACGGTCGCGGGCGAACGCGGCGAGCAGTGCGTCCGCGTCGCGGGTGGTCTCGGCGTCGTACACGTGCAGTTCGTGGCCGCACAGCAGCCACACCAGGTGTTCGAAGGCGGAGTCGAAGGCGAACGAGTAGGTGTGGGCGGCGCGCAGCCGCCTGCCGGTGGCTCCCTCGGTCTCCGCCACGACCGTGGAGCGCTGGTGGTGCAGGAGTGCGGCGAGTGCGCCGACCCGGCCGAGCACGCCCTTGGGGCGGCCGGTCGACCCGGAGGTGTGGATGACGTAGGCGAGGTGCTCGGGATGGCGGGGCGCGGCGAGTTCGTCGGCCGTCAGGGGTGCACCGGACCGTGCGGCGGCTTCGTCGAGGAGGGTGGCCCAGGGCAGCCCGGCGACAGGAGCGCCGGTGCCCTCCGGCCCGGCGACAGGAGTACCGGTGCCCTCCGGCCCGGCGACGGGAGAGCCAGTGCCCTCCGGGTCGTCCGTCAGCACCAGCGCCGGCCGCGTGTCCTCGATCAACTCCCGCAGCCGCTCCGGCGGGTGGGCCGCGTCCAGGGGGAGGAACGCGGCGCCCGCGTCCATGACCGCGAGGAGGGCGACCACCGCGTCGGCCGTGCGCGGCAGCGCCAGGGCCACGACGTCGTCGGGGCCGATGCCGCGGGCGCGCAGCGCACGGGCGAGGCGGTGCACGCGGGCCGCCAGGTCCGCGGCGCCGATCCGGTCGTCGCCGCACACCAGGGCGGTGTGCGCGGGGTCGGCGGCGGCCATCGCGTCGAGGGCCGTCGGCACGTCCAGCGGCGTGCCGGGAACGGCGGGCGGCGCCCAGTCCGCGAGGAGCCGTCGCGTGTCGTCGGCCAGGGGGACCTGCGCCACGGGCGCGCCGTCGGTCAGCCCCGCCAACAGGGCGCAGAATCCGGCCAGTTGGCCGTCGACCATGGCCTGGTCGTTGGTACGGGCGTCCACCTCGAAGCCGAGGAGGAGGCCGCCGTCCCGGGTCGGCAGGACGCTCAGGCCCATGTCCTCCGGCGGTCCGCCCGCGACGTTGCGCATGGTGCCGTGTGCTCCGGCGAAGTCGATCGCCAGGTCGAACGCCTTGAGGTTGATGCCGCGTCCGTGCAGCAGCGCGCCCGCGCCGGGCACGCCCAGGTCACGCGGCAGGTCCTCGCCCCGGTAGCGCTGGTGGTCGCGCATCTCCTTCATCGCGGCGGCGACCCGGCGGCTCAGCTCCCCCAGGCCGTCGCCCCCGCGCACGGCCACCCGCAGGGGCAGCACGTTGACCGCCATGGCCGGGGTGCGCAGCTCGGTCGAGCCGGTCCGGCACATGAGCGGCAGCGCGAACACCACGTCGGTGCGGCCGAGGACGCGGTGCAGGAACGCGGCGTAACCGGCGATGAGCGCTTCGCCCCACGTCACACCCTCCCGGTCGGCGAACTCCCGCAGCCGGGCCAGCTCTTCGGGCGGCAGGACGGCGCGCGCGGCCAGGGTGCGGTCGGGCGGCCCCGCGGCCGTGCCGTCGCCGCCCAGGTCGGGCAGCGGTGTGAAGCGCTCGACCCAGTACGCGCGGTCCTCGGCGCTCTGGTCACTGGCGCGGTAGTCGCGGTCGGCGGCGACGAGGTCGGCGAAGGACCCGAAGGGCGAGCGCGGGGGTTCGGTCCCGCGGACGAGGGCGGTGTAGCGGGCCGCGGTGCGGCGGGCGAGCATCGCGGCGGTGTAGCCGTCGAAGACGAGGTGGTGGCCGAGCTGGGTGTACCAGACCTCGCGGTCGGAGAGGCGGATGACGGTCCGCGCGTACAGCGGGCGCGCCACCATGCCCCGGCACGCCTCGCCGACCCGGGCCCGCTCGGCGTCGACGAGCGCGTGCGCCGCGGCCACCGGGTCGGCCGCGCCGCTGACGTCGGCCACGCGGGGCGGCTCGACCGGTTCGTCGCTGACCGACTGCCGTGGCCCGTCGGGGGTGTCGTGCACCCGCAGCCGCAGCGTCTCGGCCTCTTCGGTGGTCGCCCGGACCGCCTCGACGAGCGCGTCCACGTCGACCGGTGCGTCGCCGGATATCTCCACCACGTCGCCGACCACGTAGTACGGCGAGTCGGGTTCGAGGCGCTGCGCGTTCCAGATCCCGAGTTGGGCGCCGGTCAGGGCGAGGAGTGCGTGCGCGGGCACGCCGATGGCCGGTCCGCCCGGGGGCACTTCGGCGGGCGGTCCGTCCGAGGACACGTCGGCGGGCAGTCCGTCCGGGGACACGCTTGCGGTGCTCAACTCACTTCTCCTTGCAGGGTGGGGACGACCATCGGCGTGCCCGTAACGGGGTCGGGGATGATGACGTTCGGCAGGTCGAAGACGTCCTTGATCAGCGCGGCGTCGACGATGTCCGTCGGGTCGCCCTCGGCGGCCACGCGGCCGTCCTTCATGGCGACGAGGTGGTCGGCGAAGCGGCACGCCTGGTTGATGTCGTGCAGGACGGCGACGACCGTGCGGCCCTGATCGCGCAACCGGGCCAGCAGGCCGAGCAGTTGGTACTGGTGGGTGATGTCCAGGAAGGACGTCGGTTCGTCGAGCAGCAGGCAGGGGGTCTCCTGGGCGAGCACCATCGCCATCCACACGCGTTGCCGCTGTCCGCCGGAGAGTTCCTGCACGGGCCGGTCGGCCAGGTCGGTGACGCCTGCGGAATCCATCGCTTCGGCGACGGCGTCCTCGTCGTGCTTCGACCACAGGGCCAGGAGCGACTGGTGCGGGAAGCGGCCCCGGCCCACCAGTTGGCGGACCTTGATGTCGTCGGGGGCCTGCGGGTCCTGCGGCAGGAAGCCGAGCTGCTTGGCCAGCGCCTTGGGCGGATAGGCGCGCACGTCCCGGCCGTCGAGCCGCACCTGCCCGGTGTCGGGGCGAAGGAGTCGCACCAGGGCACGCAACAGGGTCGACTTTCCACACCCGTTGGGCCCGACGATGGCGGTGAACGCGCCGTCGGGGACGTCGAGGCTCAGCCGCGTGGACACCACCCGGTCTCCGTAGCGCAGGGTGATCTCCCGCGCGGTCAGGCGTGCGGTCACGCGCGCCCCACCTCCTTGGTCAAGAGCCAGATCAGGTAGCAGCCGCCGATCGCGGTGCTCACCACGCCGACGGGCAGGGCCACGGGGGCGAGGAGCATCTGCGCGATGAGGTCGGCGCCTTGGAGCAGCACCGCACCGGTCAGCGCGGCCGGGAGCAGCGGCACTCCGGCGGCGCCCGCGAGCCGGCGGCCGATCTGCGGTGCGGCAAGCGCGATGAAGGCGATCGGCCCGGCCACCGCGGTCACCGTGGCCGTGCAGCCGACGCCGACCAGGACCATGAGGAGCCGCAGCCGGTCGAGGCGGACCCCGCTGGTGACGGCGATCGCGTCGCCGAGGGACGCCTGGTGCATGGCGTGCGCCCGCGTGGCCATCAGGGCGAACAGCACGCCGATCACCGTGAACGGGATGCCGAGGTCTTCCCAGCCGACGCCGTTGAGTGAGCCCGCGCTCCAGCCGACGGCGGCGATCGCCACCTCCAGGTCGGCTCGGAGCACGATCCACGAATTGAGCGCCGTCACCATCGCGTTGACCGCGATGCCGATCACCACGAGGCGCAGCCCGGAGAAGCCCCGGTCGTACGCCAGCAGGTAGATGACGGCCGCGACGACGAGCCCGCCGAGCACCGAGCCGACGGCCAGCTGCGCGGACGTGCCCGACAGGACGGTGATCGCGACCAGGGCCCCGGTGTAGGCGCCCGCGTCGAGACCGATGACGTCCGGGCTGCCCATCGGGTTGCGGGTGAGGTTCTGGAAGAGGGCTCCGGCCACGCCGAGCGCGGCGCCGAAGACGAGGGCGGCGAGTACTCGCGGCATCCGCCAGTCCCAGATCACCACGGAGGGTTTCGCCCCGCTCAGCACGGCGAACACCTCGCGCGGAGTGGACCAGGACGTGCCGTAGCAGAGCCCGGTCAGGCCCAGGGCGAGCATCAGGGCGACCAGCACCGCCACGAGGGCCACGGTGCGGCGTTCGACCCGCCATCCGATCAGTCCGAGCGCGCTCACAGTGCCCCCGCCCCGTAGCGGCGGACGGCCCAGATCAGCATGGGGCCGCCGAGGAACGCGGTGACGACGGCCACGGGCACCTCGCCGGTGGGCAGCAGCACGCGCGATCCCATGTCGGCGATGAGGAGCAGGATCGGGCCGAGCACCATCGCGTAGAGGATCAGCCACGGCACGGAGCCCGCGGCGGGTCTGCGGACGAGGTGCGGCACGATCAGGCCGACGAACAGGATCGGCCCGGCGACGGCGGTGGCCGCCCCGCTGAGCACGGTGATCAGGACGAGTGTCAGGGCCCGTACCCGGCCCACGCCCGCGCCCAGGGTGTGGGCCACGGTCTCGCCGAGCGCCAGGGCGTTGAGGCCCCGGCTCAGCAGCAGCGCGCCGAGCAGGGCCACCCCGATGGCGGCCAACGGCAGGGCCAGCGGGGCCTGTTCGCGGGAGGCGAGGGACCCGACCGACCAGAACCGGTACGTGTCGAAGGTGTCCGGGAGCATCAGTCGCAGGCCGAGCGCGACGCCGTTGAGTATCGCGGTGAGGGCCACGCCGGTGAGCACGAGGCGCAGCGGCGAGCGGCGTCCGACGGCGGCGACCAGGAGCGCCGCGAGCACCGATCCGGTGACGGCCCAGCCCAGTTGGCCGGCCTGCCCGGCGGCGAGGCCGAGCCCCGAGCCGACGGTGATGGCGAATCCGGCGCCCGCGGTGACCCCGAGGATGCCGGGTTCTGCGAGGGGGTTGCGGGCCAGCGTCTGGATCAGCGCGCCCGCCACCGCGAGGGCGGCGCCCACCGCGACGGCGAGGAGCGCGCGGGGCGCCCGCACGTCGCGCACGACCACGTGGTCGTCGCTGCCCTGGTAGTCGAGCAGGGCGCGCACGACCTCGGTCGGCGACACCGAGCGGGCGCCGACGCCCATGCTGACCACGGCGACCGCCGCGAGCAGCACGAGCCCGCCGACCAGCAGGCCGATCCGCGGCACGGTCCGCCCCGGTGCGGCCCGCCCCGTTGTCGCCGCCTCGGTTGTCGCCGCCTCGGGCGTGCGGCCTGCGACGGTCACCGCTTCAGGAGCGGCGCGAACGCCTTGTCGATCGCGTCCAGGGTCTGCTGGGCCTGCCCGTAGGTCGCGGCCTCGGTGTAGCGGATCGGGAAGGTCTTCCCGGCCTTGACGGCCGGCAGGTTCTTCCACAGCTTCGAGTCCATGACGTACTTGACCGGCTCGGGGACGCTGCCGTCGGCGTTGACCGAGTACGTGATGGCGTCGGCCTTGCCGAGCGACTCGGGGAGCTCTTCGAGGGACGGGTACTCGCTGACGGCGCGCGAGCCGGGGCCCTTCTTCTTGACCTTGCCGTAGTACTTCGCGCCGACGTCCTCGGCGATGTTGGTGCCCCACGAGCGGCCGAACTCGCGCTGGAAGGTGCCCTTGGCGCTCTCGCCGTACGCGCCGACGTGCCCCATCTTCAGGTCGGGCAGCACATTCTTGTACTTCTCGGCCAGCTTGGCGGCCTTCGCTTCGTAGGTGCTCTTGACGGAGTCGAACTGCTTGAGCGCGCCCGCGGCGTCGGCCTGGTGGCGGGACTGCTCGCGCCAGGCGGCCGGGACGGTCGGGCCGATCGCCACGACCGGGGCGATGGACTCCAGGCGCTTGATGTCGATGTCGCCGAGCGCCGGGGCGGGCACACCGATGACGATCAGGTCGGGATCGGCCTCGGCGACGGCCTCGTAGTTGGTCTCGGTCGCCAGCTCGCCCGCCACCTTGGGGGTCTTCTTGTAGGTGGCGAGGTCCTTCTTGCTCATCATCGGCTCGCCGCGCTTCCACGACGAGATCCCGACCAGCGGCGCCTTCGCCTCGATCATGACGGGCACGGCGTAGCCGGTGGCCACCACGCGCTGCGGGTCGGCCGGGATCTTGATCTTGCCGTTGTCCGCGGCGAAGACCCGGGTCTTCCCCTTCCCGGACGAGTCCGACCCGCCGTCGGACGAGCCGCATCCGGTCAGGGCGAGGGCCAGCGCGACGGCGCCGACGAGGCCCGAGGATCTACGGAGGGACATGGGGTGCTCCTTGTTCGTGGTTCTCTTCGTGTACGGCATGGGTGGTTCTCTTCGTGTACGGCGCGGTGGATACGGATCCGCGGGTACGGGGGGGGTCAGTGGTCGTCGTGTACGGGGGGGTCAGTGATCGTCGTCGAAGTCGGCGACGCCGCGCTTCCAGTAGCCGGTGATGTCGTGGTCGGCCTTGTCCAGGCGCAGGTCGTCTCGGACCCAGCGGCGCAGCGGCTTGAGCTGTCCCGCCTCGCCCGCGGCCCACACGTAGACCCGCTCGTTCTCGGGCACGGTCACCGCGGTCACCGTCCGGGCGAACTCCTCGCCCGTGCCCGCCGGACGCTCGCCGCGGTGCAGCCAGCTGACCTCGACGCCGTCGGGAGCGGACAGGTCGATCTCCTCGTCCGCGTCGGCGACTTCGATGAACGCCCAGCCCTTCGCGGTCCTGGGCAGTTCCTCCAGCCAGCGGGCGATCGCGGGCAGTGCCGTGAGGTCGCCCGCGAGCACGTAGCGGTCGTAGGCGTGCGGGACGATCAGCCCGCCGGGCGGTCCCGCGACGTGCACGACGGCTCCCGGCTCGACGGCGCGCGCCCAGTCCGCGGCGAGGCCGCCGTCGTGCAGGGCGAAGTCGACGTCGATCTCGGCCGCGAGGGGGTCGTAGCGGCGCACGGTGTACTCGCGCGACGTGGGCGCGGGCCGCGGCCAGCGCAGCATCGTGCCGTTCGGCTCGGGCAGCCGCAGCGTGCCGTCCGGCTCCGGGAAGATCAGTTTCACGTGCTCGTCCGGGGCGTGTGCCTCGAACCCCTCGGCGCCGGGCCCGCCCAGCGTCACCCGCAGCAGCCCGGCCCCGACCATGACGGTGCGGACGACCTCGGTCTGCCGGACGTGGATCGGGTAGCCCACCTTCTCGGGCAGGCGGCCCGCGCGGACCTCCTTGATCCGTTCCAGGTGGCGGTGGCGGTGGTCGGCCGGGCTCACGCGGTCTCTCCGGCCAACAGCGCGGTCCAGTGGGCCAGTTCGGGCCGCTCGGCCAGGTCGGGGAACTCCACGGCCGCCCCCGCCGTGCGCCACCGCTCGACCAGCGTCATGATCCTCAGGGAGTCCAGGCCCAGGTCGAGGAGGTTGTCCTCAGGCTCGATCTCGGCGGGGTCGCAGCCGAGCAGCTCGGCGATGTCGGCGCGGACGCGGTCGGGCGACAGGGTCGGGTTGATCGGGGTCATCGGACAGCTCCTGCGGGGGCGGCCGCGGACGAGGCGGACAGGGCGGACGGAGCGGCGGACAGCGCGGTCAGCGCATCGGCGGTGGTGGTCACGGCGCCGCAGCGCTGGGCGACGTACGCGCACGCCTGGTCGTGGCGTTCGCGGGTGAAGTCGGCGGCGGCGTCGGCCACCAGGAAGGGCTGGACGTCGCGCATGAACGCCTCGACCGCGGTGGTCTGGAGGCCGATGTGCGCGTACACGCCGGTGATGAGGAGCTGGTCGCGGCCGAGCGCGGCCAACTGCTCGGCGAACGTGCTGCGTTGGAAGGCGCTGTAGCGCCACTTGACGAGCACGGTGTCGCCCTCGGCCGGGGCGAGCGCCTCGACGATGTCCGCGGCCGCCGGGTCGGCGTCCATCACCGCGCCGATGCCCTCACCCCAGAACTCGGTGAGCAGCCCACGGTCCGCGGGGTCCTGCCGGCCGGGCTGCGCGGTGTAGAAGACGGGGACGCCCTGCTCGCGGGCGACCGCGGCGAGGCGCGCGATGTTGGCGCTCACCTCGGGCACCGGCGCCCCGGTGTACGGGGCCAGGAAGTAGCGCTGCATGTCGTGGACCAGCAGGGCCGTGCGGGCAGGATCGGGCCGCCAGTCCACCCGCCCCGCGGGCAACTCGTCGGCCGCGGGCAGCGGATAGGGCCGGATCTCGGGCAGGGACACGCTCATCACTCCTTCCGAGCCAGTGCGGCCAGTGCCGCCCTCAGCTCGCGCTTGCTGGTCTTGCCGACGCCGGTCGCCGGGAACTGCTCCACGACCTCGACCAGGTCCGGCACCTTGAACGCGGCCACCCCGCGCTCCCGTACGAACCGACGTAGCTCGGCGGCGGTGGGTGAGGCACCCGCCGCAGGCACGACGTAGGCGCAGGTCCGCTCCCCCAGATAGGGATCGGGCACCGCGACGACGGCGGCGTCGAGCACACTCTGATGGGCCATCAGATGGTTCTCGACCTCCTCGGCCGCGATCTTCTCGCCGCCCCGGTTGATCTGTTCCTTGGCGCGTCCGACGACCTCCAACTGGCCGCCGGGCAGGCGCCGCACGAGGTCGCCGGTGCGGTAGAAGCCGTCCACGGTGAACGCGGTGGCGTTGTGCTCCTCGGCCCGGTAGTAGCCGCGGATCGTGTAGGGGCCGCGGGTCAGCAGGGCGCCGGTCTCCCCCGGTGCCACGTCGGCACCTGTGTCCGGGTCGACGACGCGGATCTCGTCGTCGGGCGAGATGGGCCGGCCCTGCGTGCCGAGGACGATCTCCTCGGGGTCATCGAGGCGCGTGTAGCAGACGAGCCCTTCGGCCATCCCGAACACCTGCTGCAACCGGCAGCCGAGGGCAGGCCCGATCCGTTCGGCGAGCTCCCGCCCGCACTTGGCGCCGCCGACCGACAGGACCTCCAGCGAGGAGAGATCGCGGTCGGTACGGGCCGCGGCCTGCACCCAGGCGGCGGCCAGCGGCGGCACCACCCCGGTGACGGTGACGCGTTCGGCCTCGATCAGCCGGAACGCGGTGTCCGCGTCCGGCCGCGGCGCCATGACCGTGGCCGCGCCCGCGTGCAGCGCGCCGAGCACGCCCGGCGAGCTGAGCGGGTAGTTGTGCGACACGGGCAGCGTGGCCAGGTAGACGCTGTCGGGGCGCAGCCCGCAGATCCGGGCGCTCTCCCGGACGCTGTAGAGGTAGTCGTCGTGGGTGCGCGGGATCAGCTTGGGCAGCCCGGTGCTCCCGCCGGAGAGCTGCAGGAACGCCACGCCCTCCGGGTCGGGGTCGGGCAGCGCGCGCGGCGGGGTCGCGGCCAGTTCGTCGAACTCCCGCGTGCCGACCACCAACACCCGTCGTACGGAGTCCACTTCGGACGCGACGGCGCGGGCGGTCGCGGCGTGGTCGTGCCGCTCGTGCTCCCCCACGGTGATGATCGCGGCGGCCTCGCTGTGCCGGGCGAAGTGCCGCAGCTCGCTGTCGCGGTGGGCGGGCAGCGCGAACACCGGCAGGACGCCCGCGCGCCACATCCCGAACACCACCGGCAGGAACTCGGGGATGTTGGGCAGCTGCAGCACGACCCGGTCGCCGGGCGCGAGCCCGGAGTCGGCGAGGCCCGCCGCGATCCGGTGGGCCCGCTCGTCGAGTTGGGCGAAGGTCCATCGGACGTCCACCCCGCGGATGTCCGTGCCGACGACGGCGGTCCGGTCGGCGTACGCGGCGGCCAGCGAGGTGAGCAGCGCCCCGAAGGTCTGCCCGCGCCAGTGGCCCGCGGCGCGGTAGCGCGCGGCGACCTCCGGCGGCCACGGCACATGGTGGTCCCGGCCCGCCTCATCGGCTCGGTCCGCTCGGCCCGCTCGGCCCACTTCGCCTGCTTGGTCTGCTTGGTACGCGCTCACGCCACGTCCTCCACGCCGAGGGCACGCAGCAGCGTGCGGAACTTCGCGCCGGTCTCGGCCAGTTCGGCGGCGGGGTCGGAGCCCGCGACGATCCCGGCCCCGGCGAACAGGCGCACCGTCCGGTCGCACACCTCGGCGCTGCGGATCGTCACCGCCCATTCACCGTCCCCGTCGTGGCCGGTCCAGCCGACCATCCCCGCGTAGTAGCCGCGGTCCTCCGTCTCCAGCTCCGCGATGGCATCGCGGGCCCCGGCTCCGGGCACGCCGCACACCGCCGGTGTCGGGTGCAGCGCCTCGGCGAGACCGAGCGCCGAGCAGAGCGGGTCGGCCGGGTCCGCGAGGCGTCCGGTGATCCGGGTGGACAGGTGCCACATCGTCGGCGTCCCGATGACCTCGGGGCGCGCGGGCACGTCCAGATCGACGCAGAACTTCCCCAGTACGTCGGCCACTTGGGCGGCGGTGTGGGCGTGCTCGCCGAGGTCCTTGGCCGAGTCGCGAAGGCGCGCGATCCGCTCGCGGTCGATGGCTTCGTCGCCCGACCGGGGCGCGGAGCCCGCCAGCGGGTTGGCCACGACGGTCGCGCCGCGCCGGGAGACGAGGAGTTCGGGGCTGGCCCCGACCACGGTGCGCGGGGCGGGGTCGCCGGGCGCGGTGACGTCGACGGCGAAGGCGTACGCGGCCGGGTCCGCCCTGACGAGGCGGGCGAGCAGCGCGGGCACCCACACCGGCGTGTCCGCGGTCGCCTCCAGGCCGCGGGCCAGCACGACCTTGCTGAGCTCGCCGCGGTCGATCAACTCCAGTGCGCGGCGGACGCTTTCGGCATAGCGCGCGGGCTCGGGGCGCGGCGTGACCGCCCACGCCGTCCCGGTCTCCGCGTCGGGGGCCCGCACGCCCGCGGGGGCGTCGGCGCGCCGCACCACGGAGGGCACCACCAGACCGTTCACCGCCTCCGGGTGGAAGCCGACCGCCCCGGCGACGACGGGATCCGGCACCCCCGCCGTGGCCGCCGCGTCGAGCGCCTGGGCCGCGACCAGGGCCTGCGCCCCGCCTCCGGCCCGGACCCGGGCGTGAATGCCGTCGGCGAGCAACGTCCCTCGGGGCGAGGAGAAGTAGAACGAGCCGGGCAGGTAGGCGGCCAGCAGGTCGGCGGCCCTGTGCACGGGTCTCGGGCGCACCAGCGCGGGTATGGACACGTCGGACTTTCCTTTCTCAGGCGCGCAGTTGCGTCGCGGATGCGCAGATACGCGGGTACGCGGGCGCGCGGGATCGCCGCTCGGGGCGGGGGGGGAATCAGGAATCAGGAATCAGCGATCACAGACCGGCGATCTGTGATCTGTGATCGGCGATCGAGACGGGCGGGGGCCGCGCCTCAGACGCGCAAGGTCGCGCCGCCGTCGACGAACAGGTTCTGCATGGTGATGTGCCGGGCCCGGTCCGAGACGAGGAACAGCACGGCGTCCGCGATGTCGGCCGGATCGGCGATGCGGCCGAGGGGGATGCCCACCCGGAACTGCTCGGGGGCGCCCGCGATCACCCGTGCGAGGTCAGCCCCTTCCGTCTCGTCCGTCCACAGTTGACGCTGCATCGGGGTGTCGGTCGAACCGGGCGAGACCACGTTGCACCGGATGCCGTGGCGGGCCACTTCGAGCCCGAGGCAGTGGGTGAGCATGGCGGTGGCGGCCTTGGACGCGGCGTACGCGCCCATGCCCGTGCGCGGCACGCCCGCGGCGTTGGAGGCGACGGTCACCAGGGAACCGCTCCCCCGCGGCACCATCCGGCGGGCCAGCTCGCGCAGGACGACGAACGCGCCCGTGGTGTTGACGGAGAAGGTGTCCGCCCAGTCCTGGTCGCTCGTCTCGCACAGGAGCCCCGGCCGCAGGATGCCCGCCACGGACACCCCGATGCCGATCGGCCCGATGTCGCGCTCGACGTGGTCGACGACATCGGCGATCGCGGCGGCGTCCGCGACATCGGCAGCGAAGGGAACGACCCGCCCCTCCGACCGCTCGGCGAGACCGGCCAGACCGTCCGCTTCGACGTCGACGGCAGCGACGGTGACGCCCTCGCGGACCAGCCCGTCGACCACGGCCGCGCCGATCCCTCTGGCCGCACCGGTGACGAGGGCGACCGAGTCCGCGCCCCCCAGATTCCAAGCCGACATGCCGTCCCTTCCCCCGATCCATAAGGTAAGGCTAACCTAACTAGAGATGCGAGGTGGGCGCAAGTGATCTCCGCGCGAGATGAGCTCGCGCCACATGACTGCACGTCACATAGCGCTGGACGGCGGGGCGTTGGGTGCCGAATTCGCGCGACCTCCGCAATCACCCTCGAACGGAGCGCAGCCGCACCGCTCCCCCAACTGCCACCGGAGGCGCTCTCCCTCATGCCGCCCACGAAGGCGCTCTCCGCCATGCCACCCGAGGCCCCCGCGACCACTCACCGTTTGACGCGCAACCAAATGGTTGCCAATCTGGAGATGAGAGGGGCGGATGGCATGGACGAGGTGTTCAAGGCCCTCGCGGATGCGAGTCGCAGGCAGTTGCTGGACCGTCTGAACGAACGGAGCGGCCAGAGCCTGCGGGAGCTGAGCGCGGGGCTGGACATGAGCAGACAAGCGGTGTCCAAGCACCTGGCGGTGCTGGAGGGCGCGGGCTTGGTGACGACGGTCCGGCATGGCCGGGAGAGGCTCCACTACCTCAATCCGGTGCCCATCCACGATCTCGCCGACCGCTGGATCGGCCAGTACGAGCGCGGCCGGATGGCCGCGCTCAGCAACCTGAAACACGCCTTGGAAGGAACAGCGATGAGCAAGCCCGAGTACGTCTACACGATCTACATCGACACCACGCCCGACAAGCTCTGGGAGGGGCTGACCAGCCCGGAGTTCCTGAAGCAGTACCACGGCGGCTGGGCACCCTCCTCCGACTGGAAGGTCGGCTCGAAGGTCCTGTGGCCGGTCGAGGACGGCGGTGAGCCGCAGGACCTCGGTCAGGTCGTCACAGAAGCAGAGCCCGGCAAGCGACTCGCCTACACCTGGCACACGCTGCAGCCGATGCACCAAGAGATGTTCGGCATGAGCGACGCGGAGTTCGCCGAGGCGGTCAAGGAGCGCTCGAAGGTCTCCTTCGACATCGAGCCGGCCGAGGATCCGGCGCTCGGCCTGAAGCTGACCATCACCCATGACGGCTTCACCTCGGCCGACTCCAAGATGCTCGAGGGCGTCAGCGGCGGCTGGACCATGATGATGTCGCAGCTCAAGACGATCCTCGAGAAGGCATGACGCCATCGGGGATGACCGACGGCGAGGGCCGGGCGACCCTGCGACCATTCGCTCGCGGAGCCTGCCCTCAGGCCGGTAGGTGCCTGTTCGCGGCCACACGACCGAGGACGAGCCTCTCGATACGTCATGTGACGCATTGACCCCTCAGCGCCCTCACGGTTGCGTGCATGTGGTCCTCCGGTGGGGAGCCGGAGAGGGCCACCGGAGAGGACGCGTTTCTCAACTGGGGGGAACGTGACGGGAATTGATGGACGGCGCGCCACCAGACGTGCGCGGACCGCGACCTTGAGCGCGGTGGTCACGGCGGTCGCGGTGTGCGCGGTCACGGTGGTGCTGCCCGGGGCCGCCTCGGCCCGTCCCACGACCGGGCACCGACACCGACACCTACGCGTACGACGTAGGCGCCGGCACCGCCCAACTCGTCCCGAACGTACGGGGCGTGGCCATCGACCCCACCGGCCGCCACCTGCTCCACGCCCCGGGCGGCACAAGCGAGCCCGCGCTCTCGCTGCGCGACCTGCAAGCGGCGTCAGCGCGCGAACTTCTCGATGGCCGCCTCGGTGACGGGGGTGAAGAAGTTGACGAGGTTGCCGTCGGGGTCGCGGAACAGCAGCGACCGGTTGCCCCAGGGCATCGTGGTGGGCTCGTTGACGAAGTCGGTGACGAAGCCCGTCAGGTTCCGGTGCACGCGGTCCACGTCGTCGACGAGGAACTCGGTGATCACGGTGTGGTTGTCGGCGGGACGGGCCGAGCCCGGGGCGAACAGCGGGACGGTGCGGGTGCTCGCGATCGCGAGGGTCGCGCCCGCGGTCTTGAGCTCGGCGAAGTCCTCGGTGGCCCAGGTCGCCTGCGCCCCGGTGGCTCGCTCGTAGAAGTCGACGAGGCGCGCCGCGTCGCTGGTGATGATGCGGATCGAGACGAAGTCCATGGGGGTCTCCTTGGCTGTGCTGGCAGCGTGCACGCCGAGGCTAGGAGAAATAGTGGACAGAATCGGTCCTGTATGCGCGTTAGTCTGCGCCCATGCCTCGACCCACCGGCCGCGTGCTGACACTCCTGGAACTCCTGCAGTCGGGCGGTACCCGGTCCGTGGCCGAACTCTCCGACCGGCTCGGCGTCGAGGGGCGCACCGTGCGGCGGTACGTGTCCCAGCTGATCGACCTGGACGTGCCCGTGGAATCGGTGCGCGGCCGCTACGGCGGGTACCGGCTCGCTCCCGGGTACCGGCTGCCGCCGCTCATGCTCAGCGACGACGAGGCCCTTGCCGTGCTGCTCGGCCTGGTCTCCGGCCGCCGGGCGGGGCTGACGACGACGCAGCGCACCGCGAGCGAGACGGCATCGGCGAAGATCCGGCGGGTGCTGCCCAGGCACCTCGCCCGCCGCCTCGACACGCTCCTGGACGCTCTCGCTTTCACGGATCAGCCCGGTGACGGTGATGCGCGGCAGCCCGGCGCTGTCGACACCCCGGACGCCGAAGTCCTCCTGACCATCGCCGATGCGGTACGCCACCGCCGACCGGTCTCGGTCCGCTACACCGACCGCGAAGCACGGCGCAGTGAACGCACGCTGCACGCCTACGGGATCGTCTCCCACGCGGGCCGGTGGTACGTCACCGGCAAGGACGCCCGGCTCGACGAGGACCGGACCTTCCGGCTCGATCGCATCGAAGACGCACGCACCCTGCCCGGCTCCTTCAAGGTGCCCGCGGGGATCGACCCGGCAGAGCGCCTGTTGTCAGCCTTCGCCACGGCCGAGTACCGGCACGAGGTGACCGTGCGGATCCACGGGACGGTCGAACAGATCCGGGCTCGTCTCCCCGCCGGCGTCGCGAGCGTGGACGTGGCGGAGCACGCGCCCGCGATGGGCGAGGACCGGGCGACCGAGCGCTGGCTGCGCGTCGAACTGCGGGCGGAGCGGCTCGACTGGTTGCCTGCGGTACTCGCCTCGCTGGACCGGCCGTTCGTCATCGAGCGCCCCGCCGAACTGCGCGACCTCGTGATCGCACTCGCCGACCGCCTCGTGTCCTGCGCCCGCCGAGCCTGACAGCGGGCAACAGTCGTCATGCGATGACAACCGGTTCCTCAGCCGCCGGTTTCTGAGCCACGGTTCCTCAGCCGGGGATGCCGATGTCCATGTCACCGCAGAGGGAGGCGCACCGCTCAGTGCCAGTGCCAGTGCCAGGGCAGCAAGCCGTGGAAGAGCAGAAGCCCTGAAGCCGCCAAGGTGGCCACGTACCCCACGGTGCGCATCCGACCTCGCCATGGGCCGCCTCGCCGCGGCCTCCCGTTGTCGCTTGGTCTTCTGAAGGGCGCCGCGAACTCCGCGCTGCGTACCTCCGGTTGCCCATGAGCGCAGGAGCTGGCGGAAGGTCCGCACGGTGGTGAGTGGGGCGCGGGGTGGGAGCCGGGAACATCATGCACGCGTACAGCCTTCAACTCCGCCACCCAAAATGCATGACCCTTCTGGCCAAGCCGGTCTGCGTCTTTTGGCCGAGGCGCCGGCATGACGCCGACATGGCCGAGAAGGAAGGCGGCTCCCGCCGTGGGCGGGAGCCGCTGGGCGTCAGCTGTGTGCCTGGCGCCTGTTGGTGGGTCCGGCTTCATGAGGGGTGAGACGCATGAGCGCGAGGACGGCGTCGAGGTCGTCGCCCTGGTACGGGTCCTCGGCCATGCGGTTGCGGCGGCGGGTGCCGCAGCCGGTGCACTGGTGGACGATCATGTGGCCCTTGGCGGAGTGGTACTCGACGGCCACCGGGCGCATGAGCGCGCGACAGTCGCCCGCACGGTCTCCGGGTGCGATGTCCACGTGCAGTGAGTGCAGACAGTGCGGGCAGTGGTTGCGGTAGCTGCCGTTGGCCAATGGCGCGACCGCCTTGCCGCAGTCCTCGCAGGTGAAGCCGGTGTTTTCGGTTGTTCTGCTGATGGTGCTGCTCCTCAGCGAGTCGAAGGGATCTTCAACTCGGAGGCGCAGGGTTCCGTTGGCTCTCCCCCTGCCGGAACAAGAGAGCAGGGGTCGCAGGCTTGACTGGGGAGTGACGCGGTTCACCGCCGCTCTCAGGCGGGCGATTACTTCCGGCTCCAGCTTCACCAGAGCGCGTTTGCCGCCCTGGATCCGGACCACGACTGGGTTTGTGTATTTGTCCCAGCCACTGTCACGCGGGTGTTCCACGTGCCGCCGGTAGGTGTCCGTCCAGCCTCACTGCCGTCGGCGTCGTCCCCCGTCAGGCAGCGTCATGCTTCATCGTAATCACGCCACCTCCTTGATCTGCCGGTGCTCCGTGGCCTGTCGATGCGGCCCCGGAGGCTCTTCCCGTTCCATTCGTGGGCCGGCAGTCGTCCGGAACAAATGAATTACGGCCCATCGGCTCTGTCAGCGGGCCCCTTCAACCCGTCGTCATGCACGTGGGCCGCCCCGGTGCGCCGGGGAGCGTCCTCAAACGCCCACGACCTGGGCCTCCTGCGGTCGGTCGAGGGGTTCCTCGGCGGTGTCCAACTTGTCGGCGAGCTTGAGCCAGACGACGCCGATGATGATGACGCCGAGCCACAGTGACTGGCCGAGAGTGAGGCTCTCGTCGAAGAAGACGGGGCCCAGCGCCGCCGCACCGGCCGCCCCGATCCCCGCCCAGACGGCATAGCCGATTCCGACGTCGATGGTGCGCAGCGCGACGCTCAGCGCCCACAGCGTCAGCAGGAAGAAGACGACGGCAACCAGCGACCAGGTGAGGCGGGTGAAGCCGTGGCTGCCACCGACCGCGAGCGCGTAGCCGATTTCGAAGACGCCGGCGAGAAGAAGCATGAGCCAGGAGTTGGCTGCGGAGCGGCTGGTCGAGGACATGTGAGACGGCCTTTCGTGAGGAGGGTGCGGGTGGTGGTGGGTGAGGTTCACGTGACGGCGGGGTGAGGGTCAGGCGGCGCCGCTGAGCTGGAGTCCGACGACCCCCGCGATGATCGCGGCGATGCCCAGCGCCTTGCGCCAGCTCAGGCGCTGGCCGAACAGCAGGGCGCCGAGGAGGGTGATGCCGACGCCGGAGACCGAGGTCCACAGGGCGTATCCGACACCGACGTTGAAGGTCAGCAGGGCCCTGCTGAGGAAGTAGGTGCCCAGTGCGCCGCTGACGAGGGTCACGGTCGTCCACTTGCGGTTGGTGAAGCCTTCGGCCTTGCCGGCTGCGATCGCGACGACGATCTCGAAGACGACGGCGACGGCGAGGTAGAGCCAGTGCATGAGGGAGGTCCTTTCATTCGACGGCCGCGCTTCCGGGCCGAATGTGCAGGGGCGGGTTGAACGTAGGAGCTAGTTGCTTGCACATACAAGAAGAAGTCGGCCAGACGCAGCCAGTAAGCGGCGCCGGGAACGCCAGAAGCTTGCATGCGCATGTACTCTGGTGTCAAACACCGCCCCAGGGAGGCCGCACCCATGGCAACTTCGCACTCCGCTCCCCCGCGCACGTCCGACCACGCGGCATGGAACCGTGTCCTCGCGCTGCACGCCCATGTGGAACGCGAACTGACCCTGGCGCTGCACAGGCGCCACGGGATCGGGCTCTCGGAGTACCGCTCCCTGGAACACCTCGACCACTCCGAGGACGACGAGCTGCGCATGCAGGACCTCGCCGAGAAGGTCGGCCTGGGCCAATCGTCGGTAACTCGCCTGGTAGGGCGACTCGAGACGGCCGGTTACGCCTACAAGGACCTGTGCCCTTCGGACAAGCGCGGGGTCTACGCGGTCATCACGGACGAGGGACGACAGCGCTACCAGGCGGCACGCGCCACCTACGCGGAAGTGCTCTCGTCCGCGCTGAACGACTTCACGGCCGACCCGGAACTGGGACCCACCGTCCAGGCGTTGCGCGCCCCCCGGAGCTGACCCTCCCTGCCTCACCCCGGACCGCGGCGAGCGCATCGCCGCCACCTCCCCGGACGCCACCGGCACCCTGGGGTCTGCTTGCCCAGACAATCACTTGCGCTCCAGATCCTCCCCTGCGACGCATACGTGCTTGATCAATCACTTACGGGTGGCGGCGACCAGGTAGGCGGTCCCCGGCCAGCGGACGAGACCTCGGCTGACGGTGTCCGCCGGTCGTTCGTGCCGCCGCGTCCACCGGCACACGAACCGGTCGATGGGCGGGACGGAGGGTGTCAGGTCGTAGTGGATGACGTCGACGGGACAGAGTCCGGCTTCCCGCATCCGCCGTCGTAGTCGCCGAGCCGGGAGTGCCCGGATGCCGGACTTCGACGCGCCGTGCCGTCGCTCCGGGGGCCTGCCGAGCAAGCCCTCGACCCGGCCGAGCAGCCGGAGCAGCGGCCAGTACACACCCCATTCGAAGAGACGGTAAGGACTCAGCGGGTTCAGCATGCTGACGAGCACGAGCCCGTCCCGGCGTACGACGCGGTCCAGTTCGCGCAGGACCACGGGGGCATCGCAGTACTCCAGCACACCCATCGCGACCACGACGTCGAAACTCGCATCCGGGAACGGCAGTGCCTCCGCCTCGCCGACGGCCACGTCGCACTCGGCACGGGCCGTGCGGCCCGCGGTCTCGGCGACCATGGCGGGCGACTGGTCGACGGCGGCGATCCGGAAGTCGCCGGGCCGGGTGTCGAGCACACGCCGCACGAACATCCCCGGCCCGCAGCCGACGTCGAGAAGATCGCCACCAGGACATCGGTCCAGGAGCTCGAAGACCGCGTGGAGCCTGGAGGAGAAGTACCGCTCGGCGGGGCCCGAGCCCTGGTACGAGGCGGCGTAGGAAGCCGCGAAGGACGGATCGTCGAACGGGACGCGGACGTCACGACCGGACGCCTTGGGGGGCGCGACCCTCACACGCATGGGGGTTCTCCTAACGGGGGCAGGCGCCATGCCGCTGGAGGGTCCGGCCAGGGACGGCATGGCGTCACGGACGGCCCGCTTCATCGCGGGCCCGGAGAGGTCCTGCCGGCTCGATCCACTCACCGCAACGCAGCCTCGCGAGGCTGCTGCGGCGCCCCAGGAAAATGGTCTGCCGCTAAAGGACGCAAGAGAACGCGAGTCAGCATTCCGCCCGCCGCAGGGCACGGTCAAGAGGGCCGAACGGGCCCCGGCGGAGGGCCGGTCGGGCCCCGGCCGGGAGAGGGAGAACGGCAGGGAGACGGGGCGGGAACGGATGGTTCGCTGCGGTGGAGCACGCGCGGAGCCCACCAGTCGCGCCCCGCCTCACTGCGACCGGAACGGTCCGTTCATCCCGGCCGTCACCGACCTGTCAGACAGGGCAGGGGGTCACCCTCCCACGGTCTGCAGTTGCGAGAAGAACATCACGGCCAGGCCGATCACGGCACCGTGGGTGGTGAGAGCCCGTGCGCAGCGGAAAGCTGCCAGCGGAAGCGCGAGGTAGACCCCGAGGAACGCCAGGACGCGGAGCACCTCGCCCGGGTAGGCGGCCGCGTTCGGGTCCTGCATCCCGCCGTTGTAGCCCTCGATCTGCCAGATGCCGTCCAGGCCGAGCACGAACAACCAGAAGCAGACGAAGAGATCGATGCAGCCCGCGGCCACGGCCCAGCCGATGTCGGTGCTGCGTTGTGCTTTTTGGATCACTGTCACGCCTACGACGACTCACGGGACCCGCCTGAGGTTGCAGAGCGGGTTTGCTAATCGCCGGACGGGCCCGGCCTCCGGGGCTCGCGCCGCATGCACCACGTACGGGGGCCGCCGTCGGGGAGGTCGACGTCCGCGGTCACGGCGAAGCCGAGGCGCGCGTAGAAGTGGACGTTCCGCTCGCTCGAGGTCTCCAGGAAGACCGGGTATCCGGCGCGGTCCGCCTCCTCGAGGCCGGGTACGAGGATCCTGCCGCCCAGGCCCTGGCCCTGAACCGCCGGGTCCACGCCCACGGTGGCGAGGAACCACACCGGCTCCGTCGGCCGATGCGGCCCCAGCGCGTGCTCGGCCGAGGCGAAGGCCGCCGCCCTGTCCCCCGCCAACTCGTCGATCAGCGGCCCCACTTCGGCGAAGCCGGGGGTGGGGTCCTGCTCCGGTGTCGTCCACACGGCCACGGCACGCGCGTCGTCGGTGACCCACACCCTCCCGTACACCAATCCGATCCGGGTCAGGAACAGTTCCTGGAAGCGCTCCACCCGCTCGGCGTGCCGGTCGGCGGCGACCACGTGCCGGGTGAAGGCGTAGTCGGCGAAGGCACGGGCGAGCGTGCGCACCGCTCCGGCGGCGTCGTGGGCGGTGGCGGGGCGTACGAGCGGGGCGGGGGACGGATCCATGGCGCTCCTTACCGGGAGGGGTACGAGGCGCGCACACCCACGCGTGCGCGCTACCCATGGAACGCCCCTCGGCGTACGCCCGTTCCCCGAGGGACACACGGCATGGCTGTGGCGTCCTGCCACACCGCAGACGATCACAACCTCAGCTCACCCGGCGCTCCGGATCACAGCACGCTTTCCGGATCACAGGACGCTTGCGGAGTCAGGGAGATTCCACGGCCTAGGAGGCCGTCGTGAAGGAGGAACTCGCGTACGCCTTGCGACCGTTGGCATCCTCGGCGGTCGCACTGATCTTGTAGGACGTCGCGCGTTCCAGCTGCCCGTCGGGCCGCCAGCTGCTGCCCTCAGCGCCCATCGTCCCCTTGATCCGCTCGCCCGCCGCGTCGGTCAGCAGGACCTCGGTCAGCTTGCCGCCGCGGACGCGGATCTTCGTGGCGTTGTCGATGCTCACCTTGGTGGCGCCGTTCTTCGGGAGGACGGATATGCGGGCCTCCGACACGTCCTCGGTCGACACCGCGGCGGTCGCCTCGCCTGTCGCCTCAAGCATGTCCTCTCCCCCGATGGTGCATGCCGAAAGCACCAGTGCGGCACCGACCAGCGCGGACGCACCCAACAGGTCTCTGCGGCGTATTCCTTCCGCCATCACATGCCCTTCTTCCGTACCGGATCGCTGCGGCCAGCAGAGTCTCAACGTCCCTGAATTCCGTGACGGGTCCAAGGTCCACATGGACAGAAGTGCGGACCGATTCCCTACTCCTGAGGGGCAGAAGGATCGGCCGGGGATCAACCTTCGACGCCAGGTGCCGCCTTTCTCTGGTGTCGGTGGTGTTCCGTGCTACGGCAGAAAGGTGCGTATCGGGGGTCTTAAGAAGTTCTCACGCCCGGCAGGTACTCCGGTTCTCATGCCATACCAAGAGCTCGAACACGGAATCTTCACGGCGCCGTTCGCCATGAGCGAGTCGGCATGACCAAGCACAAGAGGCGCAGGAAACACCGTGCGGCACGGCGCCGGCGTTCCGCTGCCGTACGCCTCTCCTGGGCCGTCATCGGCACCCTGTCGGTCGTGGGGACCGGGGCATGTCTGATGTACGCCGGCCTCAACGGCAACATCGATTCCGTCGACATCGACCGGCAATTGGGCGACGACCGCCCACGGGCCACCGGGAATGGTCTGAGCGTCCTCGTTCTCGGCTCCGATTCCCGCTCCGGGGACAACCAGGCGTACGGACGGGACGAAGGCAGCGCCCGCTCCGACACGGCCATGGTCCTTCATCTCTATCCGGGCCGTAGGAGTGCGACCGTCATCAGCATCCCCCGCGACACCCTCGTCGACCGTCCTGTCTGCCCGACCCGCGACGGCGCATCCGCTCCGGCCCGGCGACGAGCGATGTTCAACACCGCATACAGCGTCGGCGGCCCCGCCTGCACGGTGAAGACGGTGGAAAGCATGAGCGGTATCCGTATGGACCACTTCGTCGAACTCGACTTCACCGGCTTCAAGAAGCTGGTCGACGCCTTCGGTGGCGTGCCGATGGACATCGAACGGAGCGTCAAGGACAAGGCCAGCGGGCTCGATGTCTCAGCGGGCCGACACATCCTCGACGGAGAGCAGGCACTTGCTCTCGTGCGCACGCGCAAGGCCGTCGGGGACGGCAGCGATCTCGGCCGGATCCGCCTCCAGCAGGCGTTCATCACCGCACTCCTGCGGCAGGTCGGCAGCATCGACGTGCTGGACAACCCCAAGAAGGCGTACGCCCTGGCCGACACTGCCACGAAGTCCCTGACCACCGACGCCGGTCTCGCTTCGGTGAAGTCCCTGCTGGCTCTCGCCCAGAGCGTGAAGGCGATGGAAACGAAGAACATCCGCATGCTCACCCTGCCGGTGACACCGGACCGGAAGGACCCCAATCGCGTGGTGCCCTTGGAGGACGAAACGGCCGAGCTGTGGCAACGGCTGCGTGCGGAACGCGAAGTCGCCCCGCGCAAGGAGGGCCCGCGTTCCTCACCCTCGTAGATGGAGGACGCCGATCCCTGGCATTCGTGGAAACGGCTGTGCCGGTCGGCGATTTCGCCGTTGAACCCGAAGTGCCTCTGCTCTCTCAGAATTGAGGGCCACTCACTCGGGCAAGCCCAGCGAACCAGCGGCACCGCACAACAGCCACAGCCGGAGGTTGACCGAGACGATCACAAGGTGACCATGCCGATTGCGCAGCCATGGGCAATGCGGCTCTTGACGGTCCGTCAACACGACGTCGAGGCACAGAGGTTGGGAGATCCGGCAGGCCCTCGGCGACGCCGGGTCACCGGAGCCGCTCACCCGCCCGATCCGCCCCCCCATCCATCCGATTCACCCCCTTCAGCACTCCCTGGCCCATGTCGCCGGATCCACCCACATTCAACCTGTTGGTAAAGACCTATTGACATGACATTTGGACAACCCGCATCGTACTCGTACCAGAGCGCGCCGGCAGAGCGCGTGAACCGGATCGGGCGCCGGGGGCCACCGGGGCGAAGGGACTCAGATGTCGTTCGAAGTGCTGACCATGGGCCGCGTCGGAGTGGATGTGTATCCGCTCCAGACAGGGGTGGGCCTCGCGGACGTCGCCTCGTTCGGGAAGTACCTCGGGGGGAGCCCCACCAACGTCGCCGTCGCCGCGGCCCGGCACGGGCACGGGGCCGCCGTCCTCACCAGGACCGGTCGCGACCCCTTCGGTGACTTCGTGCGCCGGGCCCTGGACGGGTACGGCGTCGACACCCGCTTCGTCGGTACGTCGGACATCGCGCCGACCCCGGTGACGTTCTGCGAGATCTTTCCGCCGGACGACTTCCCGCTCTACTTCTACCGGCTGCCCAAGGCCCCCGACCTGGACATCCGCCCCGACGAACTGGATCTCGACGCGATCCGGGACGCCCGCGTCTTCTGGATGACCGGCACCGGGCTGAGCGAGGAGCCCAGCCGTGCCGCCACCCTCGCGGCCCTGGCGCACCGGGCCAGGGCGGGCATCACCGTCTTCGACCTCGACTGGCGGCCCATGTTCTGGCGGGACGGCCCGGAAGAGGCGCGGACGTATTACGCCGAGGCCCTGCGGCACGCCACCGTCGCCGTCGGCAACCTCGACGAGTGTGAGGTCGCCACCGGTGAGCGTGAGCCGTATGCCGCCGCCAAGGCGCTGCTCGCAGCGGGTGTCGAGCTCGCTGTCGTCAAGCAGGGGCCGCGCGGCGTCCTGGCCGTGGAACGGAACGGGGCCGCCGCCGAGATCGCGCCCGTGCCCGTCGACGTCGTCAACGGCCTCGGTGCGGGCGACGCGTTCGGGGGCGCCCTGTGCCACGGGCTGCTGTCCGGCTGGGACACCCGGCGCACCGTGACCTTCGCCAATGCCGCGGGCGCCCTGGTCGCGGGCCGCCTCGCGTGCGCGGACGCCATGCCCCACGAGGCCGAGGTGGAAGCGAAGCTCCGAGAGGTGCGCCATGCCCATGCCGTCTGACACCGATCTCCACCGCGCCCCCGGCGCCGGAGCCGATGACACCGCCGTGCACTCCGTCGCTCGCTCCGCCGTGAGCCGCGTCGTCTCCACCCGCGCCCACAATCCCGGCGCCGTGGCCGAGGCCGCCGCCCGGCGCGTGCTCGCCAAGTCGCCGCTCGGTGACACCGGTCGCGCCCTGATCATCGCCGCGGACCACCCGGCGCGCGGCGCCAACGGCGTGGGCGCCGACCCCTGGGCTCTCGCCGACCGGGGCGCGCTCCTGGACCGGCTGTGCGTCGCCCTCGAACGGCCCGGCGTCACCGGTGTCCTCGGCACCGCCGACATCCTGGAGGACCTGCTGCTGCTCGGTGTCCTCGACGGCAAGAGCGTGTTCGGGTCCATGAACCGCGCGGGTCTCGCGGGTTCGTCGTTCGAGATCGACGACCGCTTCACCTGCTACGACGCCCGGACCATCGCGGCCATGGGCTTCGACGGCGGGAAGATGCTCACCCGCATCGCGCTCGATGACCCGGCGACCCCGGCCGCGCTGGAGAACACCGCGCACGCCGTGGACGAGCTCAGTGACCGTCAACTCATCGCGATGGTCGAGCCGTTCCTGTCGGTGTGGGAGGGCGGGCGGCTGCGCAACGACCTCTCCCCCGACGCCGTCGTCACCTCGGTGACCATCGCCTCGGGCCTCGGGCGCCGCTCCGCGTACACCTGGCTGAAGCTGCCCGTCGTCGACGACATGGAGCGTGTGCTGGCCGCGTCCACCCTGCCCGCGCTGCTGCTCGGCGGTGACGTCACCGACCGCGACGCGACGTTCGCGTCCTGGGCCCGCGCGCTGCGGCAGCCCACCGCGCAGGGGCTCGTGGTCGGCCGCTCCCTGCTCTGCCCGCCCGACGGTGACGTCGCAGGTGCCGTGGACCGGGTGGTGAGCCTGCTGTGAACGACGCCTGCCACCTGCCGTACGGGACGACGGACGACGGGACCTACGACGTCGCCGTCACGCCCGAGTCCACGCTCCTGCGCCACTGTGCGCTGCGCGTCCTCGACCTCGACCACGGCGCCGCGCACACCCTCGACACCGGCGACAGCGAGTTCCTGGTGCTGCCGCTGTTCGGTTCCTGCACCGTCGCCGTCGCGGGGCACACCTTCGAACTCGCGGGCCGCGGCGGCGTGTTCGGGGAGGTCACCGACTTCGCCTACGTCCCCCGGGGTGCTCAGGCAGTCATCAGCAGCGCGTCCGGCGCCCGTCTCGCGCTGCCCTCCGCCCGCACCGATGCCGACCTGCCGCCCCGTCATGGCCGCAAGGAGGACGTGCCCGTGGAGCTGCGCGGCGCCGGGAACTGCTCGCGCCAGGTCCACAACTACTGTCTGCCCGGCACCTTCGACGCCGGGCGGCTCCTGGTGTGCGAGGTCCTCACGCCGGGCGGCAACTGGTCGTCGTATCCCCCGCACAAGCACGACGAGGCGCGCGTCGGCCGCGACGGGACGCCCGTCGAGAGCGAGCTGGAGGAGATCTACCACTTCGAGGTCGCGGGCGGCCCGCACGCCTTCGGTCACCAGCGCGTCTACGGCACCGCCGAGCGGCCCCTCGATGTCTTCGCCGAGGTCCGCTCCGGCGACACCGTGCTCGTCCCGCACGGCTGGCACGGCCCGTCGGCGGCCGCGCCCGGCTACGACCTGTACTACCTCAACGTCATGGCGGGCCCCGGCCCGGAGCGCGCCTGGCTGATCCGCGACGACCCCGCGCACGCCTGGGTGCGCTCCGCCTGGGAGTCCCAAGCCGTCGATGCGCGGCTCCCGTTCACCGCCGAGGAGGGCACCCGATGACGACCGTACGGCTGACGACCGCCCAGGCCCTCGTGCGCTTCCTGGCCGCCCAGTACAGCGAGCGCGACGAGCAGGAGCAGCGGCTGATCCCCGGGGTGTGGGGCATCTTCGGGCACGGCAATGTCGCCGGGCTCGGCCAGGCCCTGCTGCAGGCGTCGCGCACTCAAGAGGCCGATCTGCCCTACTACTTGGCCCGCAACGAGCAGGGCATGGTGCACGCGGCCGTGGCCTTCGCGAAGGCGCGGGACCGGCTCGCCGCCTTCGCCTGCACGGCGTCGACGGGGCCGGGCTCCACCAACATGGTCACCGGTGCGGCCCTGGCCACCACCAACCGGCTGCCCGTCCTGCTGCTGCCCAGCGACATGTTCGCCACGCGCGCCGCCGAACCGGTGCTCCAGCAGCTGGAGGACACCCGTGGCGGCGACGTCACCGTCAACGACGCCTTCCGCCCGGTCTCCAAGTACTTCGACCGGGTCTCCCGGCCCGAGCAGCTGATCCCGGCCGCGCTCGCCGCGATGCGGGTCCTGACCGACCCGGTGGAGACCGGCGCCGTCACGCTCGCGCTGCCGCAGGACGTGCAGGCGGAGGCGTACGACTGGCCGCTGGACTTCTTCCGGCGGCGGGTGTGGCACGTGGGCCAGCCGGAGCCGGAGCCCTCGGCCGTGGAGCGGGCCGCACGGCTGCTGCGCGGCGCCGAGAGGCCGCTGATCGTGGCGGGCGGCGGGGCCGTGTACGCGGGCGCCGAGACGCGGCTGCGGGCGTTCGCCGAGGCCACCGGAGTGCCGGTGGCGGACACGCACGCGGGCAAGGGCGCGGTGCCCTGGGACCACCCGTGCGCGGTCGGCGGCGTCGGCGCCACCGGCACGTACGCGGCGAACGAACTGGCCCGCGAGGCGGATGTCGTGCTCGGCGTCGGCACCCGCTACAGCGACTTCACCACCGCGAGCCGCACCGTCTTCGGCCATCCGGACGTGGCCTTCGTCAATCTGAACGTGGCCCGGCTCGACGCCGTGAAGCACGCGGCCGAGCCGGTCGTCGCCGATGCGCGCCGCGGCATCGAGGCCCTCGCGGGCGCGCTCGCGGACTGGGAGGTCGACGACGGCTACCGCCGACACGTGCGCCGACTCGTCGCCCGCACCCGGGAGATCGAGCAGGAGTGCTTCACTCGCCGCGGGCACGGGCCGCTGCCGGAGCAGACGGAGATCCTGGGCGCGCTCGGTGACGTCCTGGGCGACGGCGACGTCGTCATCAACGCCGCCGGTTCCCTGCCCGGCGACCTCCAGCAGCTGTGGCGGGCCCGCGATCCCAAGGCGTACCACGTCGAGTACGCGTACTCCTGCATGGGCTACGAGGTCGCGGCCGGGGTCGGCGTGAAGATGGCCGACCCGTCGCGCGAGGTGGTCGTGCTCGTCGGCGACGGCTCGTATCTGATGATGGCTCAGGAGCTGGCGACGATGGTGTCCGAGGGCCTGAAGGTCATCGTGGTGATCGTCCAGAACCATGGCTTCGCCTCCATCGGGTCCCTGTCGGAGGCACTCGGTTCGCAGCGCTTCGGCACCACGTACCGCTACCGGGACGGGGATTCGGGGCAGCTCGACGGCGGTGTCCTGCCCGTCGACCTGGCCGCGAACGCCGCCTCGCTCGGCGCCGACGTGCTGCGCGCCGACACCGTCGACGCGTTCCGTACGGCGATGGAGAAGGCCAGGGCCGCCGAGCGCACGACCGTCGTGCACGTCGAGACCGACCTGTACGGACCCAATCCGCCCTCGCACGCCTGGTGGGACGTGCCCGTGAGCGAGGTCTCCGCCCTTGAGTCCACCCGGAGCGCCTACGCGACGTATGCCGCTCGCAAGCAGGCCCAGCGCCCCTACCTCTGAGGAAGCCCCGTCGTGAACCACCCCATCGAGCACTGGATCAACGGCCGTGCTGTGCCCGGCACTTCGGGCCGCACCCTGCCCGTCCTCAACCCGGCCACCGGCCGCGAGCGGGCCCGGGTCGCGCTCGCCGCGCCCGCCGACGTGGACGCCGCCGTCGCGGCCGCGGCCGCCGCCTTCGAGAGCTGGTCCGAGTCGTCGCTCGCGCGCCGCGCCCAGGTCCTGTTCGCCTTCCGTGAGCTGCTGGCGCGGCACGAGGAGGAGCTCGCCCGGATCATCTCCGCCGAGCACGGCAAGACCGTGGCCGACGCGCGCGGCGAGATCGTGCGCGGCCGCGAGGTCGTCGAGTTCGCGTGCGGCCTCGGCGACGTGCTGCGCGGCGGCTTCTCGGATCAGGTGTCGCGTGGTGTGGACGTGCACGGCTTCCGGCAGCCGCTCGGGGTCGTCGCCGGGATCACGCCCTTCAACTTCCCCGTCATGGTGCCCCTGTGGATGCACCCGATCGCCATCGCCACCGGCAACACGTTCGTCCTCAAGCCCAGTGAGCGCGACCCGTCCGCCGCGAACGTCGTCGCCGACCTGTACCGGCAGGCGGGGCTGCCCGACGGCGTCTTCAATGTCGTGCACGGAGACAAGGAGGCGGTGGACGCGCTGCTCACGCACGACGACGTCGCGGCCGTCTCCTTCGTCGGCTCCACACCGGTCGCCGAGTATGTGCACGCCACGGCCGTCGCGCACGGCAAACGCGTGCAGGCGCTCGGCGGCGCCAAGAACCACGCCGTCGTGCTGCCGGACGCCGACCTGGAGTTCGCCGCGGACCACATCACGGCGGGCGCCTACGGCTCGGCGGGCGAGCGCTGCATGGCCGTGTCCGTGGCGGTCGCCGTGGGAGGCTCCGCCGGCGGACTCGTCGAGGTCCTGGCGCGCAAGGCCCGCGAGGTGAAGGTCGGGCCCGGTGACGCGCCCGGCACCGAGATGGGCCCGCTCATCACGCACGCCGCCCGGCAGCGCGTCGAGGGGGCCGTGGCCACCGCGGCAGCGCAGGGAGCCACCGTCGTCGTCGACGGGCGCGGTCCGAAGGTCGGCGACGCGCACCCCGAGTGCGCGGACGGCTTCTTCACCGGGCCCTGTCTGCTCGACCACGTCACCGCCGAGATGGACGCCTACAAGGACGAGCTGTTCGGTCCGGTGCTCGCCGTCGTCCGCGTCGACACCCTCGACGAGGCGATCGCGCTCATCAACGCCAACCCGTACGGCAACGGCACCGCCCTGTTCACCGACAGCGGCGCGGCCGCACGCGAGTTCCAGCGCCGCGTCCACGTCGGCATGATCGGCGTCAACGTGCCGGTGCCCGTGCCGATGTCGTACTACTCCTTCGGCGGCTGGAAGGACTCGCTCATCGGCGACTCCCCCGTCCACGGCCCCGAGGGCATCCGCTTCTACACCCGGCCCAAGGTCGTCACCACGCGCTGGCCCCGCCGGGCCGCGGCACCGGCCGCCGCCGGATTCACCTTCCCCACCTCCCATTGATCGCCTTCCCCATCTCCAACTGACCGTCAGGAGTCACCACATGGCAACGGCGCCATCCCCGCTCCGCACCGTCGCGGGCAACCTCTGCCTGGGTTCCGCGCCCGACTCGTGGGGCGTCTGGTTCCCCGAGGACGAGCACCAGGTCCCCTACACCCGCTTCCTCGACGAACTGGCCCAGGCCGGATACGAGTGGCTGGAGCTCGGCCCGTACGGCTATCTGCCCACCGAACCCGCCCGCCTCGCCGAGGAGTTGGCGGACCGCGGGCTCAAGGTCTCCGGCGGCACCGCCTTCGGCGCCCTGCACCGGCCCGAGAAGTGGGACGCCACGCTCGCCCGCGTTCGCAATGTCGCGGAGCTCACCGCCGCCACTGGCGCGCACCACCTCGTCCTCATCCCGGACATGTACCGCGACGAGAAGACCGGCGCGTTCACCGAGTCGCCCGAGCTGACCGCCGCGCAGTGGGCGGACTTCGGGCGCACCGCGGACCGGCTCGGCCGGCTGCTGCTCGACGAGTACGACGTGCGGCTCGTCCTGCACCCGCACGCCGACAGCCACATCCAGACCCAGGCCGAGATCGAGCGGCTCCTCAACGAGTCCGACGGCCGCTACACGAACCTCTGTCTGGACACCGGCCACGTCGTCTACGGGGGCGGCGACACCATCGACCTGATCCGCCGCTACGCCGAGCGCGTCGGCTATGTGCACATCAAACAGATGGACCCCGAGATCCTGCGCCAGGTCGCCGCCGAACAGCTGTCGTTCGGCGAGGCCGTCCGCCGCGGCGTGTGTGTGACGCCTCCGGCGGGGGTCCCCGACCCGGCGTCCGTCATCGACGAACTGGCCCGCCTGGACGCGGAGTTGTTCGTCGTCGTCGAGCAGGACCTGTACCCGTGCGCCCCGGACGTGCCGCTGCCGATCGCCGTCCGCACGCGTGAGCACCTCGCCGACCGGGGCCTGTCCGGCACCCGACGGCCACGCCTTCGGTAGGCGGCGGCCATGACGGACGTCAGGGACGACACGACCGCTCCCCCCGCACCCGCCCACGGCGCGACCGCGCCGCCCGATGACGGCACCCCGCGCCCCGTGGCCCGGCGCCTGCGCGTCATCACGGGCATCGCCACCTTCGGCGGCCTCCTGTTCGGCTACGACACCGGAGTCATCAACGGCGCCCTGCCGTACATGAAGGACGACCTGGGCCTCACTCCCTTCACCGAGGGCCTGGTCACCAGCTCCCTGCTGCTCGGCGCGGCCCTCGGCTCGCTGGTGGGCGGGCGGCTCTCGGACCGGCGCGGCAGGCGCCACACCATCCTGCTGCTCGCGGTGCTCTTCTTCGTCGGCGCGCTCGGCTGCACCCTGGCACCGTCGACGGCGACGATGGTCGTGGCCCGGTTCGTGCTCGGGATCGCGGTCGGCGGTGCCTCGGTGACCGTCCCCGTGTACCTGGCGGAGATCTCACCCGCCGAGCGCCGCGGCGGGCTCGTCACCCGCAACGAACTGATGATCGTGAGCGGGCAGTTGCTCGCCTTCACGTCGAACGCGCTCATCGCCCGCGTGGGCGGCGAGTCCGGCGGCGTCTGGCGCTGGATGCTCGTCATCGCGACCCTGCCCGCCGTGGTGCTGTGGCTCGGAATGCTGGTGATGCCGGAGAGCCCGCGCTGGCTCGCCGCGCAGGGCCGGTTCAGCGCCGCCTTCGACGTCCTGCGCCAGGTCAGGTCGGAGCGGCGCGCGCGGGCCGAACTCGGCGAGGTCACCGGGCTCGCCATGCGCGACGAGCGGGCCCGCGCGGGCGGGTTCGCCGACCTCAGGGCGACGCCCTGGCTGCGCCGGCTGATGTGGGTGGGTTTCGGCCTCGCCGTGTGCCAGCAGATCACCGGCGTGAACACGATCATGTACTACGGCACCCAGATCCTCACCGACGCCGGGTTCGCCTCCGACAGCGCCCTGACGGCCAACATCGCCAACGGTGTGATCTCCGTTCTCGCCACGTTCGTCGGCATCTGGCTGCTGGGTCGCGTCGACCGCCGCCCGATGCTGATGACCGGCCAACTGGGCACCACGGTCGCGCTGTTGCTCATCGGGATCTTCTCCCTCACGCTGCCGGAGGGCACCGGCCGCGCGTTCGCCGTGCTGGCGATGACGGTCACGTTCCTCGCCTTCCAGCAGGGCGCGATCTCGCCGGTGACCTGGCTGATGCTCTCGGAGATCTTCCCGACGCGGATGCGGGCCTTCGGCATGGGGCTCGCGGCGGTGGTGCTGTGGCTCACGAACTTCGCGATCGGCCTCGCCTTCCCGTCGCTCGTCTCCGGCATCGGCATCTCCGCGACGTTCTTCGTCTTCGTGGTGTTCGGGGTGGCAGCGGTCTGCTTCACGCGGCGGTATGTGCCCGAGACGCGGGGGCGCTCCCTGGAAGAGCTGGAGCAGGAGCTCCGTGCCCGCTTCGCCTGACCAGTACCTGCTGTCTGGCTTGCTGACTTGCCTGCTGACTGACTAGATGTGAAAGGCCCTCGAATGGCTTCTGTACGTGTGGGCGTCATCGGCGCCGGCTGGATCGGCCTGGACCACATGCGCCGCCTCACGCAGGTCGTCCCCGGAGCCGAGGTGACGGCCGTCACCGACGTCGACGCCGAGCGCGCCGCGCAGGCCGCGGCCCGCTTCCCAGCGCGCACCCTGCCCACCGGCGCGGACCTGGTCGCCGCGCCCGACGTCGACGCCGTCCTCGTCACCTCCTGGGGCCCGACGCACGCCGAGCACGTCCTGAACGCGGTCGCCGCCGGAAAGCCCGTCTTCTGCGAGAAGCCCCTCGCGACCACCGCCGAGGACTGTCTGCGCATCGTGAAGGCCGAGATGGCGTCCGGCCGCCGCCTGGTCCAGGTGGGGTTCATGCGCCGCTACGACGCGGGCTACCGCGAGCTCAAGGACGTCATCACCGGCAACGGCATCGGCGCCCCGCTGATGGTGCACTGCGCCCACCGCAACGCGGGCGCCCCCGCCTCGTACACCTCCCCCATGGCCGCACAGGACACGGCCGTGCACGAGATCGACGTGCTGCGCTGGCTCCTGGACGACGAGATCGTCTCGGCACAGGTCCTGACGCCTCGCGCGACCGGTCGGCGCCATCCGCACCTCAAGGACCCGCAGTTCATGCTGTTCGAGACGGCGCGGGGCGTCCGCATCGACCTCGAGGTCTTCGTCAACTGCCAGTACGGTTACGACATCCAGTGCGAGGCCGTGGGCGAGACCGGCGTCGCCCGCCTGCCCGACCCGGCCGCGGTCTCCTTGCGCAGCGCGGGCCGCCATGGCAGGGCCGTGCTCCAGGACTGGCAGCACCGGTTCGCGAGCGCCTTCGACACGGAGCTCAGGGAGTGGGTCGCGGGCGTTGCGGCGGGCGGCGAGCCGCAGGGCCCCTCGGCCTGGGACGGATATGCGGCGACGGTCATCACCGACGCCGCCGTGGAGTCCCTGGAGTCGGACGGTCAGGTGGTGAACGTGGACCTCCAGGACCGACCCGTCTTCTACTCCCCGTGAGGCGATGTCTTCACAGGCCCCCGCGGCGCGCCTGCCGGGCATGCAGGAAGTCCCTGAGCAGCGCCAGGCTTGTCGCCTCGTCGTCGGTCCCGGAGGCGAGCCGGTTGTGGTGCATGTGCATGAGGGATCTGAGGACACCGTGGGGCGTCGGCGTCGCGGGGGCGGTCGCGCCGCAGGAGCGCAGGGCCTGTCCGTAGGCACGGACCGCCGATGCGCGGTCGCGCCAGCTCTCCACGACGCGTTCGCCTCCCGGCACGTGGCGCAGTGCGTCCCAGTCGTCCGAGTCGTCGCCGAGCCGGGCGAGCAGGGCACGCGAACCGCGCGGAGCAGGGCGGTCCGGCTGCGGCCGGGGAGTCGCGGACGACGGCAGGAGCGCGTCGGTGCGCCCGGTCAAGGCGCGTGCCAGGTCGAGGTAGTTGAGGCAGCTCAGCACGGTGGTGTCGAAGGGGCAGTCGGGGTCCGAGAGGACCTGGAGTTGCTGGAGCACGGCCACGCTGTCGGCGTGGAAGGCGCGTTCGGCGGCCTCGATCGCTTCGGGCCCGCCGTAGCGCGCGGTTTCGGGACGGTATTCGTCCAGCACCAGGGAGCGTGCCAGCCCTTGCCCGCGCAGATCCGCGGCCCAGGCCCCGATTCCCGGGAGAGCCTCACGGGTGAGGACGTCGGGGCGGGCGTGGAAGCGCAGGCGCAGGTGTGGGTCGGGGTCCGCGTAGCGAAGGAAGTACCACAGGTCCATGGACTCGGGCAGATCGCGGAGCAGCAGGGGAAGGCATCGCGTGAGGATCTCGTCGTGGCGCGCCGGCGAGGCGTACAGCTTGGCGCTCAGCCAGGCGCTGCCGGGCGGGTAGGACCTCGTACCGGTGTCGCGGAGCGGATAGGAGCCGTGGTGGGTGCGTACCGGGGCGGGTCCGTCGCTGTGCAGGGAGAAGGTCAGTTCACAGGCGTGCGTGGGGTGTCCGGTCCAGCCGGACGAGTCGGGCGTGGCGCCGATGGCTTCGTGGAGGGTGGTGTGCGGATTGCGCCGCAGTTCCTCCCGGAGCAGACGCAGATGCATCGCCTTGCGGAGGTCCAGTGTCAGGCGGCGGTCCCCGTTGCCGACGGAGAGCCGGTCGGGCACGCTCCAGGCCGCACGCCAGGCGTCCACCTGAGTGCGCCAGTCCTGCCAGGTGCCGGCCGCGGGCAACAGGAAGGCGCTGTTCCAGCGTGCCGGAGACACGATGGTCCGTCCGTGGCGGACGCGGGGCAGGCGCGGCAGTTCGGCGACGGGGCCCCAGCTCCACGCGTGGAGTGCCGTGCGACCGGCCCCGCCGATGGCCTGCAGCAGTCGTACGGCGGGGAGTTCCCGCTCGTCGTTGAGCATGTCCAGTCGCGCGGGCAGTACTTCGCGGCCGAGCGAGGCGGAGTAGGCGTACAGGCGGTCCTGGTGGGCGCCTATGTGGAGGTCGTCCACGCCGAGTTGGTCCGGGGCGTCGTCGTGGAAGGTGCCTATGTGGACCGTGGGCATGGCGGCGGCGCCGGTCCGGGTGAGGTTGCCGCCGCGCGGCATGCGGGGGTGGAAGTCCAGGGCGACACGTACGGCGTGCGGGGCTCGGGGATCGCGGCGGTGTGCCTCGTGGCGGCAGTGCGCGGCCACGGGTTCGCCCAGGAGGTGGGAGAACCGTCCGTTGACGGCGCCGGCTTGGTGGCTGCCGGTGCCGAGCACCACACGGAAGTCACCGGCGTCCACGGCTTGGGGCGATGACGCCTGGAGGGTCACCGTCACATCCATGGTCAGGGGTGGTGATTCCTTTCCTGGAACGGCCAGTTGGCGGAGTCGCTCCCGGTCGAGGAGGACTTCGGGGAGCCCGTCCCGCACGGCGGTCGCGGCCAGTTCGGCCAGCGCCTTGTCCCGGAGCGGGGTGGACCTGGCCGGCCGGGCCGTCGCGTCGCTCGTGCCGATCGGGCTGCTCGTGCCGACCGGTCCCAGGCCGCGCTCCGGGTCCAGGAGTTCGGCCAGGGGTACGAGCTGTGTGGTGCCGTACCGCTCCAGGAAGCGTTGAAGGTAGTCCTCGAGTCCGGGGAACCACTCGGCGTGCGGGGTGATGCCCCACAGCACCCCGGCCGCGGTTTCCACCTCGGTCGAGACGGAGCGGGGCAGCGCGATGGAGGCGTCGGCGGCGACGTCCACGTGCAGGGGGTGTGCGCTGTCGTGGAGTTGCCGCATGCGGCGGGCGATCTCGCGCGGTTTCTCCGGTTCCCGGCCCGGTTCGGCAGCGGCGTATTCGGCGATGGACTCTCGCACAGATCTCAGGGCACCCACGGCGGCGGACTGCGGAGCGGCACGCTCCAGGCGTTCCAGGACGTCGTCGAGCGGGGAAACCGCCCGCATCGGTGGGTGCAGGTCGGTGACCAGGAATCCGTGGGTCACCAGTGAGTGCACGAGGCGTTCCGCGACGTCGTGCGGCTGGCGGGGGAAGGCGTCGTGGATGCGTGCGGCCAGGTCGGGCAGGGCGAGCGGGGACTGCGCTTCCGCCAGCGCCGTGGCGACAGCCTTCGTGTGGCGGATCGACGTCGCCTCCCGGTCGCCCTGCCGCGGAAGCGTCAGTCTCTCGCCCCGCACTACGGCCAGAGGGTTGGTTCGGGCCCGCAGTCCTGCCGAGACGGCGGGGTCCTTTTCCATCGACGTAAGGAAGTTCCGCAGCCATGACGCGTCCGGGCGCACGCTTTTGCGGTGGCTGCTGCCGACAGAGACCGCGGTGGGGCCTTCGGCCACCGGCGCCACACCGGCGAAGAGGCCGAAGGGGACGGCACGACCTGCCATCCGCAGGTGGTAGCGGAGAAGGGACAGCAGGGTGCGGCGCGCTTCCCTCGTGGTGCTGATCTCCCTCCGAGCCAGTCGTTCCGCCGCTTCGAAAAGCGACGGAGACGCCAGCAGGAGTGCTTCTCGGAAGACCGGATCCGCCAGTGCGGTCTCCCCCGCCGTGGCCAGCTGTTCAGCCGTCGCTTCATCGGCCGCGCAGCGATCGTCGCCGCCGTCCCACAGGCGAGAACGGGACAGCACCGACACCCGTGCGACGACCGGGCCGCTGACACTAAAACGCATGCGCCGGCTTCTCCTGCCGATTCGTGTTCCTGCTTCTGCGGCGGGGTGCCCGACGAGAAGGGCTTCGGGAAAGAGCCCGGCACGCCGCTCGGTCCCGAAGACCCGTCACCGTCAGAAGGGGCAGCAGATGCAACCGATGCCGCTCGTCATCTGCTGCTCGTTACCGAGCTCTGCCTGCTGGTCCGACGCCTTCACGTCGAGCTCGAACTCGTCCAGGTCAATGGCTGCGTCGAGCACGGGGGTGTGATTCATCTTCTTGGCCTTTCTGATATCGGGAGGGCGCGCACGCTGCGCTCAACTACCCCTGGATTAAGGGATGTTGACCGTGCGCCCACTGCCCAATTTATGCGTCCCGCCTCGGAGGATCGAGGGACTTTGGTCACCAGACCACCGGGAGAGATTCCACGCCACCGACAAATCCTTGAGCCCGGTATCGCAGGTCGCCCTCGGAAACCCCCAGGCGCAGTGACGGGAATCGGCGGAGCAGAGCCGGGAAGGCGATGGTGAGGACCATGCGGGCCAGTTGCTGTCCCAGGCACTGATGAACGCCGAACCCGAAAGCCAGGTGTCGGCTCACGGGGCGCTTCACGTTGAACGTGTCTGCGTCCTCAAGAAATCCCGGGTCGCGGTTGGCCGAGGCGATCGAGGGGACGATCATGTCGCCGGCTTTGATCAGCCGGCCGCCGAGTGTCAGGTCCCGAGTCGCCCATCGCGGCGTTGCGGTGTGGATCAAGGCCGGGTGGCGGAGGACCTCCTCAACCGCCGTACGCAGGACACCCTCTGTGCCCTCTCGGACGACTGCCAGCTGTTCCGGATGCTGCAACAGCGTCAGCGTGCCGAGTCCCACGGCGTGTGCGGTGGCCTCGTGTCCGCCGACCAGCAGGAAGCAACCGACGCCGACCAGTTCTTCATCGGAGATGTTGTCCCCGTGCTCACTGATCAGCCGTCCAAGGATCCCGCCTCCCGGTTCCTGTCGATGTCCGGCGACGAGAGTGGAAATGTAGGAGAGCGTTTCGCGGTAGTTCTCCATCTGGCGTTCCGTCGGGAGTGACGCATCGAGCAGCAATTCGCTGCGTCGCCGGAACTCGACCCGTTCCTCGTACGGGACGCCAAGGAGTTCCCAGATGGCGAACGACGCGATCGGAAACGCGAACTCCTTCATCAGGTCAGCCGGTTGGCCCGCCTGTTCCATCTCGTCGAGTTGCGAGGCGTTGTTCTCCTCGAGCCGTGGCCGCAGGGCCTGGACCCTCCTGACCGTGAACTCTCGGGTGAGCATGCGCCGGATGCGGGTGTGGTCCGGCGGGTCCATCGACACGAGGACACCGGCCTGGCCGCCGCCCACTCCCCCTCCGTCATGGCAGACATTGCTGATGTGTGGGCCGCTCAGCACCGCCCGGACGTCGTCGTAGCCGGTGACCAGCCATGCGTCACACGGCTTACCGTTCTGGGACCTGCCCTGTTGCTTCATCACCGGGGCTTCCCTGCGCATGGCGTCTCCGTTCCGCGAGAGGTGCGAACTTCCCCACGAGAGGGGCGATCAGATGTCCAGGACGACGTCGTAGCGGCGCAGCCAGTCGTCGAGACCGAGGACGAACTCACTGCCGATGCGCAGCTCGACGCCGCTCGCCGACGCGATGACCCGCTGGGCGGCATCGCTGTCGAGCAGGGCGCGCACCGGCGCCCCGGGGTCGGCCAGAACCGCTCGCAGTTCGCCTCGCAGGGCTTCGTCGTACCGGGAGTCCTGGATGCTGGGGTACGGGCTCTTCGCACGGTCGGCGACCGACACCGGCAGCAGGTCGCGCGTGGCGGCACGCAGCAGGGACTTCTCGCGGCCGTCGAACGTCTTCGCCTTCCAGGGGGTGTTGAAGACGTACTGGACGAGACGGTGGTCGCAGAAGGGCACGCGCACCTCCAGGCCGGTGGCCATGCTGATCCGGTCGGTGCGCTCCAGGGGGAACTGCACGAAGCGGGTGAGATGCAGGTGGCAGATCTCCCGCATGCGCCGCTCCAGTCCCGTCTCGCCGTCCAGGCGCGGCACCTCGGCGAGGGCTTCGCGGTAGCGGGCCGCGCGGTATCCAGGCACGTCCAGCCTGGCCAGCAGGCCGCCGTCCAGCATGGCCTCGCGGGGGCTGGGGCGCCCACCCGCGCCGCCGCGGGGGCCTACGGGGGAAAGCCATGGGAAGGAGCGGGAGCGCACCTGGTCCGGGGAGTGGAACCAGCGGTAGCCGCCGAAGAGTTCGTCCGCGGCCTCACCCGACAGGGCGACCGTCGAGCTCTCCCGGATCGCCTGGAACAACAGGTAGAGGGAGACGTCGCCCTCGCCGAAGCCGGTCGGCAGGTCACGGGCGTTCAGCACGGCGTCCCGGCCGGCCCGGTCCATCAGGGCAGCGGTGTCGAGCACGATGTCCCGGTGGTCGGATCCCACGTGCTCGGCGAGGGCGCGGGCGTAGGGGGCGTCGGGGGTGCCCCGCAGCCAGTCGGGCGTGAAGTTCTCGCTCTGTCCGGCGAAGTCCACGGCGAAGGAGCGCACCGGCCCGGCGCCCTGGCGCGCCAGTTCCCGGTGCGCGAGCGCGGTGATGGCCGAGGAGTCCAGGCCGCCGGAGAGCAGCGTGCACAGCGGCACGTCGGCGTCGAGCTGGCGGGTGACGATGTCGTCGAGCAGGCCACGGATCCGGTCGACGGTGGTGACGAGGTCGTCGGTGTGCTCGCGGGCCTCAAGGCTCCAGTAGCGGCGGGTCGTCAGTCCCCGCCTGCGTACGCGTACGACGTGACCGGCGACGACCTCCTTCATGCCCTGATAGATGGCGTGCCCGGGGGTTTTGGTGAGCGCGAGCAGTTCCGCGAGGCCGTCGGTGTCCACGGCGGCCCGCACGGACGGGTGGGCGAGGATGGCCTTCGGCTCGGAGCCGAAGAGGACGCCGTCCGCGGTCGGGTAGTAGTAGAGCGGCTTGACGCCCATCCGGTCGCGGACCAGCAGCAGTTCCTGCTCGCGCGGGTCCCACAGGGCGAAGGCGTACATGCCGTTCAGCCGCTCGACGAAGTCGGCGCCCCACTCCAGATAGGCGTGCAGCACGACCTCGGTGTCGCTGGCGGTGCGGAAGGAGTGCCCCAGCGCCGCCAACTCGGCGCGCAGCTCACGGTGGTTGTAGACCTCGCCGCTGTACGTGGTGACCAGCAGGGTGCGGCCGCCGCGTTCGACGCCCATCGGCTGCTTGCCGCCGTCGACATCGATGACGGCCAGGCGGCGGTGCCCGAGTCCGGCGTGGGTGTCCAGCCAGACTCCGTCGTCGTCCGGGCCGCGGCAGACCATGGTCTTGGCCATGGCCGCGAGCGTTCCGTGCTCGGTGGTCAGATCCCGGTCGTAGGAGACCCATCCGGTGATGCCGCACATGGGGGCATGTCCTCCTGAGAAATTCACTGGCTGTGGCGCGTCGGCGGGCGGAGAGGGCACGCCTCGATGCGCGGGCTCGTGGTCAGGCCGGGGCCGAGAACGACTCCCGATGGGCGGCGACCGCCGCCCGTGTCTCCTCTTCGACCAAGTCGGCGTTGATCTGGGCCGCGGCCGAGACACCCGCCGCCGCGGCCGCGGCGGCCCGGTCGACCAGACTGGTGACGTTGCCCGCGACCCACACTCCGGGCACGCTGGTGCGCCCGCCCTCCGCGCAGGGGATGTAGACGCCGATGCCCGCCGGATGCTCCACCGCACGCAGTCCGAGGTCCGCGAGGAATCCTGCGCGCGCCACCATCCGTGAGGAGGCCATCAGGACGTCGCAGTCGACCACCGTGCCGACGGCCAGGCGCACTCCCGTCAGCCGATCTCCTTCGGTCTCGACGGCCACGACCTCGCCGTCCACCACAGGGATGCCACGGGCGGCCAGCCGCTCCGCGTCCTCGGCGGACGGCTCCGGATTCGTATGGGCGAGGTATGTGATGGTGTCGCTCCACTGCCGGAACAGCAGCGCCTGCTGCACCGACAACGGGCCGTTCGCCAGCACACCGATGGCCTGGTCCCGGACGTCCCACCCGTGGCAGTAGGGGCAGTGCAACACGTCCTTGCCCCACCGCTCGCGCAGTCCCGGCACATCGGGCAGCTCGTCCACAAGACCGGTGGTGACCAGCATGCGGCGCGTACGGACCGAGCGGCCGTCGGCCAGCGACACCGTGAAGGAGCCCTCACGGTCCCGAGCCGCCCCGGTGACCTCGCCGGTCAACACCTGCCCGCCGTAGCGGCGGACTTCGGCCCGGCCGCGCTCCAAGAGCTCACCCGGCGCGATCCCGTCCAGGGCCAGCAGCCCGTGCACGCCGTCGGCTGGGGCGTTGCGCGGCGCACCCGCGTCGATCACCACGACCGAGCGCCGCGCTCCTGCCAGCACCTGAGCACCGCTCAGGCCCGCGACGCCGCCGCCGATCACCACCACGTCACAGCTGTTTTGCAGCTCAAGAGTCACCATGACCACCTTCTTGAGAGCCATGCGAGCCGGTGGCCGATATGGCTGTATCCCTTGGCGTGAAACTAACTTCTCGCCCCAGGGGCGGCGGAAGCCGAAGGTTGACACTTCCCATGGATGGATGACGGCATCGCCACAAAGGTGAGCCGAATCACGGTGAGTCGAATCATGGTGACGCGCATCACTGATTGACCATCAGGCTTCCCGAATACATATGTGACGTACACGGATTGCTTTTCAGCCGAATTAGCCATAAGCGGCGAACTTGCAGTCAGGCTCAAGTCGCGGGCAGGGCCACCCACCTCCCAGGTGAGCCCGCACCCACACATTGGCCGGATTTCTTCCACGGCGCGACGGGCGCACACCGGCGGGAAAATCGGGGCATTCGCCATGCGGTAATGTCCTGGTCGCACTCCGTAGTTCCGGCGGGCCGCCCAGGACCGAAGCCCCAGGCAGGCCCCGGCAGCCGAGTGCCACCAGTGCCACCTCAACCACCGAGGCGATCTCCCCTGCCGGGGATTTCGTCTCCTTCGTATGCCGCAGAGCAGGAATCGATGCCCGTTCAACCATTGACGGAACTCATACGTTTCGTAAGACGCCAATCCCCTTTCTACGCCGAGCTTTATGCCGGAGTCCCGGACCGTGCAACAGAGCTCACGCAGCTTCCGGTCGCGCCGCAGGCAGAGTTCTGGCAGGCCAACACACCCCGCGGCAATCGGCTTCTCACCGGGCCGCTCGACGAGGCCGTGGTGTTCAAGAGCGGCGGCACGACCGGTGCGCCGAAGTTCTCCTTCTACACCCGTGAGGAATGGCGGGAGTTCACGAGTGCCTTCGGCGCCGGGCTCCTGGAATCGGGGCTCCGCCCCGGGCATCGGGTCGCCGATCTCTTCTACGCCGGGGACCTGTACGCCAGCTTCACCTTCATCCTCGACTCCCTGCACCGCTCCCCCGTCGCCAACGTCCGGCTGCCGATCGGCGGCGCCGCGCCCCTGGAGACGACGGTGCACACCCTGGAGCAGTTCGACGTGGAGGTGGTCGCGGGCACCCCGACCACACTGTGCGCCCTCGCTGATCACCTCGTCGCCGCCGGACGGCAACTCCCCCACGTGGAGCTGCTCCTCTTCGGCGGGGAGAGCCTCTACCCGGATCAGGAGCCGCTGCTCGCCCGCGCGTTCCCCAACGCCCGACCCCGCTCGGTGGGTTACGCCAGCGTCGACGCGGGCCTTCTGGGGTGCGCCGTGCCGGGGCGCGATCCGCGTGTGCACCGCGCCTTCACCCCGTACACCGTCGTGGAGATCCTCGACGAGGAGAGCGGTGAACCGATCACCGAGGCCGGGGTGCCCGGCAAGGTCGTGGTCAGTGACCTGCGACGGCGGCTGATGCCCGTCCTGCGCTATCCGGCGGGCGACCGCGCCGAGTGGACCGGCACCGGCCCCGGGCACTTCCGCATCCTGGGCCGCTCGCAGGAGGGCGTCCGCGTCGGGCCCGTCTCGCTCTACACCCAGGACGTGCAGGACCTCGTCCGCGCGGCCGACGCCGCGGGCCGGGTGACCGGGGTGCAGCTGGTGGTGCGCCACTGGGACGGGCGGGACGGCCTGCTGCTGCGCCTCGCGAGCGACGGGGACCCGGCCGGGATCCGCGACCGCGGTGGCCGCGGTGACCTCGGCGATCTCGGCGACATGATCCGCAAGCAACTCCTGGCCGACCGCCCGTCCTTCGGCGAGGCCGTCGACGCGCAGCACATCCACCCGCTGTCGCTTGAGTGGGTGCGCCACGGCGAGCTGGCCGTCAACGCGCGCTCGGGCAAGCTGATCCGCGTCGTGGACGAACGGATGGCGTCATGACGACGCTCGGCAGGAGCGGTGCGCCGGCATCCTCCCGGCAGCTGCCCGTAGTGCTGCGCAACCCCGCCTTCGGGGCGGTCTGGGCCGCTCAGGTCCTCACCCAGGCGGCGGCCCGGATGTTCCAGGTCGGTGTGGTGTGGTGGCTGGTCAGCCAGGCGGCGGGCGGCGACCGGGGCCTCGCTTCCGGGGCCCTTCTCGCGGTCTCCACGCTGCCCCCGGTGGTCCTTGTCCCGCTGGTCGCGCGGGTCATCGCCCGCTGTCCGCATCGCAGTGTGCTCGCGGGCGCCGCGGCGGTGGCGGGTCTTGTCGCCGCCGCGACCGCCACCTGGACGTACGCGGCGCAGCCGCCCACTGCCGTGATCTACGGGGCGGCCCTGCTCCTCGCGGGCTGCCAGGCTCTCTTCGACCCGTGCCTGACCACCTCGGTCCCCGAACTCGTCGAGGACGCCGACATCGAGGCCGCCACCGGCTTCGAACTCGCCACGCAGTCCCTGGCCGGGCTGGCCGGCGGGCTCCTCGGACCGCTCCTCGTCGACGCCTGGGACCTGGCGGGCATCGTCGCCGGGTGCGCGGGCGCGTACCTCGCCGCGGCCGTGCTCGTCGCCGTGACCCGCTTCCCCCGGACCCTCGCCGGTGCTGCCGCGGATGTCCCGGGTGATGCGCCGGGTGATGTGCCGCCGCGCCGTACACTGCGGCAGATCCTGGGCGAACTACCCTTCATCCGGCAGGTGTTGCTCTGCTTCGCCGCGGCGAACGTCTTCACCACGGCGGTGTTCGTCGTGATGCCGCTGTACACCCGCTCCGTGCTCCAGGGGCAGGGATCGACGGTCGCCGCGCTGGAGGCGGCCCTTGGCGTGGGGACCCTGCTCGGCTCCTTCACCGGAGGGCGACTGCCGGGCTCCCCGACCACGGTCGGCGGGACCTGCCTGGCGCTGATGGCGCTCGCGCTGGGGATGCCGGGGCTGGCGCCGGGCCTCGCCATGGCGCTGGTGTCGCTGGTCGTCGCGGGCTGGTGCGTCGGCGTGATCGGCGTACGCTTCGTCGCTCTGTTCCAGCGGTCGGTCGCGGCCGCCGACAAGCCCGGGTTCTTCGCGGTCATGCAGGCCCTGTTGGGCGCGACCTTCCCACTGTCCTCGCTGGTCTTCGGCATGCTCGGCGACCACGTGGAGGCGCGCTGGCTGTGCCTGGTCCAGGGCGTGGGTCTGGCACCGGTCGCGGTGGCGCTGTTCCTGCTCGGGCGGCGAGGGCGCGCGGCTACGGAGGAGGGGGACGCGGTATCCGGCGCGACAGCCCCGCCGAGCCCTCAGGACACCGCCACCGAGGACATCTGCGCCGCCCCCGCCTCCCTCGAAGGTGCCCGATGACCGTCACCCTCGCCCCCGCGGCGCTCCAGGACATCGCGGAACTACGGCAGTTGTACTTCGACGTCTACGGCCACGGGTATCCGGTGCCGCTCGGCAGCGACCCCGCGGTGATGCGCCGCCTGATCACCGACCCGCACACCCACTGGCTCACCGCCCGGCTCCCCGGGACCGGCGAGCTCGCGGGTTCGGCGGTCGTGCAGACCGACCCGGGAAGCCGCATCGGCAAGCTCGTGGGCCTCGCGGTCCACCCGGAGCGCCGTCGCGGCGGCCTCGCCGGTCGTCTCACCGGCGCGGTGTGCGGCGCGGCCTTCGCCACCGGTCGCCTCGACTCCGTGTACGCCACCGTGCGGATGGTCACCGAGGGGCCCCAACACGTCGTCGTCCGCCACGGGTTCAGGCCGCTCGGACTGCTGCCCAACGCCGCCGAGGTGGCGGGCTGCGAGAGCCTCGGACTGTTCGCCCGCTTCGCCGAGGGGGTGCTGCCCCGGCGCGAGACGGTGTCCCGGGCGCCCGCCGCGCTCGGGCCGCTCCTTGCCGCCGCCGAGCACAGCACCGGCGTCCCGTACACCCACGTACTGCCCTCGGACACGCTGGGCTCGGCCCGCCCCGAGGGTCCGGCCGCCGGGCCCACCGCCGAGCTGGAAGTGGTCGGCGCGCCCGGGTTCGTACGCCGACGCTTCCTGGAGCTCTTCCCGGACCCGGCCGGCCGCTACTACCCGCTGCACGCACCCAACGCCGTACTGGTGCCGCCGGACGGCGCGTTCGAGGCGTATGTGGACCTCGACCCGGTCGCCGGGAGCTGCGCGCTGGTCGCCGTGCACCCCTACCCGGCCGCGGTCACGCACGCCCTGGAGCCTTTGATGGCGACGGTCTCGCGGGCCGGCGCCGACTACGTCGAGACGCTGCTCCCGCTGTCCGACACCGCGAGCCTGACCGCCTTCCTGGCCGCGGGCTTCGTCCCCAGCGCCGTCTACCCGGCCATGCGCCGCATCGGCGAGCGCTTCCACGACTACGTCGTGCTCTCCCGCACGAGCCGTCAGATCGACTTCCGGACCCTCGCCGTCAGCGGGCCGCTCCAGCCTTATGTGAGCGCCTACTTGACCGCCTGGGCCGCCACCTATCTGCCCCGTCACGAGGTCGCCCTGTGAACACCGACACCACCCCCTATCTCGCCCCTGTTCAAGTACCGGACCCGCAGGCCCTGGCGCACGTCCAGCGGCTCTGCGACCTGACCCAGCCGTATGCCCAAGGCCCCGGCACCGACGCGCTGTTCGCGGCCGCCATGGACGAGTCGAACGACTGGCACGCGGCCCGCTCACCGTTCTTCCGCTCGCTGCTCGCCGACGCGCCGGAGGCCCCGGCGCCGACGGTGGGCGCGGACATCCGCACCCCGCTGATCCACGCCAACTTCTTCAAGCGGCACGAAGTGCTCTCCGTCCCCCGCGACGACGTCTTCCTGCATCTGACCTCCTCCGGCACCACCGGCCAGAAGTCGCAGATGTTCTTCGACGAGTGGACCATCCGCTCGGCGCAGCGCATGGTGGCCCGGATCTTCGACCACTACGGCTGGATCACCCCTGAGCAGCCCGTCAACTACCTGCTCTACAGCTACGAACCGGCCCCGAGCATGAAGCTCGGTACGTCCTTCACCGACAACTACCTGTGCGACTTCGCCCCCGCCAAGGGCGTCACGCACGCGCTGCGGCACACCGGCGAGGGCCACGAGTTCGATGTGCACGGCTGCATCAGGGCGCTGCGCCAGTACGCGGAGGAGGGCCTGCCGGTCCGCATCCTCGGCTTCCCCGCGTTCCTCCACTTCACCCTGGAGCGGATGCGCGGCCAGGGCATGCCGCCGATCGAGCTGCCCGCCGGCTCCCTGGTCGTCCTCGGCGGCGGCTGGAAGTCGCACGCCGACCGGCAGATCGGCAAGGCGGAGTTCTACGCGCGGGTCACCGAGCTCCTCGGCGTCGCACCGGAGCGGATCCGGGACACGTTCGGCTCGGTGGAGCACTGCGTGCCCTACATCGAGTGCGCCGAGCACCGGTTGCACGTGCCCGTGTGGTCGCGGGCCGCGGTGCGCGACACCCGCACCCTGCGGCCCCTGGGCTACGGGGAGCGCGGGTTCCTGCAGCTGGTCTCGCCGTATATCACCTCCGTACCGGCGCAGAGCGTCGTGATGGGCGACCTGGCCTCGCTGCACCCCGCCGAGGAGTGCGGCTGCCCGCTGCCCACCCCGTGGTTCGCCGTCCACGGACGCGCCGGGGTGAGCCGCAACCGCAGCTGCGCGGTGGCCGCGGCCGAGCTGTTGAAGGGACACGCATGAACACGGTGACGACGACCACGGAGACGACCACCGGCACGACGGCAAGCAAGGAAGCGACCCCCTCAGTGACCAGCGAACTCCACTACTGGCAGGGCGAGTTCATCGGCGACGACGAAGCCGCCGCCCGGCTGGCGGACCTCCCGGCCCTGGTCGAGCGGGCCCTCGCCGACCCCCTGCCCACCGAGACCGTCCTGAGCGCCTGCGCCGCGCTCAGCGACGCGCTGCGCGACACCGAGAATCCCGTACGGAACCGGCTCAGCGCTGAACTTGCCGCAGCCACCGGCGACTTGTGCGTGGCCGAGGCGACTCTCACGGAGCTGTCCGTCGCGCTCGCCCGGCCCGCCCTGGAGCGAAAGCTGCGGCGCGAGCTGGGCGGCACCGGTCCGGGCAGGCTGACCCGCCCCGACGCCCGCGAGACCGTCTTCGAGGCGTGGGCCCCGGTCGGCCTGCTGGCGCACATCGCGCCCGGCAACGCGGCGGCGGTCGCCCCGCTGAGCGTCGTCGAGGGCCTCCTGGCAGGCAACGTCAACGTCTTGAAGACCAGCGGCGGCGACAGCCCGCTCGCCCTGCACCTGCTCGCCGAACTGGCGGCCGCCGACCCCACGGGCGCGCTCGCCCGCCGTATCGTCGCGCTGCGCTTCCCCTCCGCCCGCCGGGAGTGGCTGCGCCTGATGTGCGCACCGGCGGACGCGATCGCGGTGTGGGGCGGCGAGGACGCGGTGGCCTCCGTGGCCGAACTCGCCTCGCCCGGCTGCCGGTTGGTCGAGTGGGGCCACAAGATCTCCCTGGCCTATCTGACCCGCGACGCCTGGCACGACCCGGCGACCCTGGCCGCCCTGGCCGCGGACGTGTGCCGCCTGGACCAGCAGGCGTGCTCCAGTCCGCAGGTGGTCTATCTGGACACCGAGGACGCCGGGGAAGTCTTCGCGTTCGCCGAGGACTTCGCTCCTGTCCTGGCCAAGGCGTCCGCCGCGGCACTGGCTGCCGCAGGGCACGCGGACCAAGTCTCGGTCCAGGTTCCGGCGCTGGACGCCGCCGAGCAGGCGGAGATCACCACCACCGAACTCCTCGCCCGCCTCGAGGAGCACCTGGGCCTGACGAAGGTCATCGCCGCCGAGGACGGCACCTGGCGGGTCCTGGCCGACACCCGGCCCGCGCTCACGGCCTCCCCGCTGCACCGCAGCATCTGGGTCAAGCCGCTGCCCGCCCGGGACATCACCGCCACGCTGCGGCCGATGCGCCGCTACCTCCAGACCGCCGCCGTCGGCGCCGGGCGCGCCGACACGGCCCGCCTCTCCCGCACCCTCCTCACGGCGGGCGCACTGCGCGTCACCCCGGTCGGCGCGATGCTGGACAGCTACGACGGCGAGCCGCACGACGGCGTCTACGCCCTGCAGCGCTACAGCCGCCGGGTGAGCGTCCGGACCGGCGAGGAGTTCACGACCACCGCCTGCCTGGACGACCTCGTCGCCGCCCCGCCCTCCCCCGCAGCGCCGACCGGCGCCCTGCTCGACAAGGCGGGCGTACAGGGGCAGTTGGCGTCGCTGGCGCCCGAGCACGCCCACCTGTACTTCCGCAGCGGCGGCACCACCGGGGCCCCGGCGCTGTCCGTGTTCACCAACGCCGACTACGACACCCAGATGCGGGCCGCAGCGCACGGTCTGCTCGCCGCCGGGTTCGACCCGGCCCGCGACCGCGCCGCCAACCTCTTCTACTGCGGCGGCATGTACGGCGGGTTCATCAGCTTCTTCTCCATCCTGGAGCGGCTGAACGCCACCCAGATCCCGATGGCCGCGGGCACCGACCACGCCGCGGTCGCCGAGGCCCTGGTCGCCCACCGCGCCGACACGGTCTTCGGCATGCCCTCCTACCTGTGGCAGCTCTTCCACGCGCAGGGCGAGGTGCTGCGCTCGTACGGCGGTATCCGCAAGGTCTTCTACGGTGGCGAGCACTTCACCGCCGAGCAGCGCCGGATCCTCACCGACCGCTTCGGCGTCGAGGTCATCCGCTCCGCCTCCTACGGCAGCACGGACCTGGGGCCGCTCGGCCACCAGTGCACCCACGCCGAGGGCTCGGTGCACCACGTCCTGACCGAGCTGCACACCCTGGAGATCCTGGATCCGCAGGAGGACCGGCCGGTCCCCGCGGGCGAGCCGGGCCGACTGGTCTTCACCAGCCGCACCCGCTCCGGCCAGCGCCTGGAACGCTACGAGATCGGCGACCTGGGCCGTGCCGTCGAGGGCGTCTGCCCCTGCGGCAGCCACACCCCGCGCATCGAACTCCTGGGCCGCTACGGCGATGTGGTGCGCATCGGCACGTACTTCTACAACTACCGCCGCTTCGTGGAGACCGCGCAGGAGCGGCTCGGCTACCGCGGCGAGCTGCAGCTGGTGCTGAGCTCCACGGCCGCCGCCGAGCAGCTGACCGTCCGCCTGGACCGGGAGTACGCCGGGGACCCCGAGGAGGCTCGAGCCGTGTTCCTGGCGGCCATCGCGGAACTCGGCGCGGCGGTCACCGAGGAAGAGCTGCTGACCTGCACGGTCGAGCTCGTCGACGGGCGGGATCTCGAACGCACCGCGGGAAGCGGGAAGTTGCGCACCGTCGTCGACCGCAGGGCGGTCGAGGGGTGAGCGGCGCGGGCCGGGGCCCGTCGTTGCCCCGGCCCGCAGCGGACCGGTCGCGCCTCATCCGACCGCGTTCGTGTACCAGCTCGGCGCGGTGAGGACCGTCGCCCCCGACCTGTAGGCGAAGGGTTCGAGGGGCTTCGTCGAGCGGAAGGCGTCGTTGGCCTCGCTGATGGTCGCGAAGTCCTGGTACTTGATCAGCTTGCGCGAGGTGCTGTCCTGGAATGCCTTGGCCCAGTTCGCCTCGGTGGTGATGAGGGGACCGTCGAGCCCGCGCATGCCCTTGTTCGCGAACTGCCCTGCCGACAGGTCGAACACGAAGGTCCGTCCGCCGCGGTCGGCCAGGACGGCGAAGTGGGTGGCGGGCTTGTCGGTGAGGCCGTTGTCCCACAGGCCCATGCCCCGGTATCTGATGTCGGTGAATCCATGGGAGCCGACGTACTTCTGCACCGGGTCGAGGAGTGCGTAGCACTTCTCCTTCGGATCGAGGACATAGCCGTTGATCTCCGTGTTGCGGCGCATGTCCGTGAGGAGATCCCGCGTCATCGTCGCGTCCGCCGCCTCCAGGGGCGCCGCGTCGACGGCGGGCCGACGGGCCTCGACCCGGAATTCCGGGGTGCCGGTCTCGGCGTAGATCTTCACCCGTCGCCCGTCGGCGAGTTGAGCCCCGTCGTCCGAGAAGCGGACCACGTCGTCCGCGCCGACATCGACCCTGGCGAAGCCGGGCGACAGATCGGCCTTGATGCCCGTGTTGCCGACTCCCGCCATCTCTCCGCTGCCGAGACTCAACATGGAGTGGATCATCTTCGGGCGGCCGTTCTCCTCGACGACGAAGGCGACCCGATAGCCCTCGTCCAGCCGCGCGAGGCTCCGTGCGTTCTCGATCGGCTTCCCCGCGCCGCCGAGAAGCGGTTCGAAGCTGTACGGCGTCACGCCGCGCAGCGCCGTTGCTTCCCCTGCGGGGATCACTCCCGCCGCCTCCTGCACGTGAGCGATCCACCCCGTGGCGCCGCCTCGCGCCGTACTGCCGGTGAACCCCGCGCTGCCCGTGCCTGCCGCGGCCAGGTGAACCGACCGGGCCCGTGGTGCCATGCGCATCAGATGCACGTTCTCCTGAGCGGCTCGCACGCCGTTGCGCACCGCTTGGGACAGCTTGTTCGTGGCGCCCCTGACGCCCCGGCGCATCGCGGAGAGCGCTTGGCGGAAGTCGGCGCCGGACGTGATGCCGGTCAGGATGCGGCCGAGCTCCGCGTCCTCCATGGCCTGGCGGTAGACATCGCCCTGATCGGCGTTCTCGGCCACCTTCTCGTCGAAGTGCGCGGCTCCGAAGCCGAATCCGAGGCCGGACCCGAACGCCGCCACGGCTCCGGCACCGCCGGTCATCGCCGCGGCCGCGACCACCATCAGGACCTCGCCGCCCTGCATCATGGCGCGGCCGAACTGCGCGTTGAGCTCGCGTCGCTGTTCATCGCCGCTGTAGACGAAGGAGTTCAGATTCGACTTGAGTTTGCCGACCTCCGCCTTCATGAGGTCGCCGAACACATCGGCCGCGCCGCGGAAGGAGATCCGCGGCACCGTGAGGTCCCACGTCGAGCGCTGCATCTGCCGCTGAGCCCAGCCCAGCATGGTGAACCGGGACGACGGAACCTGCGGCTTGTAGTCGTCGGGGCGTGCCGCGGCCGCGTCGAAGTCGGACAGCTGCCTGCTGATGAAGGTGGCGAACCGGTCCGTGCCGTCGTCCTTGCGCCAGAAGTACGACTCCCCTGTCGAGGCCGAGACGAGCAGGCTGTATTCGTTCGTGCCGATCGCGACGAGGCCGGGCACCACCTTGTTCTGGAACACGACGAGGCGCTCCTTGGTCTCGCCCTGGAGCCAGCGCGCGGCGAACGTCCTGGCGAACATGCTCGGGCTGTTGACCAGCACCTTGGCCACGACACCGCGGATCCTCGCCTTCGGCAGGTCCTTGAAGGAGTCCTTGAACTCCTTGGACGCCGCCAACCGGTCGGCGTCCGCCGCGAACTCCGCGGCGATTCCCGAGCGCACGCGCTCCGACTTCAGCGCCTCGAAGACGGCGGTGGGGAACGCGTTCCCTGGCGGTGTGATCCTCAGGATGCCGACGGACAGGCCGAGCCGCAGCATGCACGTGCGATAGGGCGCTCCGAGGGCGAACTGGCGGAGCGTGAACTTCTCCGAGCGGCGCAGACCGGTGCCGCCCGTCGACGGCTTCTCCAGATAGGTGACCGTGAACCGGTCGTCGAGGGAGACGGTGTCCGCGGCGTCCGACGTGCTGACGGACTTCAGGACCTTCCTGATCGTCGCGTCGATGTAGTCCTGCCCCGCCTGAGCTCTGTCCGCGGTGGAGTTCGCGTTCAGGCTGGTGGTCAGCTTCGACAGATACGCGCCCCCGTCCCGCACCGCCCGCCGTCGGCGTGACGCGAGGGACGACCGTGCGGCGCCCTCTGCCTCCAGAGCCACGGAGTCCGCCGCTTCGAGGGCCATCAGGTCGTCGAGCGTCTCGTCGGCGTGCACGGAGAAGCCCACCGGCATCCCCCACTCCAGCTGTTCTCCCTGCTCTCTCATTCCGCTCGGCCAGTCGACGAACCCGAAGATCGGGTCGGGGCCATGGGCACCCGGCGGCCGACTGCCCGCGAAGTTCTCCTTGAAGCCGGGTTCGATGATGTCCCGGACCGTGTAGTCCGCACTCCGCGGGATCTCACGGCCGTGCCCCGGATCCCGGTCGTAGTAGACGACCCGTACCACGGTGCTCGCCGTGATGTCGGGGTTGCCGAACTCCGAGATCCAGAGGTCGGCCACGGTCAGGTTCGGGGCGTGCATATGGGTCAGGACCGCGTCGACGGACTCCTGCTCCGGGGTCATCGCCACCGGTTCCTCGGCAGCCGCCTCTTGCGCCCATGTGCTCCGCAGGGGCGGCGGTGCCGAACGTGGCAGGGGGTGGGCGCCCGCGGAGGGGAGCAGCCACGCCGGAACGGCCGGCTGCTGGTGCAGGGCGGCACGGGCCCGTACATGGGGTTCGAGCCAGCCAAGGCGCGTCCGCCGGGAATCCTGTGCTGCAGCGGTGACTTCCGCCGCCGGTCCCGGCCCTGCCGCCTCGGCCTCCGGCACGTCCGTACCGCCCCCGGGCGAGGCCGGGGTCCGGGCAGAGGCCGGGGCCCGGGCAGGGGCGGTGGGTCCCGCGAGGGCCGATGCCAAGGCCGTCGCCCACGTCAGGAACTGAGGTGCCGTCATACGACGGAGGTCGCGTCCACGAGGCTCTGCCCCGGGATGGCTGTTCCGCGCCCGCTCCTCGATCTCGCGCTGTACGTCCCGCATGCCTCGCTGCGCCCGGGCGCGCCCCTCGCCCACCGAATTCACACCCTTGGAGCGCCTCTTGCGTGCCGTTCCCGGGCGTTCATGGGCGTACACAGGTTCCTCCACGCGTCTCGATTCGCCGCCGAGGCTATGCGGCGCCCTCGGCCCGGCGGCTCGGCAAGAGATGCCGATGCGGCGTCGAAAGGTGACTCCTGCACCGCGCCGGGGGCTCCGGTCTCGGCAACGGGTGGGGCCGAGGTCAGCGGTCAACTGCCGTAGCGGTCGTCGAGGTCCTTGTGGACGTCGAGTCCCACGATCGCGGAGAACTCGTCGTAGGTGTGCTGCGGTGGCCCACCGGCAGGGCTTCCCGAGCTCTTGAGGTGGGCCAAAGCGTCCGCGGTCGCCCGGGTCGCGGTGAACAGGGCCGTCACCGCGTAGACGACCAGGGAGAAGCCCAGCTCCTGGAGGTCCGCGGCCGTCAGCGTGGCCGTCTCGTTCCCGTCCACGACGGACACGACCTTGGGGCCGGGAACGGCCTCGGCCACCGCTTCCAGTTCCTCGATCGTCTTGATGCCGTCGACGAAGACCAGGTCGACGCCGGACTCTTGGTAGAGGCGCGCCCGCCGGATCGCCTCCGCTCGGCCCTCGGCGGGCAGGGCGTCGGTACGGCCGATGATCAGCGGGCCGTCGGAACCACGCGCCGCCATCGCGCACTTGAGGCGTCTGACGCCGCTCTCGGCATCCATCAGGCGGATGCCGCTCAGCTGCCCGCACCGTTTCGGCGCGACCTGGTCCTCGAGATGGATCGCCGCCACACCGGCCTGGACGTATTCGCGCACGGTGCGGTCGATGTTGCTCGGTCCGCCGTAGCCGGTGTCGGCATCCGCGATCACCGGGATCGAGACCGCGCGCGTCATGTTGCGCGCGTGTTCGGTCATCTCGGTCTGGCTGAGCAGGCCGATGTCCGGCATGCCCAGCCTGCCGGCCGTGGCACCGAAGCCCGTCATATACACGGCGGGAAAGCCCGCGGCCTCGACGAGCCGGGCGGTGAGGGAGTCGGCTGCTCCCGGGGCCAGGACGATGTCCGGGCCGTCGAGCAGCCTTCTCAGCGAGTCATGGGGCGGCCGCAATGTCGGATGCCTTTCCTGTGACGGGCACCGAGGCGTGGAGTCGGTGACCACTTGACGGTACGGCTCAGACGGATGACCAGGAGCGGAATACGGCGGCCTGGCCGTGACACGAGCCGTCGGCGTCCAGCAGGTTCCACATGGTGACGTCTTCGATCCAGAACGGTCGGCCGCTCTTGGTGACCCGCCTGCCCCGGTATCCGGTGGCGTATCCGCAGGCGCTGACCGACTCCACGAAGGCGTTCCTGTCCTCCTGTGCATCCGGTACGGCGGACAGTCGGGAGGGCAGGCCGATGAACTCCTCCCAGGCGTAGCCGAAGCACCGCTGCGCCGTCCGGTTCGCGTACACGAACCGAGGGTCGGCCGCTGTGTCGTGGGCCAGCAGGCCGAACGGCGCCTGGTCGTGGAGCCAGTCGGCGGCCGTGGTGTCGGAAGGCCATGAGTGGTGGGTGAGAGGCTCGCCGACGAGCCGCTGGTGGCTGGTCAGCAGGAGGGCGGCGAACGACGGTCCCTGGGGCGACGTGCGGTGCGGCCCGGCGAGTTCAGCCGACTCACGCTTCCGCATCGACCCAGCTCATGAGCTTGCGCAGCTCCTTGCCGGTGGTCTCCAGGAGGTGGTTCTCGTCCTGGGTCTTGTACTCGTTGTACTTCTTCAGACCAC